>NZ_SOHI01000024.1:0-365624 GCF_004403585.1 Cryobacterium sp. Hb1 | reverse complement strand
CCCACAACCTGGCCATCGGCGTCGTCGCCGGCGTGATCGTGGCCATGGTCGCCTTCGCGCGCCGAGTCGCCCACCTAGCCCGGGTGGAACGCACGGTTGCTCTCAACCAGCCCGTGCCGACGGCGTATTACACCGTGACCGGGGCCCTGTTCTTCGCCTCGAGCAACGACCTGATGACCCAGTTCGAATACGCCGACGACCCCGCCCGAATCATTATCGATCTGTCGGCATCACACATCTGGGATGCCTCAACCGTCGCCACCCTCGACGCCATCACCAACAAATATGAACGACACGACAAGCGCGTCGTCATCGAGGGATTGAACGAGGCGAGCCACGAACTACATTCCCGCCTCGCCGGCAACCTCGGCGGCGAGCACTAGCTTTCGAACGTGTCAGTCAGTTACGACGATCAGCCCGCGCGCGCCCTTCTCCGCATCCGACATCACGTGGCTCATAAACGGATAGGTACCCGCTTCGGTAAACGTGAGCTCGACGAAGCCGCCCTGGGCGGGTGCGAGCGCTAAGGTCTGCGCCCCACCCGTTCCGGTGCTGCCACCGGCCCGAAGGAGGTATTCACCCTCCGAGAACACGGTGTCGAACTGACCTCCGACCACGTGAAAGGAGCTCCCGACGTTCGGGCCCGCGTCGAGCACCCAGATGCGCACCTTCTCGCCGACGGTCGCGGTCAGCGGCGCGGCGACATACTGATTCGCGTAGCCGTTGAACGTGAGCAGGTCAGGCAACTGCGTCTGCACCTTGACCGGGTCGCCTTCCTCGCCCTGCCTGCCCAGATAGAACTCGGACTGGACCAGCACATATTCTTGCTCGACGGCGGTCAGTCCGGGTGGGTCGATGATCACCGCACCGAACATACCGTTCGCAATGTGGACCGACATGGGCATCGTCGAGCAGTGATACATCCAGATTCCCGAGCGCGTGGCGGTGAAGCGGTAGGTGAGCTCTTCCCCGGGGTCGATGGTCTGCATCGGCTTGTCCGGTGCGAGCGAGCCGGCGTGAAAGTCGAGCGAATGGCCGATGGTTCCCGCGTTGAGGAAGGTGATCTCGAAGACGTCACCGACAGTGCCGCGCAGCGTCGGCCCGGGCGCCGTGTGGTTGTAGGTCCACAGCATCTGTGTGATGCCCGGGGCCACTTCGGTCTCGGTATTGCTGACGGTCATCGTGCTCGTGTGCACGGTAGCGGATGCCACGGGCGCCAGCCGCGCATCACGCGCGACGAAATCGCTTCCCGGCTCGGCCAGGGAGTCTACGCCGCCGGATGCCGCCGCGTCGCCGTGCAGTGCGGTCGCGTGCGAATCGGCAGAGGCGGTCGAGTCCGCACCGATTGCGTTCACGGTCAGCAGCATTCCGAGCAGCCGGTGGCCCCCCAGCGAACACCAGCCGCCCAGGTCGGCGCCGATCATCCCGACGTCGACGGTCGCCCTGGCCTGGGGCTCGACCGAGCCGGACTCCACTCCGTTGTCGAATACCAGATCGTGGAGCATGCCGTCGGCGTTGGTGAGGGTGATCACGAGGTTGTCGCCGACCGGAACGTTGATCATGTTGGGGCTGAACCGGGTGTCAATCATCGTGACATCGACGGTCGTCGTGTGGCCGGTCGCGCCCGAGCCCGAGCCCGAGCCCGAGCCGAGGCTCGTGTTGGAAGGCTCGAGAGCGACGCCGACGGCGAGGGTCAAAGCCAGGGTCGCCGCCGCCGCGATGAGCATGCTGGCGCGAGGACGTGGCTGCGGCGCGGGACTCTCCGCGACGTCACGCACCAATGGCGGAAGCTGCGCCCCCGGAGGGGTGCGGTTCTTTCGATTGATGCGCAGCGCCCGCACCATCAGAATGATGAACGCCGCAAGGGTCGTGAGCAGAACGGCCCAGAGCAGAGCGGCGACGTCGTCGGGCACCGGCAGAAGGGTGAGAACGAGTGCGCCATTGACGATGCTGACTCGGAACAGGCCGGCCCGATCGAGTTCGTGCGCGGTGGCCTTGGACGCCCGCGGTCCGCCGCCGAGCACGACCGGAATGAGAAAGCTCAGCGCGCCGATCATGATCTGGCCGCCGAAGCCGACCGCGAAGTACGGCACGAGCGTTTTGAGGCCGGCCGCGGCATCCGCCCAGCTGGTAGCGGTGACTACGACGGTGCCAAAACCGAGCGCGCACACCGCAAACCAGGCAAGGGCTGCGGTGATAGACCACCCGGCGTAGCTGACGGCGGGCGAACGGCGCACGTGCCCGGCCAACTCCCCGAGCACCGGGGCAAAGCCGACCAGGTAGATAAGTACACCCGCCGCAGTGATGATTCGTGAGTCGGCGTAGGCGCCAGTGCCCAAAACCACCAGTCCGGCCAGAAGAGTCGGCAGGGTGGGGCGTGCGGCGGCCCGTGTGGCATACAGCACTCGGGAACGCAGCACGGTCGGGAGCAGCAGGGCGACGGTGCCGATAACGGTCAGGCCGACCCAGCCGAGCAGGTTCAGCCCGATGTGCGTGATGTAGAGCCGGTCGTAATAGTCACTCGCCGCCGCACTGCCGGGGTGGGCCATCCAAATTCCGAGAGTGACACCGACCACGAGGCATCCGGCCGCAGCAATGTAGTACCGCACGAGCGGAGCGAACCGGGCCGGGAGTGCGCCGCGCAGCTGCCGCACGAGAATGGTGGCGTGCACGACGGCATTGAGCCCGACCAGGATTCCTCCGGTGAGTACGACATGCCACCAGGCGCCGGTGATCCCGATCATCACCAGCGCCGCGCCGACCGTGTGAACGGTCAGTCGAACGCCCAGCCAGTTCCGGCCGCCGGGAGCCGTGTTCTTCAGCAGGCTGTCGGCGAAGTGCTGGCTCCAGACCAGGATCGCAGTCGAGAGGGCCCCCAGTAGCAGCAGATGCACCATGAGCCAGGGGCCAAACGACGATCCTCGGTAGAGGATGACGCTGACGATCCCGAGGACCAGCCAGACGGGCACGAGCATGCCGGTGATCTGGTGCCACAGCCGGCGCTTGAGGCTCGGTTTCATCTCGAACCGCTACAGAATGCGGGTCAGGCGCAGGGTCCACACATCGGGGCCACTCTCGAGGTAGCTGATGCTGAAAGTGTTCGGGTGGTTTCGTTCGAGCTGGGCCAATAGCGGCAGCGGGTCGTGCGACGCCATGAGGTCGAGCGATATTCCGGGCTGAATCGCCTCCAACGCACCGAAGATCGCGGCGTGACGGATCGCGTGCGGGATGGTGCGGCTGTCAAGAACAATCGATTCGCTGTCGTCGTGACCGCAGGTACACGGCGCCGCAGCGGGTTCGTGCTCATGGGCATTCGGCCCGGCAGTGATACGGATCGATTCGGCGGTCATGGTGTCTCCTCGGCTTGGTGCAAACTACGGCACGCTTTTATTTTAGAGCACGTTTTTCCGTTTAATACACCGACCCTCGGGAGAGCGGATGAATCGCACTTGCACAGCATCGGTCGTCGACGTGTGCTCGGTGACGGGTCGCATTCGCATCACCGCCAGTCATGTCGCCAGCGTGTGCTGGCTTGAGGTACCGCGCGTCGCGGAACCGCTGCGCCGGGCGAAATGATTCCCATGCTGGGAGAATTCGGCTTCCGCGGGTAACGTTGCAAAACACTAGGAGGTTTGTCATGAAAGCCGTACTGAACGACACCGTTATCGCCGAGGCACCCGAGCAGGATCTGATCCGCATCGAGGGAAATTGGTACTTTCCGCCCGCGAGCGTGAAGAGCGATCTGCTCGTCGAGAGCGACACCCCGTACACCTGCCCGTGGAAGGGCGAATGCCAGTACTTCAGCGTGAAAGACGGTGACACCGTGCTGCAGGATCGTGCCTTCAGCTACCCGCACCCGTACCCGACGGCGTTCGAACGCGTCGGCAAGGACTTCAGTGGCTACCTGGCATTCTCGAAAGACGTGCAGGTCACCGAATAGGCGGTAGCTGAATGCCGCCCCGAGCGGCATCCGCTCATCGAGGCGCGAGAAGTGCCCGTGACAGCGACGTTTACCCTGCACTTCTCACGGCTCGATGATCTGCGGCAGGAACGCGCGCCAGGCGATCCCCACCTTCACGACCGGTCAGGCGATCGACGTCGGAACACGCTCGGGCGCGGCAGCCGGGTGCGCTCGTTCGAGCGAGGCACCCTCCACATCAACGTTGGGCAGAATGCGATCGAGCCATTTCGGCAACCACCACGCCGCGTCCCCCAGCAAGTGCATCACGGCCGGGATGATCAGCAGCCGCACCACGAACGCGTCCAGCAGTACGCCGCCGGCGAGCCCGAAACCGATCGACTGGATCATGACCGAGTTCGAGAAGATGAAGCCGGAGAAGACCGAGGCCATGATGAGCGCGGCGGCGATAACCACCGTGTGCCCGGCGTGCACCCCGCGCTGCACGGCGAGGCGCGCCGATGCACCATGCACGTACGATTCGCGCATCCCACTGACCAGAAACAACTGGTAGTCCATCGCTAGCCCGAACAGAACGCCGACAACGAGAATAGGCAGGAAGCTCAGGATCGGCCCGGGATCATGGATGCCGAACACAGCACCGAGCCAGCCCCACTGGAAGACCGCCGTGATCGCCCCAAAGGAGGCGAACAGCGACAAGACAAAGCCCAGTGTCGCAGTTACGGGCACCAGGATCGATCGGAACACGAAGATCAGAATAATCAGTGAGAGCCCCACGACAACGAGAAGGTACAGCGGGAGCGCGGCGGCGAGTTTTTCACTCACATCGATGTTTCCGGATGCGTTGCCGGCGACACCGAGGGAAGCGACCCCGACGAGGTCGATTCCTCGGAGGTCACGTACGAGCTGCTCGGTCGATTCGCTGTTCGGCCCCTCCGCGGGAATGACCTGGAAAGCGAGAAGCAGGTCATCATCGGATGCTCCGATCGGCGCGACGGCGACGACGTCGTTCTCGGCACGGAGCGCTGTTCCGATGCGTACCTGTTCAGCGAGCAGGTCCTCATCCGTGACGGCCGTCTCAAGGTCGGCAACGACGAGCAGCGGGCCGTTCACGCCCGGCCCGAATTTGTCGTCGGCGAGTTTGTAAGCGTTGTACGCGCTCGAGCCCAGTGGTTCGGACGAACCGGCGGGGAGTCCGAGGCGCATCGAGAGCGCGGGGATGGCCACGACAAGAAGAACGACGATGCCTACGACCACCGTGACGACGGCGCGTACAGTGTTCATCGGCTTGACCGGTACCCGGGCATGGTTGCTGGCGTGGCCGACCCGCGCGCGGGCCTTCTTTGTGAGGATCTTCGTGCCGACCAGGCCCAGAACTGCCGGTGTGAGCGTGATCGCTATGAGAATGGCGACGAAGACGCAGACGGCACCGACCGTGCCCATGAGCCCGAGAAAGGGGATGCCGGTGAGGTTGAGGGCGAGCAGAGCGATGAGCACGGTGGCGCCCGCGAACACGACCGCGTTGCCGGAGGTGCCGTTGGCCAGCCCGATCGATTCCTGCAGGGGCAGCCCGTTGCGCAGTTGCGTTCGATGCCGGTTGAGAATGAAGAGTGAGTAGTCAATGCCGACCGCGAGCCCGAGCATCACTCCCAGAACCGGAGTGACGGAGAGCATTTCGACGGCCCCGGACAGTGCGAGTGAAGCGAGCACGCCAACGCCCACGCCGATCAACGCGTTCAATAATGGCAGCCCCGCACCGATCAGGGTGCCCAGCATGACCCACAACACGATGGCCGCGAAGATGACGCCGCCGATCTCTCCGGGACCGAGGATCTCGGGGAGGCTCGCAGCAATGTCGTTGGAGACCTCAGCCCTGACGCCGGCTATCCCGGCGTCGTCCATCTCCGCGACGACCGCCTTCTTCGACTCGGGCGAAACCTGGTTGAGCGACGTGTCGAACTGGATACTCGCGACGGCGGTCGTCTCGTCGGTCGAAACCTGACGGATGCCCGCGGCCAGGTCGAGCAGGTCGGCTCCCTGTTCGAGCGTGGTGCTCGACACCTCGAGCTCGGTCCGGCTTGCCGTGAGTGCCGTCTGTTGCTCGGCAATCGCGGTGCGGCCCGCATCGATCTGCGCCTGCTGGGCATCGAGCATCCGCCCAGCAGCAGCGAGTTGACCCGCCGCCTCGGCCTGCGCGCGGCCCGCATCGAGCTGGCTCTGCGCAGCCCCGGCCTCGGCCGTTGCCGCATCGATCTGCGCCTGCCCCGCATCGATCTGCGCCGTTCCAGCGGCGATCTTCTGCCGTCCGTCGACGACCTGCTGCGCCTGGTCATCGATCTGGGCTTGGGTATCGAAGGGATTCGTCACCGATTTCACGCTGTCGAGATCGGTCGTGCGTGTCAGCAGGGCGCCGATGGCGGTTTTCTGCACGCCGGTAAAAACGGAGTTGTCGGTCGTAGTGAACAAGACCGTTCCTCGCCCGCCGCTGGCCGCCGGGAACTTCGCCGCAAGTTCGTCGCTGACCTTCTGAGTGGCGGTACCGGGGATACTGACGGACGACGTGAGTGTTCCGCCGAAGGCAGAGAACGCACCGACGGCGAGGCCGAGAATGACCACCCACGCAACGATGACCAGCCACGCTCGGCGAGCGGAGAACCGACCCAGTCGGTAGAGAAGCGATGCCATATTCTCAATTTCTGTATATGAGTGAGGTGTGGTCGGATGACCGAAGTGGCGTCGTGCATCCCGTCATCGGGAGTCGAGGTGGTGGATCACCAGCGGAATGCATTTGGTCAGTTGGACGGGGCGTATCCGGTACGGATCGTGACGATGAGGCGGTCGAGCAGTTCGTACCAGACAGTGCGGGAAGATGCGTCGAGCGTGCCACCCGTTCGAGCTAACCAGTGCGCCGATACGATGGCGATGCCGTTCATCACCGAACTGACCAGGATGGAAACCTCGAATGCGTCGATCGCGCTCGTGCGACCGGCGATCTCCGCTGAGAACTGTTCGGTCGTGCGGGTGAAGACGTCACCGATGCTGTGCCGGGAGCGACCGTTCTCGCCCTCGACCGTGAGCACTCCGGCGAGGTAAGCGACCACGGGCGGCAGGTCGATGGCGCGCAGTGCCGTCGTGATCTCCTCGAACAGGCCGTCGCGACGACCGTCCCCGAGTGGGGTGGATGCCGTTGCCGCCCGAAATTCGTCGACGGTGGCGCTGAGCACCTGCGTGCAGGTGGTCATGATCACATCGTCGAGCGATGAGAAATGATTGAAAACCGTGCGCCGGGAGACGTCGGCGCGCTCCGCGAGTTCGTCGACGCTGAATTGTGGTCTGCCCCGCTCGCGAATGAGCGAGTCGGCGGCATCCAGAATGGCCTGGCGGTACCGCGCTTTGAGGTCGGCGCGGCGATCGGGTGCGGCGTCAAGCGAAATCATCTGCTTACACTAAGTGCAACGACGCACAAAGTGCAAGGCGAACTCGAGCGAATTACTTCTTGCTCAGTGCCCGCGGGCGATCCACTCTTCGAGGTGGCCCGCCTCGTCGCCGATCAGGGTGGACTGACCGTGCCCGGTGCGCACCACGGTGGCAGCCGGCAGTGTGAGCAGCGTGGTGGTGATCGAGTCGATGATCGTCGGGAAATCGCTGAACGACCGGCCGGTTGCGCCCGGCCCACCATGGAAGAGCGTGTCGCCGCTGAACACCGTGCCGAGTGCCGGCGCAGAGAAGCAGACCGCTCCAGGCGAGTGCCCCGGCGTGTGCAGCACTTCGAGTTCGATGCCGGCGACGGCGATGCGCTGGCCATTTTTCAGCGCGTTCGGTTGCGTGGCCGCCGCAGCAGCATCCGCGGGAAAGACCATCTCCCACAGCATGGTGTCAGCTGGGTGCAGCCAGACCGGTGCGCCCGTTGCGGCGCTCACGCTGACGGCTGCACCGATGTGGTCGTTGTGCCCGTGGGTACAGAGAATGGCCAGCAGTTTACGGTCGCCTACTGCCTTCAGGATCGCGTCGGCGTCGTGGGCGGCATCAATGACGACGCATTCGGTGTCATCGCCGACGATCCAAACGTTATTGTCGAGGTCCCACGTGCCGCCGTCGAGGCTGAAGGTGCCGACGGTGACGAGATGGTCGATGCGTGCGGTCATCAGAGCACCACCACCGAACGCAGCACATCGCCGCGTGCCATTTTCTCAAATGCGGCCTCGATTTCGCCGATGCCGATCTTCTCGCTGACGAATTCGTCAAGCGGTAGCCGCCCCTGCAGGTACAGGTCGGTCAGCATGGGAAAGTCGCGCTCCGGCAGGCAGTCGCCGTACCAGCTCGATTTGAGCGAGCCGCCGCGCCCGAAGACGTCGATCAGGGGGATTTCGAGCACCATCTCAGGGTTTGGCACCCCGACCAGCACGACCGTTCCGGCGAGGTCCCTGGCATAGAACGCCTGCCGCCAGGTTTCGGGACGCCCGACCGCGTCGATGACGACGTTGGCGCCGAATCCACCGGTCAGTGCCTGCACAGCTGCGACGACGCCAGCCTCATCCAGGTTCAACGAGTCGATGGCGTGCGTGGCCCCGAGCTGTTTCGCCTGGGCGAGCTTCTTGGGGTCGCGGTCAATGGCGATGATGACGGATGCGCCAGCGAGGCGTGATCCCACAATCGCAGCATCCCCCACTCCGCCGCAGCCGATCACGGCCACCGAGTCGCCTCGGCTGACGTTGCCCGTGTTCATGGCCGCGCCGATGCCCGCCATGATGCCGCAGCCCAGGAGGCCGACGGCCGCGGGGTCGGCCTCCGGATTCACCTTGGTGCACTGCTTGGCGTGCACAAGGGTCTTCTCGGCAAAAGCGCCGATGCCGAGGGCCGGGCTGAGCTCGGTACCGTCGGCGAGGGTCATCTTCTGGGTGGCGTTGAAGGTGTTGAAGCAGTACCAGGGTTGGGCCCGCTTACAGGCTCGACACTCGCCGCAGACGGCGCGCCAGTTGAGCACCACGAAGTCGCCGACCGCGACGTGCGTAACGCCTTCGCCGATGACACTGACGCGTCCGGCGGCTTCATGCCCGAGCAAGAAGGGGAAATCGTCATTGATGCCGCCCTCTTTGTAATGGAAATCGGTATGGCAGACGCCGCACGTTTCGATGTCCACGATGACTTCGCCTGGACCGGGATCGGGGATGACGATTTCGACCAGTTCGACTGGCGCGCCCTTCGAGCGGGCAATGACGCCTGTGACTGTGGTGGACATGGAGCTCCTCCGATCGAGGGGTGCCGGGTATGGCGGGACGGTTTAACCTTATCGGAGGCGTGCGACCGATCAACGTCTCCTGACGCCGGTACGACGTGCGTCAACCAGGCAGTATCTTTTCAGACATTGTCGAGACGCAATTCTGGGGCGCAGGAAAACTTCTGATCCCGCGGCCAGACCAGTTCACACCAACATCTCCATCGGGATCGCCGCGAACGCTCGCGTGACCAGCCGGGGTCTGATCATCTGGTACCGAGGCTGCAGTGACTCAGGCGCACCGTGCACTTGACCACCGAACTCGCCGGTCAGAAGATCAAGCACGGCCGCGGCGACCTCTCCCACCGACTGGTCCACGCTCGACAGTCCGATTGCGGCAGCAACCGGTGTGTTGTCGTAGCCCGTCACCGGCACCCGCTCAGGGTTGGCGATCATCGCCCCCAGGGCCAGCGAGTCGCTCGCGCAGAGAACTGCGTCCAGCGGCCCTGCCCTGCGTCGCAGGTCCTGCATCGCAGCGGTGCCCTCGGCGACACCATCGACGGTAACTGCCTCGAGTGCGATCAGGTCAGCCTCGGTCACGTCGCCGCGTTCGTGCATCGCATCGTGCCAGCCTCGGCGCCGGTCATCGCCGGTATCCGCCGAGCTGGGCCAGCCAATGTAGCCGATACGCCGCGCACCGGCATTCTGCGCCGCCTGCGTCGCCTCATACAACCCGGCCCAGCCGTCGACATCCACCCAGAGGTGCTGCGGGTCGCTCACGTCGTCGGTCCCCCAGGGCCGCCCAAAGGTCACGAAGGCGATCTTGTTCTCGATCAGCCACTTCGTGCGGGGGTCGCCAGCAAAAGTGGAAGTAAGCACGAAGCCGTCCACGTCAGCCCCGTCGTTCAGGCGCTGCAACTGGATGATCTCGTCCTCGGGGCTGGTGGCGGTGAACAGCAACACCCGTAAACCCTGCTTGTCGGCCTGCTCGGTCAACGCGTGCAAAAACCGATCCAGCACAGACCCCGATATGCCGTCGATCATCGGATCCAGCCGAATACCAATGGTGGAGCTGCGTCGGGTGCGCAATCGCCGCGCCGAGGCGTGCGGGCGGTAACCCAGCTGCGCGATCGCAGCCTCGACCCGTTCACGCGTATCGGCGCGCACAATGCCGGGCGAGTTCATCACATTGGAAACGGTCTGGCGGGAAACGCCTGCCGCGAGTGCAACATCCGTCACCGTGGGCATCGAAGCCATAATCGATCCTCCCCACAAACCTTCAGAATGTATCGACCCAATATTGATTCTCCACAGGCTACCGCTTTTGCATTGGCTGAAGCCTCGCTGCATTAGATCGATCCAAGATATTATTTGATCGATCAAATAAAGTCAGCTACTGTGAACACCACACAAGATCTGCGCACCGTAGCGCGATAGAAGGAGCATCAAGATGCAACGACGCAACTCCCGCTTGCTGATCGGCGCAGGTCTCACCGTGGTCGGTGCCCTCACCCTCAGCGCGTGTGGTTCCGGATCCGGTTTTAGCAGTGACTCCGCCACCACCGGAGGCAAACTCACCAGCGACTCCTCCCAGGGGCTCTCGGTTCTGATCGGCTCAAGTGGGGACGCCGAGACCGCTGTCGTCAACGCCGCCGTGGCCGCCTGGGCCAAGACCTCCGGCACCAACGCCGAGGTCAGCGTCGCGAGCGACCTCAATCAGCAGCTCGCCCAGGGCTTCGCCGCGCAGAAGCCTGCCGACGTGTTCTACCTCTCGACAGATGCCCTCGCCGGGTACGCGTCGAACGGCTCGCTGCTCGCCTACGGTGACAACCTTGCTAACAAAGACGACTTTTACCCCAGTCTGGTCAGTGCCTTCACCTATGACGGCGAGTTCTACTGCGCCCCGAAGGACTTTTCCACCCTGCAGCTGCTCATCAACACGGATCTCTGGGCCCAGGCCGGGCTCACGGATGCCGACATCCCCACCACCTGGAACGAGCTCGCGACGGTGAGCGCAACGCTGACCACCGACTCCCAGGTGGGCCTCGCCCTCGGCAGCGAATACGCCCGCCTGGGCGCGTTCATGGCCCAGGCCGGCGGCAGCCTGATGAACGAGGACAGCACCGAGGCCACCGCAAACAGCCCGGAGAATGTTGCGGGCCTCGAATACGCGCAGACGCTCCTCAACGACGGCGTGATGAGCTATGCCAGCGAGATCGGTGCAGGTTGGGGCGGCGAGGCGTTCGGAAAGCAGCTGTCCGCCATGACAATCGAGGGCAACTGGATCACCGGCGCGATGACGAACGACTTCCCCGACGTCAACTACACGGTGGCCGAACTGCCGGCGGGCCCAGAGGGCAAGGGCACCCTGCAATTCACCAACTGCTGGGGCATCGCCGCCGACAGCCCCAACCAGACCGCGGCCCTGAACCTGGTGGAACAGCTCACCAGCAAGGACGCCCAACTGACCTTCTCTGAGGAGTTTGGTCCGATGCCCTCGATCATGTCGGCCGCCGCCGAATGGAAGAGCGCCAACCCCACCCTGATTCCGTTCCTGGACGGCGCGGACTATGCCCAGGGTGTGCCCGTTGTGCAGGGCGCCGCGGATGTCGTGAGCGACCTGAACGCACAGCTCGAGTCACTCAAAACCGGGAACGCGCAAGCGATCCTCGACTCCACGCAGAAGAACCTTCAAGCGCTACTGAAGTAGCCCCATGTCGATGCCTGCACGCACGCCTCACCGTTCCGGTATCCGGGGCGGTGAGGCCGCCTCGGGGTGGCTCTTCACCGCCCCGATGATCATCCTGCTCGGAATGTTTTTGGTCATCCCCGTGCTGATGGCCCTCTGGGTCAGCTTCTCCGACTGGAACGGTCGCGGCAGCCCCTTCTCCGGCTCCGTTGCTTTTGTGGGCTGGGACAATTATTCCGCCCTGGTCGGCGGCGGCGGCCTCGCCGAACAGGACTTCGGCACAGCGTTGCGCAACAACGCCTGGTACGTCCTTTTAGTCGTACCGATCCAGACGACGCTGTCCCTGTTCCTGGCCGTTTTGGTCAACCGGCAGATCTTGCGCGGCCGCGGCTTCTTCCGCACCGCGTTCTACTTCCCGTCGGTCACCAGTTCTGTGGCCATCACGGTGCTGTGGCTGTTCCTGTTCAGCGCCAGTGGCGCTGTCAACAAACTGCTCTCCTTCATCGGCGTCAACGGACCGAACTGGTTCAACGACCCCAGCGGAGTGCTGCACAACATCTTCGAGGCGTTGGGCGTTGAGACGGGCCCGGCCGTCCTCACCGGCAACTCGTTCCTCGGTATCTCGTTCTGGGAATGGCTGGCCGGGCCATCCGTTGCCATGAGCGCCTTCATTTTAATGGCCGTGTTCACCACCAGCGGCACGTTCATGCTGTTGTTCATCGCCGCGCTGCAGAACCTCAGCGGAGATGTCGTCGAGGCCGCCGTAATGGACGGCGCCAACGGTTGGCAACGATTCTGGCAAGTCACTCTCCCCCAACTGCGGCCGACCCTGTTCACCGTGCTCACTCTCGGCCTGATCGGTGCCTGGCAGGTCTTCGACCAGATCTACACCGGCACCCAGGGCGGGCCAGGCAAGACCACGCTCACCCCGGCCTATCTCTCCTACCAGGCCGCCTTCACCAACCAGGCCTGGGGCCAGGGCGCCGCGATCGCGTTCATCCTGTTCGTGATCATCGTGGTCTTCACCCTGTTTCAACGTTGGCTACTGGCCGAACGCGCCGTCTCCGCCCGGCGGATGCGCTTGTACCTGCAAACCCCGACCTCCGGAGGTTCCAAATGACCACCGCCGTGAGAACCCGCATGCGCCCCAGCACCGCCTCCCAGCGACTGCGCAACCTGAGCCGGCCGCAGCTACCCACCAGCGCGATCGCCGGCCGGTCGCTGCTGTACGCGATCCTGATCGTGCTCGCGATGATCTACATCGCTCCCTTCCTCGTGCAGGTCGCCACCTCCTTCAAAACGGATGTCGAAGCAGCCACCAATCCCATCTCACTGCTGCCGCAGACCTGGTCGACGTCCGCGTACGAGAGGTTGTTCCTCAACTCGGACTTCCCGATCTGGTTCCAGAACTCCGCAATCGTCACGGTCTTCGTCACGCTCGGCCGCGTGTTCTTCAATTCTCTGGCCGGCTACGCCCTGGCCCGGCTGCATTTTCGAGGCCGCAATGTGATCTTCGCGCTGCTCATCGCTGTGATGAGCGTGCCCGGGGTGGTGCTGCTGATTCCCAAGTTCCTGGTGATCAACCAACTCGGCATCTACGACACCTATGTGGCCATGATCGTGCCGCTGCTCACCGACGCCGCGGGCGTCTTCATCATGAAGAACTTCTTCGAATCGATCCCGGCAAGCGTCGAAGAGCAAGCACGCATCGACGGGGCAGGCAACTTCCGAGTGTTCTGGTCGATCGTGCTACCGATGGCCCGGCCGGCCCTGGTCACGATCATCATCCTGTCGTTTCAGGGCTCCTGGAATGAGCTGTCGCACTTCATCGTGGCCACGCAATCACCCGAATTGACCACACTCACCAAGGGGGTGGCCTCGCTGGCCTCCGGGCAGCTGAGCCAGGGCACCCAATACCCGCTCAAGCTCGCCGCGGCGGCAATCATGACCATCCCGGTCGCGGTGATGTTCTTCATCTTCCAAAAACGCATCATGAACACCACCGACGGCGCCGTGAAGGAGTAGTCGGCGCCCTTCGTTTTTTCCCCCAGATCGCACCACAACACCTAGGAGTCGTACCTCACTCATGCTCTCTCACCCGGTCCAGCCGTTGCTCCATAATTCCGCCATTGTTTTGGCCGCTCCGACCCAGGCATGGTCTGGGTCCGACGGACGCACAACGCTTCCTATTCATGGCCTGTACCACTCCGACACCCGTGTCCTCTCCGGCTGGAGCCTGCGGGTCGGCGGGTCGGCGGGCGAGCCGATCGGCTCAGCTGCTCGCGGCGCTGGCGAGATGACGTTCAGTGCACTACTGCGCCACCTCGACGACCGCACCGCCGACCCGCGGTTGCGACTGGAGGTTACCCGTAAAGTCACGGCCGGCCACCTGACCGAGAGCATCACTCTTATTTCCGGACTGCAGCATGCGATTGACACGACTGTTTCCGTGCGCCTGGTTCCCGATTTCGCGGACATGCAGATCGTCAAGGCCGGTCTTGGTGGCGGCGCAGCGCAGGTCACGTCTGGGGCAGCCGACCTACCCGAGGCGCCGGTCATCACTGTGAAAGAGACGGGCACCGGCATCCACCTGGCCACCCCGACCGTAGCGGCTCTGGTGACCCTGAGCGACGACGGTGTGCCGAGCACAGCGGCCACAGAAGTTGGCGGTGACTGGTCGGTCACTGTGCCTGCCCGCGGCAGCGTCACCGTGCAGTGGACGATCGACATCGAGCACTCAACGACCGTGGTGCAGGCGGCCTCGGGCCTGCCCGAGTGGGCCGGGGTATCGGTGAGCTCCGGCGACGCGCGCCTGGACCGCTGGGTGCAGCGCGCACTCGACGACCTCTCCGGCCTGCGGATGGCAACGACGGCACAGCCGGATGAGCCTTTCCTCGCCGCTGGCGCCCCTTGGTTCTTCACCCTGTTCGGCCGGGACTCACTCTGGGCTGCCCGGTTCCTGCTCCCCCTCGGCACCGAGCTCGCGGCCTCCACCCTACGGTTGCTCGCCCAGCTGCAGGGCACCCGGAACAACGCCGAGACTGCGGAACAGCCCGGCAAAATCATGCACGAGCTGCGGCCCGCCGCGTTCACGATCCTCGGCGAAGACGTGTCGCTGCCGCCGCTCTACTACGGCACCGTCGACGCCACTCCCCTGTGGGTCTGCCTGTTGGCCGACGCCCACCGCTGGGGCATGGCCGATGCCGAGGTCGAGGCCCTCCTGCCACACCTCGAGGCGGCTCTGGGTTGGATGCGCGACTTCGGCGACAGCGACGGTGACGGATTTCTCGAGTACGTCGACAGCACCGGGCACGGGCTCGCCAACCAGGGCTGGAAGGACTCCGGTGACTCCATCCAGTGGCGTGACGGAAGCCTCGCCGCCGGACCTATCGCTCTCTGCGAGGTCCAGGCCTACGCCTACCAAGCCGCGATCGATGGCGCCGACCTGCTCGACACCTTTAACCGGCCCGGCGGCGACACCTGGCGCGCCTGGGCCGAGGAGCTCAAGACCCGGTTCCGCCAGTCGTTCTGGATCGACTCTCCACAGGGCCGTTACCCCGCTGTGGCCTTGGACGCGCTCAAGCGCCCGGTCGACACCGTCACCAGCAACATCGGCCATCTCCTCGGAACAGGTCTACTCACCGCCGAAGAGTCCGCCCTCGTCGCTGCCCGTCTGGTCTCCCCCGAACTCAACTCCGGCTACGGCCTTCGCACAATGTCCACCGACTCGGCCGGGTACTGGCCGGTGAGCTACCACGGCGGCTCGGTCTGGACCCACGACACCGCGATTGCCATCGCCGGGCTCGGCCGCGCCGGCTTCGGAGCCGAGGCAGGCGTTTTGATCACCGGCCTGCTCGCAGCGGCCGAGTCGTTTGACTACCGGATGCCCGAACTCCACTCCGGCGACGCCTCCACTGCTGTCACCGCGGCGGGTTCCTACCCCGCCGCCTGCCGCCCGCAGGCCTGGTCCGCTGCGGCCGCAGTGTCCGTGCTCGGCACCGTGCTCGGCCTCGAACCGAACCCGGTGACGGGCGAGGTGACTTCCACTCCGATCATGCCCGCCATCGTTGGAAACGTCACGCTGAATGGCTTAACCGCCACTCTCCGAGTCAGCTGAGGATGCCCTCGCTCACCCTGCCAGCGGGTCGGCCGATGACGGTAACCACGTCAACATCCTGATGAAAGCCCCGCCGGAATCCTCCGGTGGGGCTTTTTCACACCCCAAATCGTCTCCGCACATGACGCGGTCATCGCCGAAAACGCGACGGGTGACAATCCATGATCGCCGACCGAATCCAGCCCTAAAATCGCTCGACGATACTAGGAGCATCCACCCAGCATGCCGTGACCAGATGCGACGAGCGCTGATGACATTCGGTCGGAACTAGCAATAATTTCTGAGGCGTAAGGTGTGCTCGTGAACATACCGCGGGCTTCGGCCGGGAGCCTCAAAGCCTGGCTCCTACAAGACGGTGGAGACCGGCAGGGTGTCCAGGTGGACCCCCACGCGGCCACGGCCGACAAGACTCATTCATGGTGGCGTGTGATGTGCCTGACCGGTGTCGACTATTTCTCCACGTTGGGTTATCAGCCGGCGATCGCGGCGCTAGCCGCTGGACTACTCTCGCCCATCGCCACCATCGTGCTGGTCGCCCTCACCCTGTTCGGTGCTTTGCCGGTGTACCGGCGGGTGGCTGCCGAAAGCTTCCGAGGATCCGGCTCCATTCATATGCTGGAAAAACTGCTGCCGTGGTGGTCCGGCAAGATCTTCGTGCTGGTTCTGCTCGGATTCGCTGCGACGGACTTCATGATCACCATCACCCTATCGGCGGCCGACGCCACGGCTCACGCAATTGAGAATCCGTTCACACCACCGTGGCTGCAGGGCCAGGAGGTACCCGTCACACTGTTCATAATCGCGTTGCTGGGGATTGTCTTCCTCCGTGGTTTCAAGGACGCCATCGGCATCGCCGTCGTCCTCGTCGCGGTTTACCTGCTTCTCAACTCCGTCGTCATCCTGGTCGCAATCGCGCATGTAGCCGCGAACAGTGTTTTGATTACGGACTGGTGGGCGGCGCTGACCGTGCAGCACGGAAATCCGCTCGTCATGGTGGGAATCGCGCTGCTGGTGTTTCCCAAACTGGCCTTGGGCCTGTCCGGATTCGAGACCGGGGTGGCTGTGATGCCGCAGATCCAAGGCAGCCCCACCGACACTGACGATGATCCGGCGGGCCGCATCCGCGGCACGAAGCGGCTCCTCACCACGGCGGCACTCATCATGAGCGGTTTCCTGATCACCTCCAGCATCGTCACCACACTTTTGATCCCGCAGGCCGACTTCCAACCCGGTGGGCCAGCCAATGGTCGCGCTCTGGCCTACCTCGCCCACGAATTCCTCGGGCCACTTTTTGGATCCGCATACGATGTCAGCACCATCTGTATCCTCTGGTTCGCGGGGGCGTCAGCCATGGCCGGCCTGCTCAACCTCGTACCCCGATATCTACCGCGGTACGGAATGGCTCCGCAATGGGCCCGTGCCACACGTCCCCTCGTGCTGGTGTTCGTCGGGATCGGTTTCGTGATCACGATTGCCTTTCAAGCCAGCGTCGACGCTCAGGGTGGCGCGTACGCAACGGGTGTTCTCGTGCTGATGACGTCCGCCTCGGTCGCCGTCACCCTCTCGGCCCGGAGTAAAAGGCAGCGCTGGCCGACCATCGGTTTCGGTGCCATCGCGGCGATCATGGCCTACACGACCGTCGCGAACGTCGTCGAACGCCCTGACGGGGTACGTATCGCAGCGCTCTTCATCCTCGGCATCATGGTGACCTCCCTCGTCTCGCGCGTACGTCGGTCCTTCGAGCTCAGGGCGACGTCCATCGTTCTGGATCCTTCTGCTCTCGATTTCGTGACCAGTGACGCCGAGGACTACGACGTCATCCGCCTCATCTCCCATGAACCTGACGAAGACACCGAAGTCGAGTACCGCAACAAGAGCCGCGATGAGCACCGATTCGGCAACATCCCGGGCAACTCACCCATCATCTTCCTGGAGGTGTTGCCCTCTGATTCGTCAGACTTCGAAGAAGACCTCCTCGTACGCGGCGTGGTGAAACACGGGTACCGGGTCCTCCAAGTGACCAGCGGTAACGTGCCCAACACGATCGCGGCTGTACTGCTGGAGATCCGCGACCAGACCGGGACCATTCCGGAGATCTACTTCGAATGGACCCAGAACAATCCCATTTCCAATATGTTCAAATTTCTCTTCACCGGCCATGGCGAGATCGCCCCGGTAACCCGCGAGGTCCTGCGCGAATCGGAACCCAACGCCAAACGCCGCCCCCATGTGCACGTCAGCTGACCAAGCCCATGCGAACCCAACGCCAGACTGTCGCCCGGGCTGGTCAGCTTCCTCTGGTTTGCCGGGACGTGCACGGCGGTCGCAATTGCTCTGACAAATCTTCGGAAGTCGCGCCTTCATCGCAAGATCATCGCCGCGGCCTCCGTTGTGCTCTTCGTTGCGGCTGGGACGCTAGCGATCAATGCCGGCTTTGGGCTCAACCGCACGTTGGGTTCGCTCTTCGACATCACGACAGAGTCGGCAATCGCGCTACCCGCCGTCAGCGGGGCCAAGGAAGGTGGGCCGCTCTACAAGCGTTGGGTGGCTCCGGCCGGTCTACCCGTAAAGGGCACTACCGGCAGCCAAATCATTCCGAACACAGTCTCAGGATTCACCTCTCGGCCAGCCGGGATTTATCTGCCGCCCGCAGCACTCATCTCCGACGCGCCGACGCTGGCCGATGTCTCCCACGGTGACTAAGCCGCCTCCGACGCGGTGAAACCTCTCAACAACCTGCTGGCATCGAAGAAATTCTCCGACATGGTCGCGGTATTCACCGTGGGGTCTAACGATGCAGGATTCATACCCGGACAGAAGCGGATGGCCTCCGCTGCCTCGGCAGCGGGCATGACGGTCACGTATTGGCAATCTCCCAACGATGGGCACGTGCTTCCTGCCCTCACTGACGGTCTCGACGAGGCATTCGTCGTGCTCTACCCGCGCCTCGGACTCGCGCCGCCCACAGGTTGATGCCTCGAGGACACTGCGATTCAGGCAGAGGCAAAGTGTGCCCGCAGGGATAGCTAGGAGCGGTCCGGCTGGGCTGGTGACTCACCGGGGTTGCTCGAAGGGTTCGGCGTCCCTGGGCTTGTGATTTCGTCGCGTAAGCGGCGCGATAAACGCGGCCGCGGTCAAAGTGCCAGATCGCTGCGGGCTCGAACAGGGCCTCTCGGCGTGCCGCAGTCGCTGACTCAATCAGCCCTGGGTTAGTCGGCCTCGCGTGCGCGACTGAAGTGAAAGCGCCGGCGCCGTGTTCGGCGTGTTTGGTTTTCGACCGCTAGAGGTGCGGCAAGAGTTGATGATGCGGGTGTCCGCACGAGTTCGACATGGGAATACACCGAACATTGAATAATGAATTCATGAACAGATAAACCGCGCCCGAAGAACGGATTCCGACGGAACCTCGCCTCTTTCCCGCATGTTTTGCACCGGCAAATTAGGTGAATAAGTTCGGGCGCAACACTACGAGCCGTTCTCGGACCCCATTTCCCAGTTCGAACTCTGATGTACAAGGTGCCGTGAGCATGGTCGTCGAGATCCGCGCCCAGCCAGATTCCGTCAACAACAAGGCCCTTACGGTCTATCGGGTCGATAAGCACAGCAGGAACGTGTCCGAACTGGTTGACCCGGACCAGAACGATCGAGGGCGCGCGGGAGGCTTCCTCGTGACGAAGAACAACTGTCACAACACGTACATTTATCAACAGATCGTTCCTTTGAAATAGCAAAACACGGAAGGACCATCGACCGATAATCTTCCGCAAACGCGCCGCTCCCGGTCATCGAAACACACAGAATGGGCCACCTACTGCCCATCAAACCCACCAGGCATGTCCAAGCCGCGCGTGGCGATCTTTAGAACGACCGCGCGGTCGCGAGTTCACTGTCATGCCGTGAATCCGAGTGCATCATGCACTCGATTTTCGTGCCATCGATCCGGTCACGCCCACGGCGTGGTTTTACGGAAAGTGTGCGGCCTGCGCTTGACGGTTAGAACACAAGGCAAGACTCAAAAAACCTATATATATTCTAGCAGCTGCCTCACATTTCAGATATTGGGTTCGGCGTGGACATAACGGTGCAATTGTTGCGGTGGGCCTGTTCGATATTCCGCCGCTCAGCGAATGCGCCGCGAGAGACGGAAAGACGAGAGCAATGCAAAAACAAGGCATACTATGGCCAGCGCGGTGAATGCTCTTGCGCTCGAAACATCAAAGTCGCCGACAGAGATGGCTATTCCGTAAAAATCATTTAGCGCAGATACCGCCTCGGATTGTCCGTCAGTGAGGGCTTCCGCCGAATGCGCGGTGAACGGCTGCCGAAGGAGCATCACCGCCCGGGCGAAAGGCATCGCGTTCCTGACATTCACGACGCCTGTCGGAAGAGTGCCGGCAGGAATATAGGCACCCGCCAGGAATCCAATAACCGTTCCAACAATGCTAATCATCGCCGCGAAAGCACTATTGGACCGAACGAACGTCACGATAAATCCCGAGAGAGCAGAGAACGCGGCGGCAGCGACAACGACATAGCCAAGGGTAAGAAGCAGTTCGGTCGCCGTCATCGTAACGTTGCCGCGAATGGCCGTATACCCCTGCGATATCGCGACGACAACCACGGTCATGACGATAGAAACGATGAAGCTAGAGGTCATGTAGCCGAAGATCAGGCTGGCGCGCCGAATAGGCAAGACGAGAAAGTCTTTGAAGCGACCGCTAGAGGAGTCTTCAATGAAAACGCTCAACGCAGCGAGTCCGGTCGTCAGGATTGTGATCATCGTGATTCCAGCAAAGACCCACGCGTCAACGAATGCCTGAACCTCAGAATTTGTTGCAGTTGGAAAGCGCGATTGCAGGTTGTCGACCGGCAGACTGCCCAAAAACAATGCATAAAGACCGATGAGGATCAGCGCAGAAAGCAGCGAAAAGAAAACCGCGGTCTGATCCCGAAAAAAATGCGCAAGTTACGGCGAGCAAGAATCAGTGCACTCATGTGGTCGCTCGATTCGAGGTCACGGAAAGGAATACATCGTCCATCGTTCCGTGCCGGAACTCGAAGTCATCCACGATCAGTCGATTGTCGTGCAGAAATTCAAGAGCTTCCGCGGATCCCCCAACCGCGATGCGCGCAGCTCCGGCTGCACGGGAGCTCTCTCATGATCGCGGCGGTTGCCTGGCTGGTGCCCCAGTCGGCCGAAGCTCCTGCACTGGCTGCCATGAAGTCCGACCGCACAGTCACGGTGACGGAGGACGCCACCGAAATCGTGATGACGCCAACGGGCCTCGAAAGCCCCGTTGGAGTGTTCTTTCAGCCCGGCGCTCGAGTCGATGCTCGCGCTTATTCCGCGATTCTTCGACCACTGGTCGAGTCGGGGCACCTGGTGGTTATTGCCAAGCAACCCCTCGGAATCGCTTTCTGTCTACCGGAGCGTTTGCAACGGCCCGGGCCGCGCATCATCCGGTCACTCGCTGGGTTGTTGGCGGTCACTCCCTCGGCGGACTTGTGGCGGCGACAGACGCTGAAACTTTTGCCGGGGCCACTCGTGATCCGGTCGTCGGGCTGCTCCTATTCGCCTCGTGGTGGAAGGCGCAGTTCACGCGTTCTTCGGAGACTACGGGCGTCAGGACGGGGACGGCAAACCCACCATTAGACACAAACAGGCTCGCGCGGAGATTGCTGCCGGGAGCGTCGCGTTTGTGAACGGGATCGGCGGCTAATCGTTCCCGCCCACCGTGCAGGGCGCCCAGGCTGGTGCGAGTCCGGCGAGCACAAAACGGGCCGTGTTCTCGGCATCAAGGGTGTCAGATTCCATGACGTGGGCATCTTCCACTTAAAAAAAGATTTGACCCCTAAGATTTGAGCGAATTGCGGATTATCCAATAATGGCACCACTGATCGAAGGCAAATCGTGAAATATCTTGTAGCTACGGTGCGACTTTCTGTCGCGACACTGGGCACGGTGGCGATTCTGTCGACATTTTTCGACACGGCCACGCGCGCGACGATCAATCCGTTCAACTTCTTCGGGTTTTTCACCATGCAAAGCAACATTATTCTGGTCGTTGTGCTGCTGGTCGCCGCGGTCGTGTCCCTCTCCGGACGACCCCAATCCCGGTCGTTGATGTTGGCGCGAGGTTGTGCAACAACGTACATAGTCATCACCGGCGTCGTGTATAACGTGTTGTTGGCTGGACTTGAAGGTGGCGTGTCCCTCGCGTGGGCCAACTCCGTCTTGCACGTAATCCTGCCCCTCTATGCCGCACTGGATTGGGTGATTTTCAGCGACCGCAGTGCCCTTCCGCTCAATAAAATATGGGTTGCGCTGGTCTACCCCATCGTGTGGATCATCGTTGTCACCATTCGCGGGGCAACCGACGGATGGGTGCCCTACCCATTCCTCGATCCCGCACAGGGCTACGGCGTCGTCATGATCTACGCTCTGGCCATTGCTATCGCAACTGTCGTCTTTGCTGCAATTATCTGGGCCATCAGTCGATTGCATCTCGTGAGTAATTTCACACCTGGCGATGGTCCCGAAACCCGGCTCTCGGAACTTGGGCTGCCCCCATCATTCACAGATGACAGCCCCGATAGACGATAAATACTTCGACAAGGTTGCAAGCCGAACTCGAGTCACATTCCGAACGGCCCCCGAAGTGCAATCTGTCTTATAACCGATGTGTTTCGAGACGCTGAGGGCACGAGACGCCGCCGGTCTGAACCGAATTGGGGTGGAGCTACGCGCCGAGACTCCACTTCGCGATCAATGAGACGGCCGTCGCGAATGCATCGTCACCGGGTCTGTTCAAGAATGCGTGACGAGTGCCCTGCAGGACGTGGTGCTGTACGTCTACTCCGTAGGTGGAAAGTTCTAATGCGAATGTGTCGCCGGACGCGCGCATGTTGTCCTTCTCTGCGTTGATTGAAAGGGTTCTCGGAAACTGGTGAAGGTCGTGACTGCCAGGGAACGCGAATCTGTTAGCGAGTGCGGCCTCTGAACCGGCGTAGTTGCGGTTCATCGCATTCAGGCCCCAGACGGAATGTGTGATCCGGCGGTGACCGCGAGCCCGCTGCTGGACGTCATCTGTTCGCTGATGCTTGGCATGGAAAAACCCGTATGCAAGCACGGCACCGACCGGGGGCAGACCTTCTTCGATGGCGCGAAGGGTTGCGGCAGCGGCGAGGCAGGCTCCAGCGCTCGCTCCACCCAGAATCACTCCCTGGGGTGACCGCGCAGCTACCTTGCGGTACGCGGCGAGCACATCGTTGAGTGGCAATGGAAAGCGCCCCCTGGACAGGCCCGTACGTGACTTCATCCAGCTCAAACCCGGAGGCGGAGCAAGTCGGTAGTCCACTGTCGCGACCATCATCCCGTGCCGGGCGAGCGATTGTGCGACGGCATGCGCTTCAGGCTGATCGAGACCGCCTCGGAAAAAACCGCCGCCATGCAGCCAGAGCACGGTTGGCCCAGCCGCTGTCGGGCCGAGGGGCGTTGGTTCGTACCAGCGAACTGGAACCAAATCGTGAGAATTGACGTCGGTTGCGGAGACGGTCCGCGCCGGGCTACGCAACCGCAACGTCGCCGGCTTCAGGAATATCGGCGTTGCGAATCTTGGGTGCCCATCCTGAGAGGATGGCTGCAGTAGCTAGTGCCAATTGACCGACGTACGGCAGGACTGCCGAAGCGATCGACGAACTAGCGCCATTCGTTCCGAAGGTGTCAGCTATCGACATCCCAATACTGAAACCCGCGAAGAAGCGGAAGAAGACTGCGCTGCCGATGATACTCAGCAAGAGCATCGACACTCGTCTTGGTGTCATCCACATCTGACTCCGTCGTGCCGCGAGAATAAAGACAGTCACCGCTGAACCACCCCAGAATGCCGCCCACAACGTCACGCCGACTATTGCCGACGATGGACTGAACTGATCGACCTCAACCATCCGCGCATAGATAGCATCGAAACTCAGCGCCGGCACTTTCGCCTGGGGGTTCCACACCAGAAGATCGACCGCACCAATCACGATCACCACGCCAACTGCAGCAACACCGAGCAAAGCGACGGGGATCCTCTTCGAACGGCTGGCTACACGTCGTTCGAGTGAGATCGGGGACGGCCCGGTCACCAGCACGAGCCCTACCAGGAACCCGAATGCTGACAAGAGGATTCCGGCCAGCATCACAGTCCAATGGGGGTTGAAGGTGACGGCAAGGGCGATTGTAACGGGGCCTGTCACGGCAGCCGCTGTCGCAATTCTGGCACGGGTTGATCGGGCCATGACCCCAGCACAGCCGAAGTACAGCACGCCGACCAAGACGGCCAGTATTGCCAGACGAAAGCTGATCCACGCAACTGCGCTGAGTGTGACGAGCGCCTGCGGAGAGATATCGCGCCCCTCGGGCACGATTCCACCGTTGGTGAGCCACGCTCCAGTGAGAACAACCGCCGCGGCCGCGAAAAGTCCAAGTCCTCGGCGCGTGAGACGGCGCGGCACTGCGCCGCGAGGCTCCTTTGTGTGTGCGGGCAGATCGCGGTCAATCGTCAAAGTGAGCACTGCAGCGCCGCGAGCTATGTCGCGTCGCCGGAGACCGGCATCCGCCGCGGCCAGTGAGTCTGCGCGCCATTCCTCGAGATAGCGGGCTCGTACGGGGCCGGGCAGCATAAGCGCAATGATACGAAGGACCACGTCGCTCTTCACGCGAGAGTCCCCGCCGCGATCTCACTCGGGACGGCAACGACTCGGGCCGCCCGTGCGTGATCGCGCAATTCAGCCGCGGCGACCACTTCCCTCGCGGCCGCAGCTCCGTCCGAAGTCAACTCGTAAAGGCGTCGACGTGGACCAGTCCGTTCGGAATCGTCCTCCCAATTTGATGTCACCCATCCTGAACCTTCCAACCGCTCCAAAATGGGATATACACTGCCTGCCGGACGACCCGTCTTTTTCACGACGAACAGCCCCCAGATGGGCGCTTCGCCACTAAGAAAGGCATTCAGCACATCGACGGTGGCCGGAGTGACACGACTGAGAGGGACCATGACGTGAAACTATCACTATATATATAGAGATGCATAGTCGGTCAGTTCCCCGCCAGGTCGACACGCCACCACGGACCTTGGCTCTGCGTCCTTGAGGGTCCGCTAATCGCGAATGTAACGAGAATCAGAGGACCAGTTCCGACTGAATGAGTCACGGCCAGGATCGGGGCGAAGGCGTGCCGGGCCGTGTAGCAGCGGCATAACTTGTAGCGGCGGCGCAACTAGAAGTCGTGGTCGCGCAGCCAGGAGAGGAGCTCGTCCTCACGCCGGGAAGTGTCGGACTGTTGCCAGGCGCCCAGGTCTCGCTCATCGACGAGGAGGCCGTCGCGCAGGTAGACGACGCGGTCGGCGCGGGCAGCGCACGCGGGGTCATGGGTCACCATCATGATCGTGGTGCCGTCCCGATGCACGCCGGTGAGGGCGTCCATCACGTCGAGGGTCATGCTGCTGTTCAGGGCACCGGTGGGTTCGTCGGCGAAGAGCACTGCGGGCGTGGTGGCCAGAGCCCGGCAGATCGACGCGCGTTGCAGCTGGCCGCCCGACACCTGGGTGATGCCGTGGTGGGCGACATGCGCGATGCCGAATCGCTCGAGCATCGCGTCGACGCGGGCTTCGACTTCGGCGCGGGCTTTGGGCTGTGCCTTGAGCGCAGGCAGCAGGATATTGTCGCGCAGATTGAAGTTGGACAAGAAGTACGCCTGCTGGAAGATGAAACCCATCTTGGTGAGCCGGGTGTGACTCATGTCGCGTTCGCTTAGCTCTGTGAGGTCGAGGTCGCCGAGGCGCACGTGGCCAGCGGTCGGCCGGTCCATGCCACTGATGCAGTACAGCAGCGTCGATTTTCCGGAGCCCGAGGCGCCCATGACGGCGAGGAATTCGCCTTGGCGAACGGCGAGATCGATGCCGTTGAGCACTCGGGTGGGCGGCTCCGTCGAGTGGTAGGACTTTTGCAGGGCGGTCGTGACGAGGGCGGTGGTGACGAGCGTGGGAGAAGCCGAAGGTGCCTCGGAGAGCGTCATGTGTGATCCGTTCGGTGATTCATGATTCGCGGGACGGGGCGTGTGCATCATGCGCGCAGCCACGCGCTCGTGTCGCCGCGACGCAGCCGCGACGACACGGCTACGGCACTGATCGTGCCGACGGCGATGAGTAGCAGCGGGTAGGCCACGTAGACGAGCAGCGGGTTCGGGATAAACGCCAGGTTCGAGATGCCGAGACCGGCGAGAGAGATCGCTGCGCCCACGAGAGCCTCGCCGAGGGTCGCAGCGACGACGACGCCGATCAGGGTGCCGATCACGACGGTGAGGATCGCCTTGAACCGTAGCTGCGCTGCGAGCTCGGAGCCGGAGAATCCGAGCGCGGAGAGGATGCCGGAGCGGCGCTTCTCGCGGGCGAGACGCAGGGTGAGATTCAGGGTCGTGATGAGCGCGGCGACCCCGACCGCGAACACGATGGCGAGCAGCGCTGCGTTGAAGAAAGCACTGGTGACGTAGCTGAGGGTTTGCGAGACGTACTCGCCCATCGGTACGACGGTCGCGGCCGGGAACCGGTCGCCGTAGTCGGTGGCGATCACGGCGGGGTCCTGCCCGGCTGCGGTGGTGGCGTAGTAGATGTAGCCGGTGACGACGCCGGTCGCCTCGCCCGCCATCTTGGCGGTCTGGCCGCCGCTGGTGATGTCCTGATAGACACCATTCACCGTCAGGGTGACCTCGCTCCCGTCACGGCGCACCGTGAACGCGTCGTCGACGTCGACACCGAATCGGTCGGCGTTGAGCACCGATAGCGAGATCTCCCCGGCGGAGGGTGGCCCGCCTCGCAGGTACTGGATCGTGTTCCCCGAGTACTCCCCGACCTCGACGCGCATCGACTCCCACCCCTCGTCCCCGCGCGTCTCGACAAGTTCGTTGGCGAACCTGTGCACCTGGGCGAGACGGGAGTCGGCGGCGAGCGCCGTATCCGCTTCCTCCCGCACCTGCTCCAGATCGTCGGAGAATTGCAGGTCGAGACGCAGGTCACTCTCGGGCGCACCCATATAGGTGACGAACTTCGGGCTCTGGAAGGTGGTGAGCAGGTTCGTCGGTAACGTGATCAGAACCACGGCGAGCAGGAAGACGAGCGGCAGCAGCATCCACTGGCCTGCCTCGGAGCGGAGGTCGACCAGCGAGATTCGACGGCCCAGGTCGCCGCCGCCGTACGAGGCGAACGCCGAGCGACGCACCCGGCGGGCAAGCCGCTTCCCGCGTCGGGCGGTTTGCCGCTCGTTGAGGATAGAGCCGTGGACGAGAGCGCTGACGACCTCAATGCGATTGATGATGCCCAGTACGCGGCGGCAGATTGCGATGACGACGAGGAACACCAGCACGAGCGCGGCAATCGGGACCAAGAAAGTCAGGGCTGCGACGGGGGCGGCGGCGTAGCTCGCCTGCATGCCGCTGGTGAGCGCCCGCGACGCGACAATCGCGAACCCGCCGCCGATGACGCAGGCGATGAGCGTCATCGCGCTGTACTTCGATAGGTACAGACCGGAAATGGTCGAGTTCGGCAGGCCGATCGCCTTCATCGCGCCGATCTGATGAACCTCGTCCTGCAACCTGCTGCGGATGACGAAGCGCACGTTGAGGAGGGCGATGGTGATGAGCAGGAGGCTCACGAACATCAATGCGATCGCGACCAGGCCATCGCTGATGGCGTTGATGATGCGGATCATGTCGCCGGTGACGGCCTGCCCGTTCTTCGGCAACGACTGATCCGACTCGTAGGCGGCCCGAAAAGCGCTCGCCTGTGCCGGGTCGGCGAGCCGATACTCAACGATGATCTCGGGACTGCCACCGCTCGTGCGCAGTCGCTCGAAATCGGCGTCGGAGACGAGGAACCGCGTTGCGGAGGAGAGCGACGAGGCCATTTGCGAATCACGCACGAAGCCCGCGATGACGAAGTCTTCGATGCCGACATCGGTACGGATGTGAAGTTCGTCACCAGCTCGCAGCCCGAAGCGCTGCTGATAGGCGACCGGTACGAAGGTCTCGCCGTCAGCCGGGTACGCGATGGTGCTGTCGGCATCGAGGAGGAAGTCGAACGCGGTGTTCTGCATGACGAAGAGGTTGTCGATAAGGCTCTCCGCCAGGGTGCCGGACTCCGTCGTGCCCGGGCGGTCCCAGGCGATGGCGGCGCTGTCGTAACCGACCATGTCCTCGATGAGCCACGAGTCGATTTCCGGATGCGCGGTGGCGAAGGCATCCAGGGCCGCTTCGTCGTAGGCACCCTTATGCATTTGCAAGAAGTGCGGCGGCTTGGCTTGATCGAACAAGGCGTTCACCGAGCCGAGCGTGCGCTCCAGCACCATCGCACCGCTCGCCATAAGGAAGGCACTGAGGACGAGGACCACGAGCAAAGCGATGTTCACGCCGGGGTTCTTGCGCAGGTCGTTGAGCGTGTACTTGAAGTGCATGTGCTGCGGTGCCTCCGACGACAAGACCCCGATACCGATACCGAGGATTTGGAGCGACATCCGGGTGAGTACCACGTGATACACGATGTCGAGAACGATGTTGAACAGGTCGACGCCGGCGACATTCCGCGTCTTCCTGCGTTTGCGCAGCGCGTGGGTCCACAGTCCGCTGAGACCGTAGATGTACAGGATATCGAGGACCCCCTCCCAAAATTTACCGCGGAACCAGATGTCCAGGACGCCCTCTCGACGACCGGCGACCAGAGAGATACCGCGGGCCGACACGGCGGGGAGGAGCAAGACTCCATATGGCGAGAACCAACACAGGGCATACGCAAGCGGCCGAAAAAGTCAGCAACCACCCCTGTCAGGAAGACCGATTTGCGGATACTCTTCGCCGCAGGCGCGCGTGCGTGCGATCCATGCCAATGCATTTGGCTGAAGGCTACGTATCAGCGCTGTCGCACTAATCGTCGGGATCGTCCCGATGGGCGAAAACCCATAGGAGTGAATCGTGAAGAAGAACATCAAACTGGTGCTCGGCGCGAGCGCAGCCGCGCTAATCGCCGTATCGTTGGGCGCTGCACCGGCATCAGCGCATGTGCCGAAATCGGTGCGCGGCAACGTAGTGCTGACCGCCCACCTCACGGAGCTGAACGACTCGGGAGCGTCGGGTAGAGCGGTCGCCATTGTTCGCGGCGAGACAATCCGGGCGATCGGAATCCGCGCGCGGGGTTTGACGCCCGACGCTCCCCACGCTCAGCACATCCACTATGGCGAACAGGCCATGAACGAATGCCCCACGCTGGCGTTGGACAAAAACGGCGACGGGCGACTGAACACCGCCGAGGGGGTACCGGCCTACGGCCCCGTTGTGGTGTCCCTGAACACCAGCGGAGACACCACGCCGGCCAGTTTCCTCGACGTTACCCGGTTCCCCGTCGCGAAAAACGGCTCCTATAGCTACCTTCGCACCAACATCCGCTTCACGGACGTAGCCGGAATCGGATACCCAGGAGCCGAAGGGCTCGGCACCGCCGCGCAAATCGCCGAAGCCATCCGCGCCGGCGAGGGCGTCGTAGTCATCCACGGAAACGACTACGACGGCAACGGCACGTACAACCTCAGCGATCCCGAGGGTGCGAGCGAACTCAACCCGGCTCTCCCCGCCGAGGTAACCGACCCGGTCGCCTGCGGAGTCCTGCACTAGCTGCGAGCGTCCGGCCAAGACCGAGGTCCAGGCACCGTGCGAGCGCCTACAGCGCCGTACGGTCCTGGACCTCACCCTTCGACAGAATGTCAAGACCCTAGCTCGCCTGCCCCAGCGCCTTGTCTTCCTGGTCCATCTTTTCCAGTCTCCTCGAGAAGGCTAGCCCCGGCGTCACGAGTGTCCTACCTTGGTACCAGTGGCATGCCCCGGTGGTTGATTCATACCGACGAATGTCGGCGGGCGCCGCAATCGAGTAAGGGAGCTCACCGTGGCATACAACGTCGCCCAGAAACTCATCGCATCACACCTGGACTCCGGGGAGATGGTGCCGGGAACCGAAATCGGCCTGCACATCGACCAGACCCTGACCCAGGACGCGACCGGAACCCTGGTCATGCTGGAGTTGGAGGCGTTGGGACTGGATCGCGCTCGCACGGAGGTTTCCGTGCAGTACGTCGACCACAACCTGTTGCAGGCCGATAGTAAGAACGCGGAGGACCACGACTTTCTCCGCTCCGCCTGCCAACGGTTCGGCCTGTGGTTTTCGAAGGCCGGCAACGGGGTGTCACACCCCACGCACATGCAGCGCTTCGGTATCCCCGGCAAGACCATGGTCGGCTCCGACAGCCACACCCCGGCCGCCGGCTCACTGGGGATGCTGGCCATCGGCGTCGGCGGCACCGAGGTAGCCCTGGCCATAGCCGGCGAGCCCTTGTACATCAGGATGCCCGAAATCTGGGGCGTGAAGCTCACCGGACAATTGCCGCCGTGGACCAGCGCCAAAGACGTCATCCTCGAAATGCTGCGCCGGCACGGCGTCAAGGGAGGCGTCAATCGGATCGTCGAATACTACGGCCCCGGCCTCGCAACCCTGACCGCGATGGATCGGCACGTGATCGCCAATATGGGCGCCGAACTGGGTGCGACCACCACCATTTTCCCGGCCGATGATCAAGTGCGAACCTTTCTGCGCGCTGAACAGCGCGAGCAGGATTTCACCGAACTGCTTGCGGACGAGGATGCGACCTACGACGTGACCGAGGAGATTGACCTGGCTTCGATCGTGCCGTTGATTGCGCTTCCCAGTTCGCCCGGCAACGTCGTGCCCGTACGCGAAGTGGCGGGGCGCCCGGTGGAACAGGTCGTGATCGGGTCCTCCGCGAATCCGGGCCTGCGTGATTTCGCGATCGTTGCCGCGATCACGAAGGGGCGGCAGGCATTTCCCGGCCTGTCCCTCGACGTCAATCCCAGCTCACGGCAGATTCTGCAGGACCTCACCATCATGGGGGCCACGCTGGATTTGATCGGGGCGGGCGCCCGGCTGCATCAGTCCGGCTGCATGGGCTGCATCGGTATGGGCCAGGCCCCGGCGAATGGCAGCATCAGCCTGCGCACGATGCCGCGCAACTTTCCCGGTCGCTCGGGCACCCAGGAAGACTCGGTCTACCTGTGTTCGCCGGAGACCGCAGCCGCCGCCGCGCTGACAGGACAGATCACCGATCCGCGCGACCTGCCCGGGCTCTTCGGTTTGGAATATCCCCAGATCACGCTTCCGGCGGTGTCGAGCGTGAACCTGGCGATGCTCGAGAAGCCCTTGCCGCCGGAGGAATCCATCGGGGTGCATCTAATCAAGGGCGAAAACATCTCTTCACTGCCGGTCTTCGGACCGCTCTCCGAGCGCATTGAGGCACCCGTCGCCCTGATCGTGGGCGATGACATTTCGACGGATGAGATCCTGCCGGCGGGTGCTCGCGTGCTTCCTTTCCGCAGCAACGTTCCCAAGCTCTCCGAGTTCACCTTCGACCAAGTCGACCCGACCTACCCGACTCGCGCCGCCCTCACCCGGGATACGACCGGCCACATGATCGTTGCAGGGGCCAATTATGGGCAAGGCTCCTCTCGAGAGCACGCCGCGATCACCCCGCGCTTTCTCGGACTGCGGGTGGTGCTGGCGGTCTCGTTCGCACGCATCCACTGGCAGAACCTGGCCAACTTCGGCGCGCTGGCGCTCCAGTTCGCGGATCCGGCCGATCACGATCGCATCGCGCAGGATGACGTGCTCGTGCTCGACGGGATCCGGGAGGCTCTCTCGAACGGAACGGAGATCCTCGTGCGCAACACAACGCGTGATGAGGTCTACTCCGTGCGCCACGAACTCTCGACCCGGCAAATCGAAATGCTCCTCGTCGGTGGCCTCATCCCGTGGCTGCGCACCCGGAGCGCGCGCGGAGCCGCCAATCCTGTGGACACCAAATAGACCCGCGTCGTTTGGTGTCCACAGGTTTGGCGGCTCTATGCGCCCAGACCGGGCGCACCAACCAGCCACACACGGCGATCACAGTACCGTTGACACGCGCGCAGCGGTAGCGGAGCATGGGGGAAATGAAAGTTGAGAACGACATGCAAAAGAAGTCGCTCACCGCACTCGTGCGCCACCATCTCAATCACGCACGGGACGCATCCAGTGGTCGCAGCGCGGAGACCGTATACGGCGGCCACGCGCACGTCCTCCGCCAAACGCTGATCGCTCTGCGCGCCGGTCAACACCTCGGAGAACACGACAACCTGGCCGAAGCGACCGTGCAGGTCCTCGAGGGGCGGGTCGTTCTCACCTCGGATGGCGCATCATGGTCTGGATGGCGCGGGGACCTGATCACGATGCCGTCGGGCCGCAACTCGCTGGAGGCTGTCGAGGACGCGGTCATCTTGCTCACCGTAGCCAAGCTCATCGCTCCGGCGGCGTCCTAAGGAGAGAGGCTGCGGCTGGATGTAACAGCTGAAGGACGCCCTTGGGCAAAAAAAGAACCTCACCAATTCAGTGAGATTCTTTTATGAAGAACTTGCTCAGTCGTTCAAGTGCAAGATCGCATAGTCTGCTTCCAAAACCGTGAACTGCCCGCCGTACTCTGACGTCAGCTGGTCGTGAATTGCCGCCGGTGACATTCGCGATCGTGGTTCAAAACGGCATTGGTCGCCACTGGTCTTCCCCCAGGACGATGCACGACCTTCGCCACACGGCCGCGTCTCTTGCAATTTCCTCCGGCGCGAATGTCAAAGCGGTTCAAAGAATGCTCGGACAGGCCTCGGCGACGAGGACCCTCGACGTCTACGCGGACCTCTTCGAAGACGACTAAGAGGCCGTTGCACAGCGTCTCGATAACGCTGCGGCCATTTCAATTGTGGGCGAAATGTGGCAAACGCCGATTTTAGGGCAAAGGAAAACCCCTGAGTCCCAGTGTGTATAGGGGAATCAGGGGTTCAAGTTGCTGCGGAGACGGTGGGATTTGAACCCACGGTACCCCGTAAAGGGTACTCCACCTTAGCAGGGTGGTGCACTAAGCCGAACTATGCGACGTCTCCTTGGCATCTGCTTGCGCAAACACACTCCCTTATCTTAGCCGTACCACGGGTAACCACTCTTACCATGACAACCGGGTCAGAAAAACGGATGCCGCGCCCGGCTACTGGTTCTCGAGCGTACGTCCCCTGGTGCAGGTATAGTCGCCAGCGGTCTGGCCGGTCACCGACTCCGATAGGACGACTCCGGGGGCTTCCGTGGCCACCGGCGCATCGGTCGCGGCTGGAACATCGGTCGCGATGGGATCTGTGGTCGCAGCCGGGGCGGGAGCGGCTTCGACGGGAGCGTTGGGGTCGGCGACGGTGCCGCGGCCGGTGGTTCCGCTCAACGCGAGGGGTTGATCGGCAGCAACCGCCTCGAATAGGTTGTCGAAGGATGGCTGAACGGCCTTGACCCCTCCGGCCGTGCTGCCGGTCGGAACCTGCGCGAAGACGACCTGGTCGAGGTCGATGTCTTTGAGTGCCACGGCGATCGACGCGAGGGTTGTCACGCTGTTGAGACTGTCGGAAAGCCGCATATTGCCTGTCACCGCCTTGGCCAAGGCATACACCTTGGCTGGGTCCGAGAGGGTGTCAGCGCTCTTGATCGTGCGCACCAGCGAGGACATGAACAACTGCTGGTTGTTGATGCGGGTCAAGTCACCGCCGTCGCCGACGCCGTGGCGGGTGCGCAGAAACTGGAGTGCGTCGTAGCCGGCGAGCATGTGCTCGCCCGGGTCGAGGAACGTTCCCGTATATTCGTCTTCGATGCGGCTGGCCACGCAGACCGGCACGCCACCGACGGCGGAGGACATGGCCATGACTCCGCTGAACTGCACCTCGGCGGCGAACGGGATGGAGAGGCCGGTGAGCTTTTCAACGGTCAGCACCGTGCAGGCGAGCCCGCCGTAGGTGAGCGTGGTGTTGATCTTCTGGCTGCTCATGGCGCTGAACGAGCCGCCCTCGGGGTCGGGGCAGGAGGGGATGGAGACGAACATGTCACGGGGAAAGCTGATGACCGACGCGTTGCTGTGATCTTCGGAAATGTGCAGCAGCATCGTCACGTCGTTGAGGTCGCCGGTGGAGTCTTCCGGACCGAAGGCTGCATCCTGCCCGACTCGGCTGTCACTGCCGACGATGAGCATGTTCACGCCGCCGTCGATGGCGCCGATCGATGGGACCGGACCGTTGGTCTCATTGGCGAGGTGCACGCTGGGCTGCACGCTCGCTGCAACGTCATAGGCTGCGATCGCGCCGACCGAAAAGCCGCTGACCAGGACGACGGCCAGGCTGCCGGCAAGAAACTTCGCAACCGTGACGGCAGCATTCGACTTCTTCAGTCGGCCGTGACGCGCAACGGTTTTGAGGTTCTGCGAACCGTTCGAGCGGGGGCGAAGTTGGTCGCTCACTCATGTCCTCTCATCGGATTGCTGGCCGGACCGGCCTGAAGCGACAGTCGCTGTAAGCCGGTGGTTGTGCATTTCACAGGTGCTGCGGAGGGCGTGGGATTCGAACCCACGAGACATTTCTGCCCACCAGTTTTCAAGACTGGCTCCATCGGCCGCTCGGACAGCCCTCCCGGTTGCCCGTGCCCCCACGAGAAATGCAGCGTAGAAACAATTGGGCGAACTGGCCCGATTCTAGCCGATGGCGGACTGCTCAGGCTGACAGAGCCGGCTGAAAAACGACTGGATGCCCGTCAGAGCGTGCGCAACACCGTTGCGAGGCCATCGATGGCCACGTTGCCGGTGACCTCCGATCCGGCGGCAAGAACGTCATCAGGGGACTCCCCCATGGCCACACCGCGACCGAATTCGCCAGCCCATTGCAGCATGTCGATGTCGTTGCGGCCATCCCCGACGGCCATTACCCGGTCGCGGGGGACACCAACAGACACCCGCACCCGCTCCATCGCCGTGGACTTATTGACACCGTCGGGGGCAATGTCGAGCCAGGCAGTCCACCCGATGGCGTAGCTGACCCGGTTCAGCCCCATGCGCTCGACCACCTGGAGAAAATCCTCCATGTCGTGGTCGGGGGAGATGACGACCACACGGGTTGCCTGGTGCTTCAAAAGCTCATCAAAATCGACCCGTTCGCTGTCCATGCCGATCGTGGCATCGGGAATCGGCTCGGTATAGCGGTAGAAGCCGTGCTCGTCTTCGACGGCGAACCGCGCCGACCCGAGGTGCGCGCGAATCGATATGAGCACGTCGCTGGGGTCGAAGGTTTCGACCCATTCACGGCGGTAGCCCATGGGCGCTGAGGCGTCGCGGTGCATGGTGATGGCGCCGTTGGAGCAAACTACGTAGCGCGGTGAGATGCCGAGTCGGTCGAGCACCGGCAGGGCTGCGGCGGCGGAACGCCCGGTGGCCAGCATGACCTCGTGTCCTGCAGCGGTGAGCCGGGCGACCTCGTCTATCACGGCCTGGCTGATCGAGCCGTCTTCGTGCATCGTGGTCCCGTCGATGTCGAGGGCGACGAGCCATCGCTCGGTCATGGACACCGCGGTCACTTCGTTCCTTTCACGGGGAGCGGCGTGAGTACCTCGAGGCCACCGAGGTAGGGCTGCAGCGCGCCCGGAACGAGCACCGAACCATCCGCTTGCTGGTGCGTTTCGAGCATGGCCACGAGCCAGCGAGTGGTCGCCAGCGTACCGTTCAGGGTGGCGACCGGCGTGGTCTTGCCCGATTCGGTTCGATAGCGGATGTCCAACCGGCGCGCCTGGTAGGTGGTGCAGTTGCTCGTGCTGGTGAGCTCACGGTATGCATTCTGGGTGGGCACCCACGCTTCGATGTCGAACTTGCGGGCGGCGCTCGAGCCGAGGTCACCGGCAGCGACGTCGATAACCCGGTAGCTGAGGCCAAGCGACTGCAGCATGCCCTCCTGCAGGGCGACGAGGCGATCATGCTCGGCCTCGGCGTTCTCGGGCAGCACGTAGGTGAACATTTCGAGCTTGTTGAACTGGTGCACGCGAATGATGCCACGGGTGTCTTTTCCGCCCGAGCCGGCCTCACGGCGGTAGCAGGTGGACCAGCCGGCGTACCGCAGTGGCTCTTCGGAGAGGTCGAGGATCTCATCTTTGTGGTACCCGGCGAGCGCGACCTCGCTCGTGCCGGTGAGGTAGAGGTCGTCGGCGGGCAGGTAGTAGACCTCATCATTGTGTTCGCCGAGAAAGCCGGTGCCGTCCATGATCTCGGGTCGCACCAGGGTGGGGGTGATGAGCGGCACGAAGCCGGCTTCGAGCGCCCGGTCGAGCGCCATGTTCATGAGGGCGATCTCGAGCCGGGCGCCGATGCCCTTCAAAAAGTAGAAGCGGGTTCCGGAGACCTTGGCGCCGCGGGCCATATCGATGGCTCCGAGCAGTTCGCCCAGCTCAAGGTGGTCGCGCGGCTCAAAGTCGAAAATCGGGGCTTCACCGTGGGTGCGTAGGGTCGCGAAGTTTTCTTCGGCGCCGACCGGTACGCCGTCGATGATCGGGTTCGCGATGGTCTTGACGACCGCGGTGAAGCGGGTGTCGGCCTCGCCGGCGATGACTCCGGCAGCCTTCACCTCGGCGGCGAGGCTTTGCGCTTCTGCAACGAGGGCTTTTTTCTCAGCGCCAGGCGCCGCAGCTACCCGCTTGCCGAACAGGTTTTGCGCGGCGCGCAGGTCTTCGAACGCCGTGATCGTCGACCGCCGTTCCGCGTCGGCAGCAAGCGCGGCATCGACCGCCTCAACGGAGTCGCCACGGGCCTCCTGCGAACGCTTGAAGAGGTCGGGGTTTTCGCGTAACAGCACCGGATCAATCACCCGGCCAGTCTACAAGTGACTCCCGTCGGGCAATCGCGAGGCCAACCCAGTAGCCTAGGCCTCGTGAGCGCCTCCGAAAACCTCGCCCAGCATGCTGCCGTCGTCTACAACCCCGTCAAGGTCGACCTCGCTAAGTTGCGGGCGAGCGTGGCCGAAGCGGAGCAGTCCGCCGGATGGGGTACGACGCAATGGTTTGAAACAACTGTCGACGATGTCGGCCAGGCCGCTACCAAACGGGCCCTCGATACCGGCGCCGCTATGGTGGTCTCGGCCGGCGGTGACGGCACGGTGCGGGCCGTCGCCGAGGCGCTGCGGGAGTCCGGCGTGCGCATGGCCATCGTGCCATCGGGTACCGGCAATCTGCTCGCCCGCAACCTGCTGCTCCCGCTCGGCAGCATCGACGCCGCGACATCGATCGCGTTCAGCGGTGTCGACAAGCCCATCGACCTCGGCGTCGCTATCGTGACCACCGATGTCGGCGCCGTGGAAGAGCACGTTTTTCTGGTCATGGCCGGGCTCGGGCTCGACGCGCAGATGATCGCCCACACACGCGACGACCTCAAGAAGCAGATGGGCTGGCTCGCCTACGTCGACGGGGTGGCACGGGCGCTGCCGAAAGCGCGGCCCTTTCGCATCCGCTACAGCGTTGCTGGACGCACGGACCGGCCGGCGCAGGTGAGCGCCATTCTCGTCGCCAACTGCGGGCTACTGCCGGGCAACCTGCAGTTTTTACCGGAGGCACGCCTCGACGACGGCATTTTGGACATTGCCGTGCTGCAGCCCAAGGGCATGCTCGGCTGGCTCACCATCTGGCGGCGGGTGACTTGGGAGAACGGGGTACTGCGCCGCTCAGCGGTGGGGCGACGCATGATTGCGGCGACGGAGTCGTCAAATGAGCGGGTGATGACGACCCTGCGCGGGCCCGACATTCGTATCGCGCTCGAGCACGCGCAGGATTTCGAACTCGACGGCGATGAGTTCGGTCTGGTGCAGAAGGTGCGCCTGCACGCCGATGCGGGCGCGCTCATCGTGCGCGTGCCGGCCTGAGCCAAATAGCTTGGACGATTACGGGCGCGACGATCGGGAACGCCACCGCAGGGCATGGACGAACAGCAGGCCCACAACGGCGACCAGACCGGTGGAGATCATTGCGGGCGACAGAGTGTAGGTCAACTGCTGCATCACCATCTCGATCGGCACCTCCGCGTTCGAGGATCCCGCGAAGCCGGAGCTGAAATAGGTGGAAGTGATCGTACGCACCTGCAGGATCAGCCCGCCGATGATGAGGGCTGGCCCAATAATCCACAGGGCAATGATGAACGGATTACGCGGCTCGAAATGGTCGAGGGGCTCGTCGTCGTCAGCTGCACCGTCTGAGGGCACAGGGAGCGCGCCCGAGTTGCGCCCGTCTGTTTCGACGGATGCTTCTGGCTGGTTGGATGAGGTGGGCGCGAACAGCTCGGTCATCGCCGCGCTCGTGGAATCCGCCGAGTCACCGGGCTCATAGCCGCGCTGATAGCGGGCATCGTGCTCCGGGTCAAAGCGCGGCTCGGTCATTGGGTGGGCTCCCCCGCGATCAGCCCGCGCAACCAGTCGCGGGCCTCAATGAAGATACCGTCGTCGTAGCGGGAGGTGAACTCGATCTTGCGCTGGTCTGCCCGCGGATAGGACCCGAGAAAGATCACCTTGGGGCTGAAGCGACGCAGTCCGAGCAGTGCGTCAGCGACGCGCTCATCAAGAATATGGCCGTCGGCATCGACCACGAAGCGGTACCGGCCGAGGGAATCCCCGATCGGCCGGGACTGGATGAGGCTGAGGTTCACGCCGCGGGTGGCGAACTGCTCGAGCATGTCGAGCAATGCGCCGGAGCGGTCGCTCGGCAGCTCGATGATGAGGCTGGTCTTGTCGGCTCCGGTCGGCGCGGTGAGCTCGTTGCCGCGGGCGACAAGCACGAACCGGGTCACCGCGTTCGGGTTGTCACCGATTTCTGACGCCAGGACAACGACGTCGTGGTGCTTGTCGATGCCGGGCGGGGCGATCGCGGCATCCGCCTGCGTGTTGTCCCGGAGGGACGACGCGGCGGCGACGTTGCTCGACGCGGGGATGTGCTCGTGGCTCGGCAGGGTGCGTTCGAGCCAATTACGGCACTGCCCGTAGGCGACCGGATGCGCGTTGATGACGCGTACGTCATCCAATGTTGTGCCGGGGCGGGCGACCAGTACGAAGTTCACGGGCACCAGGTATTCGCCGATGATGCGCAGGTTCGGCACGCTCGCGAGGGCATCCTGCGTGGCCGTGACGCCGCCGTCGACCGAGTTCTCGATGGCGATCATTGCCGCCAGGCTGCGGCCGCTCACGACATCGGCGAAGGCCTCACCGACGTTGTTGACCGGACGCCAGATCTGGCCGCGGGCGCTCGGCACCTGGGCGAGCGCCGCTTCGGTAAAGGTGCCGGCCGGGCCGAGATAGCTGTAAGTCTGGGCTTGGAGCGGATTCGGCGAGTCGGGCATGGCTGACAGCCTACCGGGGGTGCCAGACTGTGCTCATGAGCCAACGAGCAGGAACCCGCGCCCTGGAATCTGATTTGATCGACGTTGATGGGCTGGTCAAGGCCTATTACGACCTGAAACCGGATGTCACGGTGCCGGCCCAACGGGTCGCCTTCGGCACCTCCGGGCACCGTGGTAGCTCGCTGAACACCGCGTTCAACGAGGATCACATCAGTGCCACGACGCAGGCGATCGTGGAATATCGCGCCGGACAGGGCATCACCGGCCCGCTCTTCATCGGCACCGACCCGCACGCCCTGAGCAGCCCGGCCTACACGACCGCCCTCGAAGTGCTCGTCGCCAACGGCGTGCGCGTGCTCGTGGACGAGTTCGACGACTACGTGCCCACCCCCTCCCTGTCGCACGCGATTTTGGCCTACAACCGCGCCGAGCACGGCGACCTGGCCGACGGTATCGTCGTCACCCCGAGCCACAACCCACCAATGGACGGCGGCTTCAAGTACAACCCGCCACACGGCGGTCCGGCCGACAGCGATGCCACCTCGTGGATCGCTGACCGGGCCAACGAACTCATCGCTCATGGTCTCGATGGCGTACTGATGAGCGAACCCAGCGCCCTGGAAACCTACGACTTTCGCGGCAACTACGTGAACGACCTCGAGAACATCATCGACATGCAGGCCATCCGCACCAGCGGAATCCGCATCGGGGCCGACCCGCTCGGCGGCGCAAGCGTGGGCTACTGGGGCGCCATCCGTGACCGTTATGAGATCGACTTGGTCGTAGTCAACCCGAAAGTCGACCCGACCTGGCGCTTCATGACCCTGGATTGGGATGAGAAGATCCGGATGGATCCCTCGAGTGCCTCGGTGATGGCATCCGTTGTGGCCCACAAGGATGAGTACGACATTCTCACCGGCAACGACGCTGACGCCGATCGGCACGGCATCGTGACGCCCGACGGTGGACTGATGAACCCGAACCACTTTCTGGCCGTCGCCATCGACTACCTGTACAGCCACCGCGAAGGCTGGAAGCCCGACGCCGCGGTCGGTAAGACCCTCGTCTCGTCGACGATGATCGACCGGGTGACCGGCTTTCTCGGCCGCGACCTGTGGGAGGTGCCCGTTGGTTTCAAATGGTTCGTCCCCGGCCTCATCGACGGCTCTGTCGCTTTCGGCGGTGAAGAGAGCGCCGGAGCGAGTTTCGTGCGTTTCGACGGCACCGTCTGGACCACCGATAAGGACGGTATCCTGCTCGCCCTGCTCGCCTCCGAGATTCTCGCGGTGACCGGCAAGACCCCGAGCCAGCGCTACGCGGAACTGACCGAGCATTTCGGCGCGCCCTCGTATGCCCGAGTGGATGCCGCCGCCACGCCCGCGCAGAAGGCCGCCCTGGCCAAGCTCGACGGCTCGATGATCACGGCCACCGAGCTCGCCGGCGAGAAGATCACCGGCGCGTTCAGTGTCGCCCCGGGCAACGGCGCTGCCATCGGCGGCGTCAAGGTCACGACCGAGAACGCCTGGTTCGCGGCCCGGCCGAGCGGCACCGAAGACGTCTACAAAATCTACGCCGAGTCTTTCCTCGGCCCGGAGCACCTGGCCCTGGTGCAGGCGGAGGCCAAAGCCATAGTCGACGCCGCGATCGCCTAGGGAACACTCCAGTAATACGCAGTGCCGCCGGGGTGATCCACCGTGATCGCTGTATCGACCGAACGATAGTCGGAATCCAAGGTGTGCCCGGCAAAGAAGATCGAGACGGTGTCGCCGGCTTTTTCGACCTTGGTGACGATCCCGGTGTGGTCACGGTCGCCGGTGTTGTCCCAGTCGAATTGCGCGATGTCGCCGACCTTGACCTGGTCGCGCTGCTGATCGGTCAGGGCTACGGCCTTGCCGGTCGCCGCGATGTACTTCATGAAGGCGGTCGAGCTGCGCCAGGCCGCTGTGGAGTCGTACGCGTTGCCGTTCTTCGGACTCGACCAGACAGCGTCCATGGTCCAGCCGCGGGCGATCATGGCTTGGCTGGCGAAGTTGACGCAGTCATTCTCGCCGAGCACTCCCCACTCTGCGGAGTTGTAGTTCTCGAGCTTCCAGTGCGTGAGAAGGTAGTCCAGCTGGGCCGTTACGGCGGCGCCCACAGCCGGTGTTGCCGCGACCGGCGCCGCGAGAGCAGACTCGGTGGGGGTGGGGCGAGCCGGTTCCTTTGTTGCGACGGGAGTGGTGGCATCCGTTGTGTGCGCGGTCTTCGCAGAGTCGGCGGAACCCTCGAGGGCCTGCACGACGAGCGCGGTCGCGCCGACGGCGAGCACGGCTCCGACGGCCGCTGTGAGGCCGAGTAGCTGCCACCGGGTCAACTGCATGGTGCACTCACTTCGATTTTTCTGGGAATGGTGGACTGCCTAAGCATTGATGGCGGCACTCAGATAGAGCCCGATCGCCGCGAGGGCGACGAGCACTCCGACGATGATGACGCCGATCAAAAACCGGCGGCGGAGACGCCGCTGGTCGGCTTCCGTGGGTTCGTTGTTCTGCAGCATGATTCGAGCTTAGCCGCGACGATTATCAGAGTTCTGGATGCCGCGTGCACAACTGCGGAGATATGCGGCAAGAATTCCGGTTCCACCCGAGTGCAGGCCTGTTTCGACCGGATGTCCGCGCTGAGGCACGCGGGCTTGGCAAGGAAGGTCCAAAACGTTGGTTGGTGGCCGCGCGGCAGGATAGCGTGACGTCATGTCGCAGACCGCACCCACACCGTTCCCCTGGCCGCACGGATTTCTCTGGGGGTCGGCGACGGCCGCCGCGCAGATCGAGGGCGCCGGCCATGCCGGCGGCAAGGAAGACTCAATCTGGGACGCGTTTGCGCAGGTTCCGGGGGCCATCGCGGGCGGCGACGATTTGGAGACCGCCGTGGATCATTACCACCGGATGCCCGCCGACGTGGCGCTCATGGCCTCACTCGGTCTCGACTCCTACCGTTTTTCCACCAGCTGGGCGCGGGTACGTCCGGGCGACCGGGCCGTGAACCTGGATGGGCTCGACTTCTATTCCCGGCTCGTCGACGAACTGCTCGGCGCGGGTATTCTGCCCTGGCTCACCCTGTATCACTGGGACCTGCCGCAGGCACTGGAGGAGAAGGGTGGCTGGGCCAACCGCGACACCGCGTACCGTTTCGTCGACTACGCAACGGATGTCTACTCCGCGCTCGGCGATCGCGTCACCCACTGGACCACCTTCAACGAACCGTTCTGCTCCTCGCTGCTCGGCTACGGATCGGGCGTGCACGCGCCGGGCCGCCAGGACGGTCGGGCGGCGGTCGCTGCCGTGCACCACCAGCACCTCGCGCACGGGCTCGCGGATAACGCGCTGCGCTCAGCGGGCGCCCAGCACCTCGGGATCACGCTCAACCTCACCAACGCCGTGCCGCGCGATGCCACCGACCCGGTCGACATCGAAGCGGCCCGGCGGCTCGACTCGCTGGCCAACCGCATCTTTCTCGACCCGCTGCTGCATGGTGCCTACCCCGAGGACACCCTGCGCGACCTCGAGCCGTTCGGCTTGGCCGAGGTCATCCACTCGGACGACCTCGAGATCATCGCCGCCCCGCTCGATTTTCTCGGCGTCAACCACTATCACGACGACCTCGTAAGCGGGCACGCGGATGCGCCGGCGAACGACTCGCACGCCGGCGGCGCTACGCGTTCGGTCGGGTCGCCGTGGATCGGGTCGGAGTACATCAGCTTTCCCACCCGGGGACTGCCGCGCACCGCAATGGACTGGGAGGTCAACCCCGACGGACTGCGCCTGCTGCTCGTGCGGCTCGGCAAAGAATATGACCGGCTCCCGCCGCTCTATGTCACCGAGAACGGCGCCGCCTACGACGACGTGGTGAGTGCCGATGGCACCGTGCACGACGCCGAGCGCACGGAGTACATCGTGGCGCACATCAACAAGGTGGGTGAGGCCATCGCGGCCGGCTCCGACGTGCGCGGATACTTCGTCTGGTCGCTGCTCGACAACTTCGAGTGGTCCTATGGTTACGAGAAGCGCTTCGGCATCGTGCGGGTCGACTACGACACCCTCGAGCGCACGGTGAAAGACAGCGGAAGCATGTTCGCGGCGCACATACGGGCGGCACACGCGGGCTGAGCGGCGGCAGGCGAGAGGATGCCGCCGGTCGCGACATCCTCTTCTGGCGGCACTCCTCAGCGATCGCGGCACTCGTCAGCGATGGCGGCACTCCTCAGCGATCGCGGCACTCCTCAGCGATGGCGGCACTCTGAGGTAGGGGTGCCAGCATCTCTAACGAGTGCCGCGAGCGTTATCGTCGTGCGTTGCACCCTGCCGGGGCTCGGTGAGACTGCGAAATCTCAGTGGTTCTCGGCGGTTGTTTCAAGGAATTGAACGCCGGAAACCGGCGCGAACCGGGCGCGCATCACGCTGAACGCCTCCGGGTTCTGGTCGATGAGCACGAAGCGTCGGTCGAGCGCGGCGGCGACCGTGCCGGTGGTGCCGCTGCCGGCGAAGAAGTCGAGCACCCAATCCCCCTCACGGCTGGACGCCTGGATGATGCGACGCAGAATTCCGATCGGTTTCTGCGTTGGGTAGCCGGTTTTCTCCTTGCCGGTGGGAGAGACGATCGTATGCCACCAGACATCCGTCGGCAGTTTTCCCTTGGCCACTTTTTCTGGCGTGACCAGACCGGGCGCCATGTACGGCTCCCGGTCGACGGTCGTCGAGTCGAAGTAATACCGGGCCGGATTTTTCACGTAGACCAAAATCGTGTCGTGCTTGGTGGGCCACTTGTTCTTGGATTTCGCACCGTAGTCGTAAGCCCAGATGAGTTCGTTGAGAAAGCATTCCCGGCCGAACAGGGCGTCGAGCAGCACCTTGGCATAGTGCGCTTCGCGGTAGTCGAGGTGCAGATAGAGCGTGCCGTCGTCGGCGAGCAGGCGCCAGGCCTCGATCAGGCGCGGTTCCAGAAAGGCCCAATAATCTTCGAACTGATCGTCGTAGCCCAGCAGGTCACCCTTGATGCGCTCGTAACGCTGGCCCTTGAACCCCGTGATCGTGCCGACCGCGTGCGAGCCGTCGGCGGAGACCGACCGTACAGAGGTGGTGCTCTGCCGTTTCTGCGAGCGACCGGTGTTGAACGGCGGGTCGAGATAGATCAGGGTGAAGGCGCCATCGGGCAGGCCCGGCAGCACGTCGAGGTTATTGGCGTGGATGACACGGCTCGGGCTGGTCGGTGTCCACGCGTTTGGCATATCCCCATTCTTTCAGCCTGCGCGCCGCTCATCGGTTTAGTCTGTCGGGATGACAGCTGAATCGACGACCATCCACTCGCAGAACCTGGCCGATGCCGGGACTGTGGAAGTACGCCACGACCCGGGGCAGAGCCGCTACACGGTGTGGCTCGACGACGAGGCCGTGGGACGGGCCGACTACACCACGACGTCAACGGCCGTGCACTTCACCCACACCGAGGTCGATCCGGCGCAACGCACGCACGGGCTCGCCAGCATTCTGGTCGAGCAGGCGCTGGGCGACGTGCGGGTTCGCACCACGCGAGCCGTCGTGCCGGACTGCTCGTACGTGGCGCACTGGATAGACACTCACGTTGACTACCAAGACCTGCTGACGCGCGGGCGTTAGTGGCGGGTGGAGGCTGGCGGGCGCACCGCGAGCATCCGTTCGTCGCGGTTCACGGAACCCGGGCCAACCAGGCCTCTGTGCTGAATTTGTTCGCGACGAGCTCGGTGGCCTTGGCGTATTCCTCGGCGGTGACGTCACCCTCGCTGGCGCCGTACAGGCCGGTGAAGGTTTCTTTCATACGGTCGATGATCGCAGCGCGGGTGAGACCGGTCTGACTACGCAGCGGGTCGACGCGTTTGGCGGCGCTCGTGATGCCCTTATCGCTGAGCTTTTCGCGGCCGATGCGCAGCACCTGCACCATTTTTTCGCCGTCCATGTCATAACTCATGGTGACGTGATGGAGCACGGCACCGCTTCCCAGACGCTTCTGGGCAGCTCCGCCGATCTTGCCCCCGGGACTCGTGATGTCGTTGAGCGGCTCGTAGTGCGCGTCGATGCCGAGGGTTTTGAGAGCGGTGATGACCCACTCGTCGAGAAAAGCGTAGGAGTCGGCGAAGCTCATGCCCTGCACGAGGTCGGTCGGCGCGTAGATGGAATACGTGATGACCGAGCCGGCTTCCATGAACATGGCGCCGCCGCCGCTGATGCGCCGCACCACGGTGAAGCCATACTTGGCGGCATTCTCGGGGTCGACCTCGTTCTTGAGCGACTGAAAACTGCCAATCACGACGGCCGGTTCGTTCCACTCCCAGATACGGAGTGTGGGCTGTCGGCGTCCCTCCGCAACCTCGGTCGCGAGCACCTCGTCGAGGGCCATCTGCAGCACGGGCGCGACGGGCTGCTGCGAGTGGATGATCTGCCAGTCGTAGTCCCGCCAGGTGCTCGCCTGGGCCAGCGAACGACGAATCGCCACGGCTACAGCCTCCGGAGAGAATCCGAGCAGAATGGCACCGCTGGGGAGCGCACCACGCACCGTAGCGGCGATCGTGGCCGTCGCACTGCCGACGGGGAGGCCGCTCACCGCGGAGTTGATGTCTTCGAGGGCATCGTCGGGCTCAAGAAAGAAGTCTCCGGCCAGACGAAAGTTGGTTATGACGTCATCGACGACATCGAGATCAACGACGACCAGTTTGCCGCCCGGAACCTTATATTCACCATGCATACAATCAGCCTACGGCGGTCAAGCGCTCGTCGAGCCAGTCCACGAGGTCGCCGATGACTTCGTCGCGGTTAATCTCGTTGAAAACTTCGTGCCGAGCGCCTGGGTACACGATCAGGCGCACGTCCCGCAGCCCAGAACGCTGAACGTAGGAGTTCACCAGCTTGAGCGCACTGCGTTCCCCGCCGACGGTATCGTCACCGCCGACGAGCACGAGCAGCGGCAGGTGACCGGGAAGGTCGCGGGCTGGGCGACCGAACAGGCGCGCGGCCTCGCGAATGCCGAACAGCTTGGCGAGCGGCGTCGCCGTGGTGAGCGGGTCGGCCACGAAGGTCGCGGCGACGGCCGGGTCACGGCTGAGCCACTCGACCCCGGTAGTACCCAGTGCCTTGTGCCTGCGGTTCAGATCGCCGCCATCGAGGTAACCGGGCCAGCGGTAGGCGGTTCCGGAGAGCACGATGGCGTCGTACTCGGCCGCGTGCTCGTTGACGATCATCTGCACCATGAACGATCCCCAGCTGTGCCCGAGCAACACGAGGGGCAGGGCCGGCTGCTCTGAGCGGATGATTCCACTCAGCTGGTAGACGCCGGCTACTGCCGAGCGCAGCCCGCCGGCGCCGAGCCGACCAAGCTTGGTGTGATCGCCGCCGTGCTGAGCGAGTCCGGTCTGGCCGTGACCGAGGTGGTCGTCGGCGTAGACCGTGTAACCGGCCCGATTGAGGTCGGCGGCGAGCGCCGCGTAGCGCTGGGCGTGTTCGCCGACACCGTGGGCAAGCTGAATCACTGCTCGGGGGGCAGGGACCGGCCAGACGTAGTAGGTGATAACCAGGCCGGAGGCATCCGTATATGTGGGCACGAGGCTAGTCTGCCCCGTTGTGCGGGGGCACGCTCAAAGTAATAATGTACTTAGCAAGGCTAATTTGTTATGCTAATGATATATGGAATCGCGAATACACCCGAAAACCGCAGCCCTGGGAGTCGTCACGGCACTGCCGTCGGCAACCCCCGACCAGGCGGCGACAAACACCTCGGAGATCAGCCATGAATTTCGGCTGGCCAATGGGCGCTTAGCTCGCCGTCTGCGGCAGGAGACGGCCGAAAACGAGTTGGGCAGCGGCCAGTTTTCGGCACTCGGCGTGCTTTACGTGCACGGCCCGCTGACGCTCACCGAGCTCAGCGAATTCGAACGGGTCACCCCGCCATCGATGACCCGCACGGTCAAATGCCTCGTCGATGCCGGCCTCGTGACCCGCACCGATTCCGCGCTCGATGGCCGCAAGATCGTGCTCACCACAACGGATGCCGCGCGCGAGATGATGACCGAAACTCGCAAGCGGCGAGACGCCTGGCTGGTGCAGCGCGTCGCGCGGCTCAGCCCCGAACAGCACCGCGCTCTCGCCGCCGCGACGCTGATAATGAAGGAGCTCGCCGACAGTTGAGTGCTATGTTCCGCTCGCTGAGCGTCGTCAATTACCGCATCTGGTTCGCCGGAGCTTTGGTGTCGAACATCGGCACCTGGATGCAGCGCACCGCCCAGGACTGGATCGTACTGACCGAGCTCACCAACTACAACGCGACCGCGGTCGGCATCACCATGGCGTTGCAACTCGGCCCGATGCTGCTGCTCATGCCCTGGTCCGGGCTGATCGCCGACCGGTTCAACCGGCGCAAGCTGCTCATTCTCACCCAGACGCTGATGGGGTTGCTGGCCCTCGGCCTGGGCATCCTGACCGTGCTCGAGGTGGCCGAGCTCTGGCACGTCTACCTCTTTGCTTTCGGCCTCGGCATCGTCGCCGCGATCGACGCGCCGGCCCGCCAAGCTTTCGTCTCCGAACTCGTCGCTGAAGACCAACTGTCCAACGCCGTCGCACTCAACTCCGCTTCATTCCACGGTGCACGCTTGATCGGTCCGGCCGCCGCCGGACTGCTCACGGTTGCCGTCGGGGCCGGCTGGGTGTTCATGATCAATGCGGTTACCTTCGCCGGGACCGTCTTCGCGATGACCCTGCTGCGCACGCACCAGCTGCGCCGCCAACCGACGATCTCCCGCGAGCGTGGGCAGCTCCTGGCTGGCTTTCGCTATGTGCGCCGTCGTTCCGACATCGTTGTCGTCATGATCGCGGTCTTTCTGATCGGCACGTTTGGCCTGAACTTCGCCATCTTCACGTCGACCATGGCCACGATCGAGTTCGGCCGGGGGGCTGCGGAATTTGGCCTGCTCAGTTCGATCATGGCCATCGGCGCCGTCATCGGCGCTCTGCTCTCTGCCCGGCGGAGCCGCGCCCGGCTGCGCCTCATCGTGCTCGGCGCCGCTCTGTTCGGCATTGCGTGCGCACTCTCGGCGATCATGCCAACATATGCCACTTTCGCCATATCTCTCACGCTGGTCGGTCTATCCTCACTCACCCTGATGACGACCGCAAACGCGTACGTGCAGACCACGACGCGGCCCGAGATGCGCGGCCGGGTAATGGCGCTCTACATGGCCATTTTCGTCGGCGGCACTCCCCTCGGCGCGCCGCTCGTCGGTTGGGTAGCGGATGCCTTCGGCCCGCGTTGGGCGCTCGGCCTCGCAGCGACGTCCGGCCTGTTGGCGGCGGGCGTCATATTGTTCTGGATGGTGCGCTATCGCCGGTTGCGAGTGCAGTTGCATCCGTTCTCGTCACCCCGGGTGCGCGTGCGGCATTCCGGCGACGGGGGCGAGGTGCCTGCGACCAAGCGCGGGGACGCCAGGCCGACGCCGCACGAGCACGAGGGCGCCGCCTTGGACATTGCCCCAGACCTGGATCGTGAGCACGCCGCCGAACGCAACCGCGAAACCGCGACGCGAGAAATCGCCATCGTCGAGGCCACAGTGCCGCGCTAGAGCTGAGCGGGCACCATTGCCGGGTGCCCATTGGCGGGTGCCGGCCCCACACCGCCGATTTCGGCGAGCGGCAGCTAGCGCACCCCGCCCATCAGGCGCAGCACCGGGCGGGCAATCAGGGCGAGCATAAGCCCCAGCACGATCGCGATGCCGCCGAGAACGCCGAAATAGAGTCGCTCGGGCGCCGTCGCGTACCAGGCGGCGAGCACCCCAGACACGGCAGAGCCGAGCGCGACCGAGAGAAAGAACAGCGCAACCATCTGGGTTTTGAACACCGCGGGTGCGAGTTTGGTGGCGATGGAGAGCCCGACCGGTGAGAGCAGAAGCTCCGCGACCGTGAAGACCAGCAAAATACCAATCATCGCCAGCAGCGGCGTCGAATTCGCCGCGCCGCCGGCGAACGGCAGAAACAACAGGAAAGCGGCCCCCATGACCGCGGTTCCGACCGCGAACTTCATCGGCGTAGACGGCTGCCTCGAGCCCCACTTGGTCCACACAGCGGCGAAGATGCCGGAGAGCACGATGATGAAGACGGGGTTGATCGACTGCACCCACGACACCGGCATCTCCCAGCCGAACAGAGCCCGGTCAAGCCGCTCGTCGGAATAGATCGTGACGACCGTGAACTGCTGCTGGTACAGCGACCAGAACGCGGCGCTGGCCACGAAGAGCGGGATGAAGGCGTAGACACGCTTGCGTTCTACCGGCGTGATCTGCCGGTTCGTGAGAATCACCACGAAATAAGCGACTGCGGAGACGACCGTCAGCGCGATCACGATGGTGACCAGATTGCTCGCGGTAATCACCCCGGTCAGTACGAGCACGACGATGGCAGCGACCGCGAGTAGCGTCCCGAGGGCATAGCCGGGCCAGCGGGACCGCGGGAGGGGATCCGGCACCTGTCGGACGGCATCCGGCAGCCGTTTGCGGCCGAACGAGTATTGGGTCAAACCGATCGCCATGCCTACAGCGGCGAGTCCAAAACCATAGTGAAATCCGATTTTGGTCTGCAACAGCCCGGTGAGGATCGGACCGGCAAACGCGCCGAGGTTGATGCCGAGGTAGAACAACGAGAAACCGGCGTCGCGCCGGGGGTCATCCGGGGCGTAGAGCGAACCGACAACAGACGTCGCGTTGGCCTTGAGCCCACCGCTGCCGACGGCGACCAGGATGAGGCCGGTTACGAGACCGCCGACCCCTGGCACGACGGCCAGGGCGATGTGACCGAGCATGATGACGATGGCGCTAGAGAACAGCACCCGCTCGGAGCCGAGAAGACGATCGGCGATCCAGGCGCCGAGAATGGTCGACAGGTAGACGCCACCACCGTACGCGCCCACGATGCCGGCTGCCGTGGTCTGGGCAATTCCGAGGCCGCCGTCGGTGGCCGAGAAGTACAGGTACAACAGCAGGATGCCCTGCATGCCGTAGAACGAGAACCGCTCCCACATCTCGACGCCGAAGATGTTGGCGAGTGATCGCGGCTGCCCGAAGAAGGCTCGGTCCTCGTGGACAGCGGCGCGGCCGACGACTTTATCCATTAGACAATGGTACCAACCACGCCGGGTACCGGCCGAAGACGAACACCCGAGAGGTGGCCGGCGCGCACGGGCGAAGTAGGCTCGGGGGATGAATCCATTGCTGGTCAGCCTGCCCGATTCCCTCCTGCGCAAGGCGGTCGGTGAACTGCCCGCCGGCGTCGAAGTCGTCGAATGGGCGCTCGACGGCCCCGCTCCCCGGCCGCGGTTCGACATCGTCGTCACACCGTATATGGGCGGGACCGACCGACTCGCGCACCTCGCCGGTGTCGAGACCCGATTAGTCCAGAGCCAGTCCATCGGCTACGACGGTGTCGATCAGGTCCTCCCTGCCGGGCACGTCTTCGCCAATGCTGCAAGCGTGCACGAAGCCTCCACCGCCGAGCTCACCCTCGCCCTCATCCTGGCCTCCCAGCGCGGCATCCCCGATTTTGTGCGCGCCGCCGACGCTGGCGAATGGGCGCCGGCCCATCACCCGAGCCTCGCCGACCGCACGGTGTTACTACTCGGCTACGGCGGTGTCGGTCAGGCCATCGAGAGCCGGCTGCTCGCCTTCGAGACCACGGTCATCCGCGTTGCGCGCACGGCCCGCAACGATGAGCGCGGCGCGATCTACGGCTTCGATTCCCTCTCCGAGCTGCTGCCACAGGCCGACATCGTCGTCGTCGGCGTTCCACTGACTGCAGAGACCACCCACCTGGTCGACGACGCGTTCCTGACCCAGATGCGTGACGATAGCCTGCTCGTGAACATTGCCCGCGGCCCGGTCGCCGATACCGCCGCGCTGCTCGCGCACGCGACGAGCGGCCGCCTCAGGCTCGCACTCGACGTGACCGAGCCGGAACCGTTGCCGGCGGGGCATCCGCTCTTCGCCCTGCCGAATGTGCTCATCTCACCACACGTCGGCGGTGCCTCGAGCGCCATGCTGCCGCGCATGGCACGGCTGGTGCGCGAGCAGATGGAACGGATGCTGCGCGACGAGACCCCGCTCAACGTCGTGTTGACGAGTTAGTCGCTGCGTCAACCTGTTCAGCCGTCGATGGCCGCGTTCGCACTGGCTTGCGCGGTGCGCAGGGCCTGACCGACTGGAATACGACCCAGGAACATTTCGGCGAAGATCGACTCGAACGCGTCGGAGGCCTCAGCCCATCTCGCGCCCTGCGGCGCCTGCACGGTGCCGTTGTCGAGCACATCGATGAACGCGGTCACGTCGATGCCCCGCTGCTGCCACGCCTCGACATAACTGGCCTGCGCACCGATGACGGCCGGCGATGCCGACCCGTCTTCGCCGATAGCCGCGCTGCCCGCGGTGCTGCCGAGCCACTCGAGCAGTTTGCGGGTCTGTCCCGGATGCTTGGAGTCGGCGTTGCCAGCGGCGATGACGCCGTTGGTGACGCTGATCGCGCCGGCCGGACCCGACGGAATCGCCGCGACACCCCATGTGAAGTCGGCGCCATCGCTCACGTTACTGAGGTTGTAGACGCCGCTCTGGAACAGGGCCATCTTGCCCTGCAGAAACTGGTCGAGCGCGAAGTCGCCGTTGAGGTTGGTGTCAGCGGCCGACGGGGCCACGTGATATTTATTCATCAGGTCGATCACGTATTGGAACGACTCCTGCCCCTCGGCCGTGTCGAAGACGAACTCGTCGCCGTCTTGTAGGGCTGCGCCGTTCGATCCGAGGTAGTTGAGGTAGATGGCATTGAGGTCGTTGGCGGCGTTGTAGCCGTACTGCACGATTTGCGAAGGGTCGAACGCTGGGTTGTCGGCGGTGTTGCCGTTGGCGTCGACGGTGAGCTTTTGCAGCACGGGCAGCAGGGTGTCTTCGCCGGTGGCCGGATTCCACTGCAGGTCACCAACGCTGCTCGGGTCGATACCGGCTGCCGCGAGGAGTTCCTCGTTGTAATACAGTCCGATCCCGGGGTCAGCCAGCTGGGGTACTCCCCAGAGCGCACCATCGAGGGTGTACTGGTCGATGACGCTGGCTTGCCAGTTGACTTGAGCGTCGGAGCCGAGGGCATCCGTTATGTTCATCAGGCTGCCGTTGACGGCATAGTCGGCGAAGTTGCCGGCGTTCACCCAGAACACATCGTCGGCGGTCTCGCCCGCCACGTCGACGCGCAGTTTGGTGAAGTAGTCGGCCCACGGTACAACGTTGACGGCGACATCGATGCCCGGATTGGCTTTCTCGAACGCCGTGAACGACTTTTCGTAGGATTGCGCGACCTGTTCGTCCCAGACCCGCACGGTCAGCGTCGTGTCGGAGCCGGTTTGCGGAGTCAGCGCCAGCGCAGTGGCCGCACCGCCGATGGCGACAACGGATGCGACGGTGACCATGGCGATAATAGTTGAGCGTTTGGCGATGGTGTCCCCTGTTCTTGTTGGAGGCTACCAGTTGCAACCCGCTTCCAACACTATTCAGGCGCCGCGAGGTGCTCGCCGAAAAACGCTTCGATGCGCCTCCAGGCGTCGGCGGCGGCCACCGGGTCGGGGCCGGCGCCGAGGATGCGCGCCAGCACCGGGCGGAGCACCCGCGGCCCGGTCTCGGCATCATTGAGAAAGGAGTGACCGGCGCCCGGGTATTCCTTGACGTCGTGCTCGATCTTCAGCCGATCAAGGGAGGAATCGAGCGTGGCCGCTGCGCCGATGAGCGACCGGTCGGCGCCGCCGAAGCTGCCGACGATCGGGCAGGCACCGAGCAGGTGGTCGTCGAGTTCCTTCGGCAGCCGACCGTAGTTGACCGAGGCGGCGTCGAAGCCGCGCGCGGCCGTGGCGAGTGCAAAACCGCCACCCATGCAAAAGCCCAACACGCCGATTCGACCAGTGCAATCGTTGCGCCCGCGGAGGAACGTGCGGCCCGACTCGATGTCGACGAAGGCCCGGCCGGCACCGGCCGACAGGGCGCGAAAGGTAGCCACGAGACATGTGCGCGTACCGCCCTCGGTGAACAAGTCGGGCATGAGGGCCAGATAGCCGGCCTCCGCCATGCGGATCACCTGGCGGCGCATGACGTCGGTGAGGCCGAATGCCTCATGTACGAGCACGACACCGGGCCACGGGCCGTCGCCTGAGGGAATCGCCAGCACGGCTTTCAGGCCGGCGCTGCCACCCGGTCTGTCGGGCAGTTTCAGGTCGATGAGCTGGGGCGCAGCGGTCATGGTCTCTCCCGGGTTGGCTGAAACTGTATCCCGCAAACCCCGCAAAGTCGTATAGTTTGTGGTCAGACCACAGCTCGTCGAGCGAAAGGACCCCATGACCGCGATCAGCCTTCGCGCCTGGCAGGTCGTGCTCGATGCCGTCGAACTCGACCTGCTCGAGGGACGCCTCAGCCCGGGCGACCACCTGCCGCCCGAACGCACCCTCGCGGCCGACCTGGGTGTCGGCCGATCGAGCGTGCGGGAAGCACTGCGGGTGCTCGAGGTCTTGGGTCTCATTCGCACCGCCGTCGGCTCCGGACCCTCGGCCGGCGCGATCATCGTCGCTCGCCCCGGCGGCGGCATGTCGTCGCTCATGCGCCTGCAGGTCGCAGCCCAGGGGTTTCCGGTAGCCGACGTGGTGAAGACCCGTCTCGTGCTGGAAGGTTCCATCGTCGCCGGGCTGGCCGAGGCGTGCCGCACCAGCTCTCCTGATCTGACCAGCTCCGCGCAAATCCTCACCGCCATGGAAGAGCATTCCCTTACCGAAGCCGAATTCCTCGCCCTCGACGCCCAGTTTCACCTCTCGCTCGCCGAAGCGAGCGGCAACCTGGTCATCACCGCGACCATGGCCGGCCTCCGCAGCGCCATCGAGGGGTACGCACGGGCGGGCGCGCTGGGTCTGGCGAGCTGGCCGAAAACATCCGCTCGTCTCATGCTCGAGCATCGCAGCATTCTCCGTGCCATCCTGACCGGTCAAGCCGATGCCGCCCGCCTCGCCGTGCAGTCCCACATTTCGGGGTACTACGCCGAGACCCAGCTCACCGCACACTAGATAAGGACGACCATGATTCAACGACGCATCCCCAAGATCACAGACCTCGCCCCGCTGCTGAGGTTCAAGACCCCCGAGCTCAACGCGAAGAAGCGCCGTCTCGATGCGGCGCTCACGATCGGCGACCTGCGGGCCATCGCCAGGAAGCGCACGCCGAAGGCTGCGTTCGACTACACCGAGGGCGCAGCCGAAGCCGAGATCTCGCTGGGCCGGGCTCGCCAGGCCTTCGAAGACATCGAGTTTCACCCGTCGATTCTGCGCGACGTATCGAGCGTGTCGACCGGCTGGGACGTGCTCGGTGCCCCGGTTTCCCAGCCCTTTGGTATCGCACCCACCGGTTTCACCCGAATGATGCAGACCGAGGGCGAAATTGCCGGGGCGCATGCCGCGGCCCGGGCCGGCATCCCCTTCGCCCTGTCCACCATGGGCACGACCTCGATCGAAGACGTCAAAGCCGCCAACCCGAACGGGCGCAACTGGTTTCAGCTGTATATGTGGAAGGACCGCGACCGCTCGATGGCGCTCGTCGACCGGGCCGCCACGGCCGGGTACGACACGCTTCTGGTGACCGTTGACGTGCCCGTCGCCGGCGCCCGCCTACGCGACAAGCGCAACGGCTTCTCGATTCCGCCAGCGCTCACCCTCGGTACCGTCGTCAATGCGTTGCCTCGCCCGGAGTGGTGGATCAATTTTCTGACCACCGAGCCGCTCTCCTTTGCGAGCCTTGATCGCTGGAGCGGCACCGTCGCCGACCTGCTCGATTCGATGTTCGACCCGACCGTCGACTTTGAAGACCTCGCCTGGATCAAGGCGCAGTGGCCCGGCAAGGTCGTCGTCAAGGGTGTGCAGAACATCGACGACGCCAAGCGCCTCGTCGACCTCGGCGTTGATGGCATTATCCTTTCCAACCACGGCGGTCGCCAGCTCGACCGAGCGCCGATCCCGTTCCACTTACTGCCGCGGGTCGCCCGCGAGGTCGGTGCGCACACCGAGGTGCACCTCGACACGGGCATCATGTCGGGGGCCGATATTGTCGCGTCGATCGCCCTTGGCGCCCGCTTCACGATGATCGGCCGCGCCTACCTCTACGGCCTCATGGCCGGCGGTGAAGCCGGGGTGGACCGCACGATTGCGATTCTGTCGGAGCAGGTGGCCCGCACCATGCGTCTGCTCGGTGTGAACGCGCTCGAAGAACTGAACCCCGGCCACGTGACCCAGCTCTCCCGGCTGCAGCCGGTGGCCGCGCCCCTGGTCGATGCCGCCCTGGCGGTTCCGGCGCGCAGAGCTGCCGTGCGCACGGGCACTCTGCCCAAGCAGACGGTCAGCGCATCCGCTGTCGTCACGAGCGCTCCGGTGAAGCGTGCGCCGAAGAAGGCTGCTCCGACAGAGTAGGCGAGACGGACTGCATACGCCAGCAGGCCGGCATCTCATACATGGAACGCGCACCGCACGGTCACCTGACGCGCGCGGTCGACCTCCAGTACTGGCGCACGCGTCAGGCGAAGCTCTCACTGAAGGCCCGCAGGGCGAGAGCGTCGTCTTCCCAGGCGCCGCCCTCGTGCCCGTTGTACGGCCAGACCGTGATCTGCTTCGGTCCGGCGTAATTGTTGTAGGCAGCGAACACTGTTGACGGCGGGCAAATCGGGTCCATCAGCGCCGCCGTCATCGTCACCGGCGCGGTGGCGCGCTTGGCAAAGTTCACACCGTCGAAGTAGGCCAGTACGTCGTTTACCTGTGTCGCCCTCAACCGATTGGTCGCGAGGTACTGGCCGAGCTCACGATACGGCAGCGCATCGGTGATGACGGATGCCCTCGGAAAGTCACAGAGAAACGGGACGCGCGCGACCACGGCGGCCAGGTCGGGCACGAGCCCAGCCACAGCGAGCGCAATACCGCCGCCCTGACTACGGCCCACGACGCCCACTCGCGCAGAGTCGACAAGCTCGAGGCTGCGGGCCGCAGCGACGGCGCGCACCGCATCGGTGAACAACCGACGGTAATAGTAGGTTTCGCGGGACTCAATGCCGCGAGTCATAAAACCGGGTACCTGCGGTCCGCTGCCCGCATCGTCGCCCGTGTCCCCGGTGCTGCCGCTGAATCCCTGACCGCGCAGGTCCATGTCGAAGTGCGCGTACCCGGCGGATGCCCACAGTAGGTTCTCGAACGCCTGCCCGCGCCCCCGGCCGTAGCCGTGAAACTGCACGACGGTCGGCAACGGAGCGCCAGCGCCAGCAGGAACGCGCAACCAGGCTTTGATCGGCTGCCCGGCAAACCCAGTGAACGTCACGTCGAACACGTCGAGCGTGCTCAGCCCGCAATCGACCCGCGTGGCGATGGCATTGAGCGGATACCGGTCGGCCTCGGCGAGCGTGTCGGCCCAAAACGCGTCGAAATCAGCGGGGTCGACTTGACCGCTGCGATAGGCGCGGAGTTCGGTTTCGGGCAGGTCGGTGTACATGATTGCCAGCCTAGAGTGCCTGGCCGCCACGCCCCGGCCAGTCGTCACATGCCGACACTCCCTTTCGGCGTCCCCGCCGCGTGGCCGGGCAGCAGCTGGCGCGGGGTGGGGGCCTACTTCGCGGCGGCGAGGTCAGCGAGCACGAGGCGCAGCTGCTCGACGGCCCAGTCCACGTCCTCAGCAGACACCACGATCGGCGGCGCAAGTCGAATGGTCGACCCGTGCGTGTCCTTGGCGAGCACGCCGCGGGCAAGAAGGGCCTCGCAGACCACCCGGCCCGGGGCCAACGACGGATCGATGTCGATGCCGGCCCAGAGCCCCACACCGCGCACGGCGATCACGCCGTGGCCGATCAGCGCGGAAAGCCCCGCGTGCAGGCGCGCACCGAGTTCGGTCGCACGCTGTTGGTAGTCGCCGGTGGCCAGCAGGTTCACAACGGCCAGGCCGACGGCCGCGGCGAGTGGATTGCCGCCAAAGGTCGAACCGTGCTCGCCCGGGTGCAGCACTCCGAGAACGTCGGTGTTGCCGACCACGGCCGAGACGGGAACGATGCCGCCGCCGAGGGCCTTGCCGAGCAGGTACAGGTCGGGCACGACGCCCACGAGGTCGCAGGCAAAGGTCGATCCGGTGCGACCGAGGCCCGACTGAATCTCATCGGCGATGAACAGCACGTTCAGGCGTTTGGTGATCTCGCGCACGGCCGGCAGATACGACGCTGGCGGTACAACGATGCCGGCCTCACCCTGGATGGGTTCGAGTAGCACGGCCACGGTGTTCTCGTCGATCGCGGCCTCAAGGGCGGCGGCATCGCCGTAGGGCACGGTGCGAAAACCGGGCGTGAACGGGCCAAAATCGGCGCGGGCAGACTCGTCATCGGAGAAACTGATGATGGTGGTGGTGCGGCCGTGAAAGTTGCCGGCGGCCACGATGATGTTGGCCAGGTCGGGCGCGACGCCCTTCACCCGGTAGCCCCAGGCGCGGGCAACCTTGATGCCGGATTCAACGGCTTCGGCGCCGGTGTTCATCGGAAGCACCATGTCTTTCCCGGCGAGTTTGGCAAGCGCGGTCACGAACGGACCGAGCTGATCGTTGTAGAAGGCCCGGCTGGTCAGGGTGATGCGGCCCAGCTGAGTGCGGGCGGCGTCGAGCAATACCGGGTTGGAGTGCCCGAAGTTCACGGCGGAGTACGCGGCCAGGCAGTCCAGGTAGCGGCGACCAGCGACATCCGTTACCCAGGCGCCGTCACCCGAGGCAACGACAACCTCGAGTGGGTGGTAATTATGCGCGGCGTGCGCGCTCTCCTCTCTGATCAGGGCAGCGGCAGCTGGCGAAACGGATGCGGCGGCTTCAGTCTTCGCGTCGGTCAGGTTCGGGGTCATAGCGTGCTCCTTCAGATTGACGTTCGCGGTGTTGAGAGGCGCAGTGTTGAGAGGCGCAGTGTTGAGAGACGCAGTGTTGAGAGACGCGGTGTCATCGGCGCAGCTCGAGTGTGCAGCACTTGACGCCACCGCCGCCCAGCAGCAGCTCGGACAGGTCGACGCCGATCGGGTTGTAGCCGCGTGCGCGCAGCTGGCGTTCGAAGTCCTTGGCGCGGGCCGCGATCACGACGTTGTAGCCGTCGGAATACGAGTTGAGGCCCAAAATGGCGGCATCTTCTTCGGTGACGATGACCGCGTCGGGGTAACGTTCCTGCAGAATCGCGAGGCTCGGCGCGTCGAAGGCGCTCGGCAGGTAGGCGATGTTGGTGTCGTCGAGCACGGCGACGGCGGTGTCGAGGTGGTAGAAACTCGGGTTGATCAGGCGCAGGGTGACGACCGGGCGCCCGGCGATGGCCGAGAGTTCGGCGTGGCTGTTGGAGTCGCTGCGAAAGCCGGTGCCGGCCAGGATGACGTCGCCGACCAACAGAAAGTCGCCCTCGCCCTCATTGGTCTCGACCGGTACGCGCACCTCGAAGCCGTTGGCGGCGAACCAGCCCATGTAGGCGGGGCCCTCGGGCTGGCGCTCGACGTGCGTGAATTTGGCGCCGTAGGCCTGGTTGTCGATGACGAAGCCACCGTTGGCCGCGTAGACCATATCGGGCAGGCCGTCGATCGGATCGATCAGCTGCACGTCGAAGCCGAGGCCGACATAGGTGTCGTACAGGGTCTGCCACTGGGCGACGGCGAGCGAGGTGTCGGTGGGCAGGGCCGGGTCCATCCAGGGGTTGATGCGATACACGACGGTGAAGAACTGCGGCTTGCACATCAGCACGGTGCGCTTAGTGGCGATACGCACGGGAACGGCCAGGTCTTCGGCAATGACGGGGATGACTGAGTTGATCGACATGAGGCTCCTTCGGGGATCCGCGGGCCTGTCGACCCTCGGAACTCGGGTGAATGGCGGACCAGGTCGCTCACGTGAGCCCGGCACGAACAGCAGTGATCGTTCCGGGACGCCATACTCAGTCTCACACAGCATGATTCGACGTTTCACGCTGATCTGCGCAAGAAATCTTCGAGATGTACGGTATCGACGCAATTTTACGTATGACCGCCCCCTAGACTCGCCCCATGGACAACCTCGATCACAGCATTCTCGACCTGCTGCGCCAGAACGCGCGCGCGGGCTATGGTGACATCGGCTCGGTGGTGGGGCTGTCGGCATCCGCTGTGAAACGTCGCGTCGACCGCCTGGTGGCCGACAAGGTGATTCGCAGCTTTACCATCCAGGTCGACCCGGCGGTCGACGGCATGAGCACGGAAGCCTATGTCGAGCTGTTCTGCCGCGGCACGGTGGCTCCCGACGAATTACTGCGTATTCTCTCGGGGGTGCCCGAGGTTGTCGATGCGGGAACCGTCACCGGCAGCGCCGACGCCATGGTGCACATTCGCGCCCGCGACATTCCCGGCCTGGAAGCGGCCCTTGAAAAGGTGCGCCTCGCCCCCAACGTCGACCACACCCGCAGCGCGATCGTGCTCTCCCGCCTGATCCATCGCTCAATCGAGTAGCTGGCTGTTACCCGGGCAGCGGCTTCTGCTGCACCGGAGAGATCAGGTGAAGCAGGGTGACCGCGGCGATCGACCCGGCACAGAGGATTCCGGCGAGCACGACGATTTGAAACCGGCCAGCCTCGAGCGGTGAGGCTCCCCCGAAGATCGCCCCGACGAACGCTCCCGGCAGCGTCACCAGCCCCGTGGTCTTGGTCTGGTCGGTGGACGGAATGATCGCGAAGTAGACCGCCCGCCTGGCCAGGTCGCGGGTCGACTGCCGTGGCGTGGCGCCGAGTGCAAGCCAGCCCTCAACCTCGTCCCAGTGATCGCCGACCGCCTCCGAGAAGCGGCGCCCGCTGAGCGTCGCGATCGACATGGCGTTTCCGATGATGATCCCGCCGATCGCGAGCACGTAGCGCGGCGAGAACTCGATCGCCCCGGTCGTGAACACGATGGTCAGCGTGATGCCCACGCCGAGCGCCATCGCCGCAGCCACGCGCACCAGATGCGGGCGGCTGAAGCCGATGCGGCGCGTGACGGTAACGACGGCCGCTGCGAACATGACGAGCAGTCCGACGCCAACCCAGAGCGGATCGTTGATGATGCCGCTGAGAATGAGGCTGATCGCGGCCAGTTGCAGGGTTCCGCGCAGAAGTGCGAGTGCCGGGGCGAACGGGTGCTGCGTGCGATAAGCGCGCAGCACCGTCACGACCACCGCGAGAAGCAGCACGACACCGACCAGGGTCGGCAGCAGCCCGGCCAATTCTGCGGGGAGGTCGGCCGGAAAAGTCATGGTTCGAGCCTACGCGGCCACGCGAGAGCGCAGAGATGGTTGTTTCGCTGATGCTGAAGCAACTCGTTACCCGATTCTGCGAAACATCGCGAGAGAACGTACCGTGAGTATGCTGTTGCAGCTTTCGTTGTAGCGAGGCAAAATTGCTCATGACGTCGAACGGAGGGTCCCATGCCCACATCCTTTATTGCCATCGATTCCCGATCGAGCACGCCGCCGTTTGAGCAGTTGCGCAGCCAGGTGGTTGCGGCTGTGCGCTCCGGCGAATTGGCCCACGATACCCGCCTGCCCACCGTGCGCGCCCTGGCCGCCGAGCTTGGCCTGGCCACGAACACCGTCGCGCGTGCCTACCGCGAGCTGGAGCGGGACAGTGTGATTGAAACGCGGGGCAGATTCGGATCTTTCGTCGCCCCCAATGTTGATTCGGCCGAACGACACGCGCAGGCTGCTGCCGACGCGTTCGCGGCACGGATCGAGCAGCTCGGCCTGAGCCCGGCCGCGGCGCTCGCCCTGGTCACCGATGCATTGAACCGCCGTTCCGACGCCTGACCAGCGGTCTTGTATCGCGTATTTTGTATTGCTACTCTGGTACAGAATTCACACAAAAGGGAGGTTTTGTGGACATGGTCGTACTGATCCTGGCGGCGCTGGTACTGGCGGGTCTCAGCATCCGCTTGATCCATAGCGCACGAGCCGAACCACGCAGGCGGATGCTGCAGGCCTACTCCCGGCAGGCCGGGCTCGCGTTGGTTCCTGAGATCGTTCCTGAGCTGTCGGGCCGGATCCATCGCCGCGAACGCGCAGGGGTGGTCGGATCGATGGTCGGACTCGTTTTGAGCGCGGCGGCGCTCGTCGTGACGGACGGCAACCAGAATTTGGGGAACGGGTTCCTGATCGTTGTAGCAATGACGGTCGGATCGACGGTCGCCCTCATCGGTGACGATTCCCGGTCGGCGTTCGCCCCTGTCGCTGAGGCGCCACGACTGGCGCGCAGCGCCTTTCCCGGGCTGACCGACTACGTCACCCGGCTGCACCGCGCGTTCTCACTGGGCCTGCTGGGCCTCGCCACCCTGAGCTACATCGCCGTGCTTGGGGTCATTGCGATCAACCCGGATCGGGTGTTCGACGATGTCTCGGTGCGCACGATTCTCTGGCCGGCCGGGCTGCTGTTAGCGCTCGCAACCGCTGCGAGCCTGGTGACCTGGGCTGCGGCGAACGCTCTGCTCGGCCGCGGCCAACCGGCCGGCACGTACATCCAACTTGCCTGGAGTGATGCTTTTCGCAGTAGCACCCTGCGCAGCCTCGTCGAGATTCCCGGGATCATCGCCGCCACGAGCTCCTGCGTGTTGTTTCTCTCCTTGAGCGAGGCGATCAGCCTGCCGGCGCCCGGCTCGATCGACGAGATTCTGGCCGGCTCGTTCACGATCATGGGCCCGGTACTCATCGTCGTGCTGGTCAGCTGGAGCCTGACGAGCATGCGCAATCGCAGCACGACGCACTTTCTGCGCAGGCTGTGGCCCGAGACGGCCATCGAACTCGACCGTCGCCGCACGCGCTCCGCCGCCGGTGGTGGTGGTGACGATCGGCCCGATGATCAGGCCGATGATCAGGCCGGCAATCGGCCCGATCCGGGGAACCGAACCCAGGCTTCCGCATGATGCTGCTGGTCGATCCGCGGTCTGCGACGCCGCCCTACGAACAGTTACGGGTGCAGGTGCTCGCCGCGGTGCGCTCGGGTGATCTGACCCCCGGTGACAAGCTGCCAACGGTGCGCAGGCTCGCCGAAGATCTGGGGCTCGCCGCCAACACGGTGGCCCGCGCATACCGTGAACTCGAGCGTGACGAGGTCATCGAGACGCGGGGCCGGAACGGATCCTTCATCGCCGCGAGCGGAAATGCCGCCCAGCAACAGGTCCAGGTTGCCGCCGCCACATTCGCCGGCAAGGCGCGACAGCTCGGCGTGGAGCCCGAGGAAGCGCTCGGGTTTGCGCGCGCGGCCCTCGGCATCCGTTTGTAGCGCGAGGCCCCCCTTCGCGCGCACGAGACGCGCTAACCGGACGGGGCCTGGGCCCGAGCCCTGGGCCCAGTTTATAAACTGCGCCCAGGGACGGGGCCCGGGCCCCGTCCGCAGTGGTGGGGGTGGTGGGGGGCTAGGGGGCCGAGCGGTAGTGGGCGGCCAGGCGGGCGAAGCCCTCGTCCAGCGACACCTCGGGGGTCCAGGCCAGGTCGGCGCGGGTGCGACGCTGGTCGAACCAGTGCGCGGTCGAAAGCTGCTCGGCCAGAAACCGGGTCATCGGCGGCTCGTCCGTTCCCGGGCGAGCGCGCCAGAGGGCCTCGATGAGCGAGCCGGCGGCGCGGGCAGCGAATGCCGGCACCCGCCAGGCTGGCGCGGGTACGTTGGCCGCTCCGCAGATTCCGGCCAGGAGTTCCGCAATCGGGCGCGGTTCACCGTTGGTGATCACATAGGACTGCCCGTGCACCCGCTCGGCGGCATCGAGCGCTGCGTGGATCGCGGAGGCTGCATTGTCGACGTAGGTCGTGTCGATGAGCGCCGCACCGTGTCCGAGCAGCGGCAGTCGCCCGTGGCGGGCACGATCGACGATCCGGTCGATCAGCTGGGTATCCCCGGGGCCCCAGACCAAGTGCGGACGCACGGCGACCACGCTGAATTCGGGAGCATCGGCGGCGAGCGCGAGCAGTTCGGCCCGCGCCTTGGTGCGGGCATAGTCGCCGCGAGCCTGCCCGGGCGCGGCCGAAAGGGCGTCAGAACCCATGATCGAACGGCCGGCATGGGCAACGGACGGCGAGGAGACGTAGACGAAACGGGAGACGCCGGCATCCTCTGCGGCCTGCACGACGGTGCGCGTTCCGCCAACGTTCACCGCCTCGAACGCGGCCGGGTCGCCGGTAAGCGATACCTTTGCCGCGAGGTGCACGACCGCGTGCATACCGCTCACGGCGTAGGCGAGGCCGGCATAGGGGGTGTCGGCGGGCGTCGTGATCGAGCCGTGCACATCTTCGACGCCGGGCACGCCGGATGGCCGGCGTTGAAAGGTGCGCACCTCGTGCCCGGCCGCGCTGATGCGGGCAGCGACGGCACGGCCGAGAAATCCGCTGGCACCCGTGACGAGCACTCTCATGGCTTGACCCAGCGACCGCCAGAGAGGATCCCGGTGGCCCAGCGCGACAATCGGCTGCGGTCGATCTTGGAGTTGTGCCGAATGTCGGTCGGCAGGCCCGGAACCACGAGCACTGCAGCGACCGGTGTGCCGACCATCGAGCGTACGGCAGCGGCGAGCGCCTCGGGTGCCCGGTGCGCGCGGCGGGCGGGCGGCACGGTTTCGAGCACGGCGACCTGCTGTTGGGTGCCGAGAGGGCCGACGCCGACGAACGCCGCACGAGAAACGTCGGGCAGGGTTTCGATCCGCTGCTCCGGACCGACCGGGGTGACGACGCCGTCGGCCGTCACGATGACGTGCGGCATGCGGCCCTCGACCCAGAGGCGGCCTGCGCTGTCGAGATGGCCGACGTCGCCGGTGCGGTGCCAACGTTCGCCCGGCACTCCGCCACGCCGCGAGCCGCGCTCGGTAAGCCAGAGGCGGTCGTAATGGTCCTTCACGTGCGGCGCCGATACCACGATCTCACCGGTCACGTTTGGTTCCTCCGAGAGGTCACCAACGGCTGCCCCACTCGCGTCGAGCGCGCTGATGCGGATGCGTGTGGTCGCGGTCGACCCGCCGACACAGACTCCGCCGGCCGGGTGCGCCGTCGAGTGCGCCGGATCGGGCGGCGCCGGGACCGACTCACCGTCGTGCGCTACGGCCTGCACCGCCTTCGATTGTGCGACACTCGCGGCCGCGGCGCGGATGCCTTCGAGCGTGATGTCGGCCATGAGCAGGCCCTCGGTCATGCCGTATGGCGTGTGCGCGGTCGCTTCCGGCATGAGCGCCGCGGCCTGGGCAAGCAGGCTCTCAGAGATCGGCGCACCGGCCGAGAGAAAACGCTGCACCCCGGCGAGGGCAGCATGGTCAGCCGGCGTGAGCGCAGCGGCGGTCGCGACGACGTTCACGAGGGCCGCGGGCGAGAGAAAGACGACCGTCGCGTCGATCGCGGCGACGGCGGACGCGACGGCGGACGCGGTGAGGGTCTTCGGCGCGGTGACGTCCATGTCGGGGGTGACCGAGCGGGCACCGAGGGCCGGTCCGAGCAGCGCGAACGGCGCGAATCCGGCGACGAGGCCGGTGCCGACACCGACGCCGTACTGCAGAAAGAGCGCGCGACTCACGGCCGAGAGCTGGCCGTGCGTGTAGATGACCCCCTTGGCCGGGCCGGTCGAACCGGACGTGAACAGCACGGCGGCCGCATCGATCGGCGCAGGTTCAGCCGGAAGCCCGTCACCGGCACTGAGGCGGGCCTGGCCCAGGCTGATCAGTTCGGCGAGGGTGTGCTCGACGCCGATCAGCCGGGCCATCGGGGCTGGAAAGCCTGCGACTGAAATTTTACGCCCCGGCCAACCGAGCGCACGGGCGGCCAGGAGGCCGGGAGCGGCCCCGATGACGAAGTCGGGGCGGGCGCCGCGCACGGCGCGGGTGAGGCCGGCCAGGCCGAGGCCGGCATCCGCTACGACGACGATGGCGCCGATGCGCACGCAGGCATAGAGCACCGCGGTGAGGTCGGCGCTTGGCGGCACGAGCAGCGAGACTCGGTCGCCGGATTTGACGCCGATGTGCACGAGTCCGGCGGCAATCTGCCGCACGCGCAGGGAGAGCAGTCGCCAGCTGACGGCGCGAGGGGCCGGCTGCATGTCAACGAGGGCGGTGTCGTCGGAGGCCTGTAATTCGTCGAGGTAATGCCAGAGCGGATGCGTCCCCGCTACCGCCCACGCGGCAAGGCTCCCCGAGACGGCCGTCTCGCTCGGCTCGCCCGAGCCCGAGACCGAGACCGAGACCGCTACCGAACCCTCGAGGGGAGCGCTCACGACAGCATCGCCCAGCCAGAGCAGCGCGGCGGCGGCGTAGTCCGCATCTTCGGCGAGCAGGTGGCCAGCGCCCTCGAACCGGTGCACGCGGGCGTGCGGCATCCGTTCGACCAGGTCGTCGAGGTAGCGGTCGCTGAAGATCGGATCGCGCGGACCCCACAGCAGCAGCGTGGGCACCGTGAGCGAGCGCACGCCCTCGGCGATGCGGTCGAGTTCAGCCCGGCTCTCGTGCGCGAGGGCAACCGGGATATCGGCGACGAAACCGCCGATACCGCCCCGGCGAGCGCTCGTTCGGTACGGCGCGCGGTAGCCGCGCTTCACCGCGGCAGACAGCGGCGGATGCGCCAGGGCCAGCGTCGTAGCGAGGAAGGCGGGCGTGGTAACGGTTGCCGGGCCGAGGATGCCGCGCCCGAGCGCGAGCCGCAGCGGCGACGGAATCGGAGCGCCGGCCGGCTGGTGCACCGCGGTGTTCAGCAGCATGACGCCGGCCAGCAGCTCGGGATGGTCGACGGCCCAGCCGAGGGATACCACTCCGCCCCAGTCGTGGCCGAGAGTGATCACCGGACCGGCCAGTTCGAGGGCGTCTGTCAGGTCGGCGAGGTCCTGCACCCGGCGAGCGAGCGGGCGAAACCTCCCGGTGCGTGCCGAGAAGCCCATATCGAGCTGGTCGACGGCGATCACGCGCCAGGCTGGCTCGCCCGACGTCGCGGCCTCCGTTGCCGAGGCCAGCAGACCGCGCCAGAGGTAGGACCAGGTCGGGTTGCCGTGCACACACAGAATTGTGCCGACCGGAATCACGCCGAGCGCGTCAAGCTCTGGGCCGTTGTCGAGCAGGTGCCAGCCGTGGGTCACACCGCCAGCGCTGCCGCTCTCCGTGACCTCGATCAGTCGCGACCACACCGGGTTCAGTCCGGGCAGTCCTGCCGGTGGCAATGCGGCCGGGTCCGAGGTGGCGACCGGCAGGCGCCGGGGGCCCACCCTCACCAAACGAGTTCCATCATGGCGGTGTTCAGGCCAGAGCCGACGCCCATGAGCAGCACCCGGTTGCCCGATTTCAGCGTCGAGGCCTCCTGCGCGAGCGTGATCGGAATCGACGCCGGACCGACGTTGCCGAGGGTGGGAAAGGTCAGCGGAATCTTGGTCTTGTCCATACCGGTGGCCTTGATGATGGCGTTGGTGTGCACGCTTGAGACCTGGTGCAGGATGTAGCGATCCATATTCGACCAGCTCCAGTCCCGTTTGGCTTCGGTCCAGGCCGAAACGACGAGTTCCATACCGCCCCTGAGCAACGCTTTCGCGTCGGTGAACATGCCGTCGACACTGCCGACGCACAGGTCATTGAATTGGGTTGCCGCGCGGGTGACACCGCCGAGGATGCGGTGCCCACCGGGGTGCGCGTCCGCCGGGCCGAGCACTGCGGCGGCTGCGCCGGAGCCGAGGGTGAGGCTCGCGAACTCGCTCATGAAGTCTTTGCGCTTGATGCCCGGGCGGCCGAGGCGTTCGATCGTGTTGGACTGGATCTCGTCGGCGTCTTCGCCGTCGATGATCACTGCGTACTTGATCTGGCCGGAGTCGATGAGCTGCGCTGCGAGGGTCATGCCGTTGACGAAACCGAGGCAGGCGTTCGCAATGTCAAAGTTGATCGCCGACGACGGCAGGCCGAGTCCGTGGTGGATGCGCACGGCGACCGAGGGCTCGAGGTGTTTGCGAGTGACCGAAGTGTTGATCAGCAGGCCAACGTCGCTGGGCTTGATGCCGGCCTCCCTCAACGCGATCTCACCGGCCTTGACCGCGGCGTCGTCAAAAGTCTCGTTCGGGCCCCAGTTGCGTCGCTCGTAGACACCAGCCACACGCTGCAGCAGCCCGGTGGGCAGCTTGAGGCGCGTCAGAACAGGCTTCAACCGTCGGTCGATTTCTTCGGACGTCGTAATGAGGGGCGCCATGAGACTGGCTACCGACAACAAAGCGACGTTTCGATGCGTCGTCGTCGCATTTCCGTTCAAGCGTCAACCCCTGTCGAATTGTGGACAGCGGCAATTATACGTCCCCTACCAGTTTGCCCCACTAATCACTATGCCAATAGCTCGTAGCCGGTGCGCCCACGCGAGCCGCACCGGCCGTTTTTCAGATCACGCCCTGCGAGAGCGTGCTCGGGTTGCCGAACCGATGCGCGGTGATCGAGATGGCCTGTTCGCGCAGGAACGGCAGCACTTCGATGCGGCCGGCCTGGGTGACAGCGTTGGAATACACGGCAATGTCCGGGCTGCCGTTCGTGGCCTCAGCAAGAGCGGATGCCGCCTCCGCCGCGCCCAGCACCGGGTCGCTGCCGATGAGACGCACGCGGCTGGCCGTGATTTTGCCCGAGCGGGCCCGGTCGAGCCACTCCTCGTCACTCTCGATGACCACCAGGGTCTCGCGCTCGGCGAGGATATTGCGCACGGCGGGCGGCACCGGAATGGCGCTGGACACGTCGAAGCGCGATCTGGACAGGGTCGCGGCGGCGATCACGCGCAGCAGCTGGGCGAGCGTGCCGGTTTCCGTCAGGCGCACGGTGACCGGCAACGCGCGGTAGCGGAACAGGTTACGCTCCACACCGAGGTCGGTCGCGTCGCGCACGACGTTGAACTCTTCGCGCCAGGCCAGCGCGTCACTCACCGCCGAGCGGCGCAGTACGTCGAAGTCGGTGTAGTCGAGAAAAGGCTGGCTGGCCTCGATGATGTCGGTGACACGCTGCTCGAGGCCGCGCAGGTGCAGCGTCGAGCTGTTGCGGCCCGGTTCGCTGACCCAGCTGCCAAGGCCAAGCAGGTAGTTCGGTCCGCCGGCCTTGGTTCCGGCCCCCACCGCGGAGCGCTTCCACCCGCCGAACGGCTGGCGCTGCACGATGGCGCCGGTGATGCCGCGGTTGACGTAGAGGTTGCCGGCCTCAACAGAGTCAACCCAGAGGGCCAGTTCGTCAGCGTCGAGCGAGTGCAGCCCGGTGGTCAGGCCATAGTCGACGGCGTTTTGAAAGCGGATGGCTTCTTCCAGATTGCGCGCGTGCATCACGCCGAGAACCGGGCCGAAGAACTCGGTGAGGTGAAAGTACGATCCGGGCACGACGCCGGTGCGGATGCCGGGTGACCAGAGTTTGCCGGTCTCATCGAGCTGCTTCGGCTCGACCAGCCACTTTTCTTCAGCGCCCAGGGTGGTCAGCGCGTGCAGCAGTTTGCCGTCGGCCGGCGACATGATCGGGCCCATCTGGGTGACCGGATCGCTGGCCGGTCCCACCTTGATCGAGGTCGCGGCGTCGACCAGCTGGCCGAGGAACCTCTCCGACTTCGCGACCGATCCGACCAGGATCACCAGGCTCGCGGCCGAGCACTTCTGGCCGGCGTGGCCGAAAGCACTCTTGACAACGTCAGCGGCGGCCAGGTCGAAGTCAGCCGACGGGGTGACGATGATGGCGTTCTTGCCGCTGGTTTCGGCGAGCAGCGGGAGGTCGTGGCGGAACGAGCGAAACAGCTCGGCCGTCTCGTAGCCGCCGGTGAGAATGACCCGGTCGACCGCGGGGTGCGCGATGAGCTTGGCGCCGAGGTCCCGGTCAGGCAGGTTGACGAGCGCGAGAAGTTCGCGCGGAATGCCTGCCTCCCACAGCGCCTCGACGACGACGGCACCGGTGCGTTGGGCTATCGTGGCGGGCTTGACGACGACGCCAGCACCGGAGGCGAGGGCGGCGAGCATGCCACCGGCCGGGATGGCGGTCGGGAAGTTCCACGGCGGGGTGACCACGATGAGTTTGGAGGGCACGAAGATGGCGCCCTGCACGCGATCGAGGTCTTTGGCACGTTCGGCATAGTAGTTGGCGAAGTCGATGGCTTCGCTCACCTCGGCGTCACCCTCGGTGATCGTCTTGCCGCACTCGCTCGCCATGACCTCGATCAGGCGGTCACGTCTAGAAGCGAGCGCCAGTCCGGCGCGATGCAGCACAGCGGCGCGCTCGGCGCCGGTCTTCTGGCCCCACGCTGCCCCGGCGGCCAGCACGCCGTCGATGATGGAATTGAGGGCGGCCTCATCGGGAACTGCAGCGGCCTCAATGGTGGCGGTGCCGAGAACGGATGCCTCGGCGCGGGCCAAGAGGCCTCGGCCCCAGGCCCGGTTGGCCGGCAGTGACGGGTCGGTGTCGGGCTCATTACGAAAGCTCGAGGGTGCGGGCACCGATCCGCGGGTGATGCCGAGCAGGGCTTCGGTCAGCTGCGGGTCGGAATCGGAGGCGGTCTCGATGCTCTGGCGGCGAGCATCCGGGAGGGCGGCGGCGAGGCGATCGAGGTCATAGCTGCTCGAGCGGTCCTGTACGCGCCTGGGGGCAGGAACCCGGTCATCGAGCGCGTCGAGGGAGGCCTGAAAACGGGCCTTCTCGCGGTTGAACAGCTCCGGGCTGCTGGTCAGCTCGAACACGGCCGACATGAAGTTCTCCTGGCTCGCGTTTTCTTCGAGGCGGCGAATGAGGTAGCTGATTGCCACGTCGAAGTGCGAGGGGTCGACGACGGGGGTATAGAGCAGCAGCTGCCCGACGTCCTGCCGCACGGCCTGGGCCTGGGCGGTAGCCATGCCCAGCAGCATCTCGAAATCGACCCGGTCATCGACGCCACGGGCGACGCTGAGCAGGTGCGCCCAGGCCACGTCGAACAGGTTGTGGCCGGCGATGCCGAGCTTGACGGCGTCGGTATTCTGCGGGGTGAGCGCCCAGTTGAGCACCCGCTTGTAGTTGGTGTCGCTGTCCTGCTTGGTCGAGAACGTGGCGAGCGGCCAATCGTGCACGGCGGCGTCGACATGCTCCATGGCGAGGTTGGCGCCCTTGACGAGGCGCACCTTGATCGCAGCTCCCCCGGCCGCGCGGCGGTTCTGGGCCCAGTGGGTCAGGCCCTGGATGGCACTGAGGGCGTCGGGCAGGTAGGCCTGCAGCACGATACCGGCCTCAAGCTGGGCGAGTTGCGGCTGGTCGAGCAGCCCCTCGAACACCGCGATGGTGAGGTCGAGGTCGCGATACTCTTCCATGTCGAGGTTGATGAATTTCGGAGTAGCGGATGCCGCGGCGAACTCATACAGCGGCGTCAGCCGTTCGACCACCCGGGTGACGGTCTCATCAAAGGCCCACATCGACAGCTGGCTGGCGATCGACGATACCTTGATCGAGACGTAGTCGACGTCTGGGCGTTCGAGGATACGCTTGGTGCCCTCGAGCCGTTCGCGCGCTTCCTTCTCGCCGAGCACCGATTCACCGAGCAGGTTGATGTTGAGGCGGTTGCCGCCCTCTTTCAGATGAGCCAGTGCGGGCCCCAGCTTGTCGGGGGTGGCGTCGACAACGAGGTGGCCGACCATTTGGCGAAGCACCGTGCGGGCTGCCGGAATGACTACCCAAGGCAGCACCGGACCGAGAATGCCGCCGAGTCCGATGGCGGCGCGCATAGGCACCGGCAGAAAGCCGGGTGCCTTCTTGGCGACCCGCGCGAGGCTGTAACCGGCAACCATCTTGTCTTCGGGGCGCATGACGCCGTCCACGAAGCCGACCGTGAAGTCCAGGCCGTTGGGGTCCTTCAGCACGCCGGCGAGCCGCTCGGCCGCGGCATCCGCCGGGATGGTGGCGCTTTCGTCGAGCCATTTCTTGACGAGCGCGACGACCTCCGCACTGAAATCCTCGTTGGCGGGGCGGGTGGAGGCGTTGGTCATGGTCACGAGACTAGTCTTTCGTTCGCGGATGGGGTGCTCTGGTGTATCAAGTCTGGGACCAGCCTATATTTAGCAAAAGCAATTGTTTATGCAGAGTATTCGTTATCATTTCTAATGGTTTGGTTTTTGGTGGGCTGATGGGTGTACGGAGTAGCACATGCTGGATGTCAGGCGGTTGCGGCTGCTGCGTGAACTGAAGATTCGCGGCACCCTGGCCGGGGTCGCCGCGGCCCTCGCGTACAGCCCGTCCGCCGTGTCGCAACAGCTCGCGCTGCTCGAAAAAGAAGCCGGCGTCGTATTGCTCAAGAAAGTCGGTCGCCGGGTGCAGCTCACCCCGCAAGCCGAGATTCTGGTCGAGCACACCACGCATCTGCTGGAGCGGCTCGAGCTCGCCGAGGCCGACCTGCGTGCCAGCACGACGACCGTGTCTGGCACCGTGCGGGTGGCTGTGTTCCAGTCGGCGGCTCTGGCCGTGATTCCGCGGGCGCTCACCTTTCTCGCCGAAGAATTTCCAGCGCTGCGGGTCGAAGTGACCGAGCGTGAGCCCGAGCGTGGCCTGTTCGAAGTCGCGGCACGGGACTTCGACCTCGTGCTGGCCGAGCAATATCCCGGACACACTCGCGCGCACTGGCCTGACCTCGACCGGGTGAACCTCGCGACGGACGCATTACGGCTCGCGGTGCCGCCCGCAGAGAACCCGCGCGTCAGCGCCGACAGGCTCGAGGACACCGCCGGCCTGCCCTGGGTGATGGAACCGGTCGGCACCGCCTCGCGCCAGTGGGCCACGCAGCTATGCCGTTCGGCCGGATTCGAACCGGACGTTCGGTTCGAGACCGCCGACCTGATCGCACACATCCGCTTGATTGAATCAGGCAATGCCGTGGGCATTCTGCCCGATTTGGTCTGGGCCGGGCGTATGCCGGCCGTGCAGCTGCACGATCTGCCGGGCACACCACATCGCACCCTGTTCTCGGCCGCGCGTCGTTCGAGTGCCGGGCGTCCCGGCGTCGTCGCGGTGCGCGGCGCCCTCGACCGGGCGGTCAGCAAGGTGGCCAAGCCCACCGAGTCCGACCCGCTCGAGCCGCCACGCCCGTTCGAACCACTCGCGCCGGTGTGACACGCCCCCGCGATCACAGACGGATGCCCCGGCCACGACAGCCGGGGCATCCGTCTTTCTGACGCTAGGCCGAGAGGGCCTGGCGCTTGCGACGGGCCAGGATCAGGCCGCCGCCGAGCAGCAGGAGCAGCGCGGCGAGGCCAGCCGGGGCGAGTGACGCACCGAGCGCCGGGATCGCGCTCACGCCACTCGTTTCCGCGCCCGCGTACCCGGGCGCAACGACAGCGACCGCGATACTGATCGGTTCAAGACCGATGGAGGTGATCACGAGCGTGTGCGCCCCGACCGGCGTGTTGGTCGGGATCACCGCCGAGAACGTGGCTATTCCAGCCGCGTTGGCCGCGAAGGTGCCGAGGTTCACCGGTGTGGAGTAGAGCGTGCCGGTGATCTCCTGCCCGGGGTTCAGCCCGGAGACCGTGACGGTGACCCGCTCGCCCGGGGTGAACACGGCGTCGCCGACCTCGACACTGGCCCAGTCGGTGCCCGCCAGCACGGCGCGGCCAAGCGGTGCCGGGTCGACGAGTGCGTGCTGCTCGAAGTACGAGACAGTGGCGGTGAGGTCGGCCTGGCCAGTATCCGTAGCGTTGATTCCGGCGGCGAAGGTCGTGAATTTATCGCCGCCCGCGGCCAGGAACGAGTTCGTCGTGACGCGAAAGACTGCGGCCGGGGAGATATCCACACCGTTCAGGGACATGCCGACGATGTGCTCGCCCTGTGCGGCGTCGGGCTCGTAGAGGTAGCTGAAGCCCTCCGAGACACCAAGATGCAGCTTGGAACGGCCGGGCTGCCACTGCTCCTCGAGCACCGCGCGCAACTGGGCTCCGGTGAGGTCCATCGTGACGAGGGTGTTGGCGAACGGCTGCACGGTGGCGACCTCTTTGTAAGTCACCTTTCCGTCTTCGCCGAAGCTGAGGTCGGTGCGCACGCCACCGGGGTTCATGAAGGCGATCTCGGCTGGCTCGCCGCCGAAGTCAGCGTTCGAGGTGGCCCAGAGTTGAATGTCGGCGACGAGGTTGCCGAGGGTCGATTCTGAACCGCGATCTTCTGCCACACCCTTGTAAGCCCGGGTGATGTCGGCGCTGATGGCCCCGACTTCGACCGATCCGACGATAGCAGCCTCGGTCGCCGCATCCGCTACGGTCTGCGCCACGGTCTGATCGGCCGGGAACAGGCCGGTCGTTCCGTCGTGCAGGTCGACGAGTGAGCTGGTCAGCGAGACAACCGCCTTGCTGGCCGGGTCGACCGCGATGTTCACCCGGTCGAGGTTCATGCCGTACTGGCCGCTCTGCATCACCGGGCGTTCGAGCCCATCGGTCCAGCCGTCGACCGGGTAGGAGCAGTTGTAGGTGGCGTGGGTGTGGCCGGAGAGGATCGCGTCGATGTTCGCCGATGCGCCGCGAATGAGGTCGCCGTACAGGGTGTCGGCGGCTCCGATCGCGGCGCAGTCGGTTCCGACGCCACCCTCGTGGGTGAGCAGCACCAGGACATCGGCTTCGCCGTTGCCCGTGTTGCCGTCCTGCAGCTGCCCGGCCACCCGGTTGGCGGCTTCGAGCTGGTCGCCGAACTCAACGTCGGCGATGCCGGCCGGGGAGACCATCGAAGCGGTCTGCGCGGTGACGGTGCCGATGAAACCGACCCGTATCCCGTCAACCTCTTTCACCCAGTACTCACTCAGAGCGGGAGTTTTCGTGCCCTTCAGGTAGACGTTGGCACCGAGTGCATAACGCGGGTCGCCAAACGATGACCTGACCCGGTTCTCGAGGTCGTCCCAGCCGGCGTCGAACTCGTGGTTTCCCACAACGGATGCGTCCAGCCCGGCCGCGAGGAGGGCGTCGATGGTCGGTTCGTCCTGCTGCGAGAACGACGTGAAGGTGGAGGCGCCGATGTTGTCTCCCGCGGAGACGAACAGGGTGTTCGGGTTTTCGGTCTTCAGCTGCGCGACGGCTCCAGCGAGCACGGCAGCTCCGGCCTCCTGGTTCCTGGCGTTGGCTTCGAGGCGACCGTGAAAGTCGTTGATGCCGAGCACCTGGATCTCGGTGGCGACCGGAGCGACGATGGTATTGATCGAGAAGATCGTCGTGGTTCCGGATACCTCGTTGCCGACGGCGAGCATAGGCTCACCGGTGGGTGACTTCTCGGCGGAGATGAACGTGACGCCCTCGGGGCCCAGATCGCCAGCCGCCGACAGGTCAGTGATGGCATCGGCGGTGAAGTTGCGGTTGTTGAGGTACGTCACGAACTGCGCGTTGGTCGGGTCGGTGATGTCGTAGGCCATGATGCCGCCGACGCGTTCGAGGCCGATGAAGGCGTAGGTGCGACCGTCGATGGCGCCGATGGCGAGGTTCTCCGGCTCGGGGCCCTTGTCGTCACTGCGACCCTCGAGGTTGGACTCGCTGTGGGTGGAGTTGAAGTACGCGGGGTTCGCCGCGGCGGTGATGCGTTCGAAGTCGTCTCCGGAGTCGAAGGCCTGCGTGCCGTTCGTGTTCCAGATGGAGAACGAGCGCGAGCCGAAGGAGTAGAGCTCGTCGTAGCAGCTGTTGGTGGTGTTGAAACCGTTTTCCTTGGTCACATTCAGGCGCCCAAGGTCGGCGTCGGTGTTTTTGCCGAAGAGCGGGCTGTTGGCGCAGATCGTGAGATTGCTGGCACGCGTACCCTCCACGTAGCTACCCCACTCGCGGGCATCACCCTCGTTGGCGGTGACCAGGTAGGTGGCGTCCGAGCCGGTGGAAGCATCCGTCGCCGTGTACGCGTTCATGCCGTCGGGCATGTACATGCCGTTCAGGCCTGGATAGGTCTGGATGTTGACCGTCGAGTCCCTATCGGAAGCGTCGATGCCGTTGCCGGCGATGCCATGGTCCTGAAAGCCGAGCGGCCAGACATCGGAGACCGTTGCGGTGGCAAGGTCGACGACGGCGACGGCGTTGGCTTCCTGCAAAGCAACGTAGGCGGTGACTCCGTCAATCGCTACATATTCGGGTTCGAGGTTGGCCGAGATCGGGAACGCCGTGTTGATCGTCGGGCCGAAGACGCGCACGTCCTCGTGCAACGTCCTGCCGCCGTTAGCTTCGTAGGCGTGAAAATCAGCCGTCGTAACGGCAGACTGCGCCGGTGCGGCCAGCGTGCCGGGCAGTGTGACGACGCTCACGGAACCCTCGGGGTCGATTGTGTAGGCGTCGTTCGGCTCACCCTCGTTGGCCACGACGGCGTAGCTGCCGTCGGCCGAGATGCTGACCATGTCGGGCAGGGCTCCAACCGTGACGGCACCGAGAATTGTGGGCGCCGCGGCGGTGGCGTCGAAGAAGACGAGCCAGCCGGTATCCGTTTTGGTAGGCGATTCGATGGCCATCGCGCCGAGGCCGTCGGTGCGCACGGCCACGGAGTTGGCGGTTGACCCGGCCGGGATGAGCTCACTGCCACCATTGATCGGGGCACCCTCAGCATTGAGGGCGAACAGCTGGGCCGGCATGGTGGGATCGGTGATGCTCAGCACATCGACGGCGCCCTGTTCGGCATTCACCACGAAGAGTCGCTTACTGCCGGCGTGGTGGGTGACGATTTCGGCGGCTGACTTGTCGAATGTACCGGTCTCGTAGCTGCCGAGCGGCGCCATCTCGAAGTAGGGGTCGGTTCCGTTCGCGGTAATGGGCGCCGTGACGATGGCAGCGGATGCCGTCGGCACCGCCGACACGAGGGGCGCCGCCGCGAGCGCGGCGCAGGCGGCGACGACGACCACCATGGTGACTACGGGAACTCGGCGTCGGGCGGGGCGTCTAAAGGCGCTCATGCGGTGATCCTCCTGGGAACAGACATTGGATGCCTCTGTGTAGCGGTCCCAGGTGTCTGGCAGGCGAATACAAGGTGACTTCTCGCCCTCGATAGGATCTGGTCATGACGGATGCCGACGGTCACCCTCGCATCGAAACCCAAACCGGTGGGGCCGGAGCCCGTCGCTGCGACGGGGTCAGCGGAGCGGGCGGCCACGACGCCGCCGTGTCCGTTCTGGAGGGCCTGTGACATATAGCCGAGGGGCGCAAAGTGGCCTAGCCTGAGGTAGGACTCGCGTTTCACTCACAGTGGAGGTCACCATGTCAGCCAAGCCCACCGGACGTCTCGTTCAGCGCGAGGACGGCCTGTATCTCATGCTGAATCGGTTGTTCAACGCGCCGATCGAAAAAGTGTGGGCGAGCCTGACCCGCCCGGTCGAACTCGAGAAGTGGATCGGTACCTACACCGGTTCGCCGGCCACCGGGGCCGTCAAATTCAGGATGACGGCGGAGCCGGACGCTAAGTGGGAGTATGTGAGCATTCGGCAGTGCCAGGCTCCACACCGCTTCAGCGGCGATTTCGGCGAGGGCGAGGATTCTTGGCGCGCGCTGTTCCACCTGGTCGAGGGCGACGGCATGACCAACCTCACGTTCGGGCAGCGTTTGCGTTCCCCCTCGGAGGTCGCCACGATGGGGCCGGGCTGGGACTTCTACCTCGATCGACTGGTCGCCTCCCGAGCCGGCCTGCCAATGCCCGAGTGGGAGCATTACTATCCAGCGCACGCGCAGTTCTACAAGGACCTCATCGTTCCGGTGCGCACCGCCTAATCGGTGATGTCTTGCTGCGGTAGCTCCTGGCAGTGGCGAGACGCGCTCCGCAGAAGTCTCATACGACGAACCTCGCTGGGACGCCTGCTCGACGGCTTTCGGATCGTCCAGCGAACTCGAGCATTAGTCCGAGGGTTTCAAGCCAGCCAGTCGGAGCACGGCTGAGAGCCCTTCGGGTGTTCCCGGCCAATGCCGCTTGACCGCATCGCTACCCGCCCGACGAGTCGCGAATCGTAGAGCGATCGCGACAACGATGGCGTCGTCGGCGTAACCGAGAACGGGTATGAAATCCGGAATCAAATCGATCGGCGACAGCAGGTAGAGCAAAAGAACCGCGAGCCAGATTCGAACCCCGATCGACACGGTTCGATCGACGGCGAGGCGTTTGAGTAGCCGGGCGACGTCGGGCGCGAGGCGCAGCAGATCACGAAGTGACGCTCCGCCAGGCTGCCGGCGTTGCTCGATCCAGAGAACTAGAACAAGAACCAGCCACAGCACCAGCAATCCGCCGAGCACGCTCAGGACTACGGTCCACCAGGTCGTCAAGAGCTGCCCCCGTTCAAACGAAAGAGACTAAGGGCTTCGCGAGCCGGGTAATAGACGATGACGCAACCCGCGAGCGGGTCGGCCCACCACCATCCGCGTGTCAGATCGAGCACCAATCCGAGGAGCACCGCGCTGGCAAAGAGACCGTCGATGAACGCCACCCGTCCTTCGGTAACCAGGACCACCAAAGCCGCCACGGTCGCGAGGAAAGCCAGCACGATGACACCGATGGGGTTCCACCCCAGCGTGATCCATTCGAAGGCCTTCCCCCGCCCAACGAGCATCGCCGCGGGATCGGTGGAAGTCATACATTGATTCTCGCAGTCCGCGATCGGATTCGCCTGCTGACAAGACAGCCGCGGTTGCGCTGCAGCGAGGCATCACGGCCGTCAGAAAAACGACCGCGAGTGGAACCTTCCATCGACCTCGTAGGAATTGGGAGGTCACCTAGATATCGACACCCCGACTTGCGGACGAATGATTTTGTGGCTTGACAGACACCAAGTCGGACTCAGCCTCGCAATGGTCGTGCTCTGCTTGGCAAACGCAGTGATCCGGATAATCGTGATCGCGAACGCAGACGCGGGAACCAACGAAGGGCATGTTTTTAACCTCGTTCTCGCATTATCGAAAGAGGCCATGAACTTTTACAGTCGCTCTCTCGCCGCCGAAGTCGGGCCGAAAGGCGTGCGGGTGGTCAACGTCTTGCCCGGCTTGATCGCCACTGCCGGCGCCGTCGCGCACCACAGTGCGATGGCCGACGAGCGCTGCATTGGTTTTCTGTAAAACGAATCGGTGGTGTTGGACAGGTCCTTTGACGGTGACTTCGTTGGCCGTGGCGGGGCCAGGCGGCTAGCTCCACATCAATATCAGCTCGGTGAAGGCCCTACTGGCTGCGCTCATGTACGCACCCTGCCTTCTGAGCAGGGCTGCGGTGCGGTGAGGAATAGCAGGCAGCACGGCAACCGGGTTGAGCCCGTGCTGTTCGCGGGCAATGGCTTCGGGCAGCACGGTGGCGAGCTGGCCACGACGAATGATTTCCATGATCGCGCTGACGGAGTTGACTTCGATCGCGATGCGGGGGGCAACGCCGTGGTCCCGAAAATGCTGGTCGATGTGGTGCCGGGTAGCAAAGTCGCCACTGAGCAGCACAAGCTCCTCCTGTTCCAACTCCCGCAGGGTCATGGGTGCCTGCTGTTCAGCGCGGGGGTGGTTGTTGCCGACAACCAGGCTGAGGGTTTCGACGAACAAGGCCTGGGTCTCAATCTCGGACGAACGCACCTCGGCAAATGCGATGCCTAGGTCGAGGGTGTCCTCGGCCAGTGCCACCTCGATGCGGTCCTGGGTCATCTCCTGGAGGCTCAAGGCGATGCCGGGATAGCGGGTGCGGAAGCGTTCGACCAGTGGACCGATCAGATACGCGGTGAACGTAGGCGTCATCGCCAACCGGAGCGATCCACGACTCAGGTCCTGCACGTCGTGGATGGCCCGGGTGCCGGCGTCGAGTTCGCGCAGGGCGCGGCGGGTGTAGCGCAGGAAGGTCTCGCCAGCGTCTGTCAGCCGCACGGTCCGTCCGGACCGGTCCAAGAGCTGAACGTTTAACGAGTTCTCCAATTGCTTGATCTGTTGCGACAGCGTCGGTTGGGAGACGTGGAGCGACTCGGCCGCGCGAGTGAAGTTCTGGTGTTCCGCCACCGCGGTCAGGTAACGAATGTGGCGCAACATCACGATTCTCCAACTATAGAAATTACTTATTGATTCCATCATAAAGAGGTCTTGGACACTATAAATAGTTTCCGTCATCCTTGACTTATCCCCCCAAACATCGAGAGGACAGCCCATGCAAGACATCATTGATGGCTTTCTGAAATTCCAACGGGAGGCCTTTCCGGCGCGTTCTGAACTCTTCAAGGAGCTGGCCACCGCCCAGAACCCTGAGGCCCTGTTCATTGCCTGCTCGGACAGCCGGGTCGTGCCAGAGCTGCTGACCCAGCAGGAACCGGGTGACCTGTTCGTCATGCGCAACGCCGGTAACATCGTGCCCGCCTACGGCCCGGAGCCCGGCGGTGTCTCCGCGACAGTCGAGTACGCGGTCGCCGTCTTGGGCGTCACGGACATCATCATCTGTGGCCATTCCGACTGCGGAGCGATGACTGCCATCTCGACCGACATGAACCTGGACCACTTGCCGGCCGTGGCCAATTGGCTTGCCCACGCCGATGCGGCGAAGGCCGTCAATGCCGCCCGCACCCACGTATCGGCCCAGGAGTCGTTGAAGGCCATGGTCCGCGGGAACGTCATCGCCCAGCTGACCAACATCAGGACCCATCCCTCCGTCGCCTTGGCCCTGGATCAGAACCGGCTGAACCTCCACGGCTGGGTCTACGACATCGAAACCGGCTCCATTGACACCCTGGACGGTGTCACCGGCCATTTTGTCCCACTCGCGGGCAATTCGCCGGATCATGTTACGCCGGCCGTATCCGGCCTGGCCGCCTAACCACCTCGTATCACCAAAAGAAAAGGAAAACACCATGATTCATTCCCAGAACACCCAAGCTCCGCGCGAGGAACTGACCGCCGCCATCATCGACGCCAAGATGCGCAAGGACCTCTCCTGGCAGGAACTGACCGATGGCACCGGTCTGAGCTTAGTTTTCGTCACCGCCGCCCTGCTCGGTCAGCATCCGTTGCCTGAAGCCGCTGCGGAACTCGTCGCTGAGCGGCTGGGTCTAGGCAAGGACGCCGCAATGCTGCTACAGACCATTCCGCTGCGCGGCAGCATCCCCGGCGGCATCCCGACCGACCCCACCGTTTACCGGTTTTACGAAATGATGCAGGTCTACGGCTCTACTTTGAAGGCCCTGGTCCACGAACAGTTCGGCGACGGCATCATCAGCGCCATCAATTTCAAGCTAGACATCAAGAAAGTTGAAGACCCCGACGGCGGTTCACGTGCCGTGATCACCCTCGACGGAAAATACCTGCCCACCAAACCCTTCTGAACCCGGCCTGGCGGCGGCGCGATCGGGGGCGCCTGCTGTCCCATGAAAAACCCTCCAGGCACGGACAAATCATGGATTTCATCACTCGGTCAGAATGTCGCGTTTGTACTTGGCGGTGTAGGTCCGCCGCCGAGCACGCTCGGAAACCTGGGGATCGGGAATCGGGAACATCTTCCATCACTACGGCTTGCCCGGTCGAGCTGGCGGCCAAGAATTCACCACAACTGCACACCCGCACGCATTGGCTCGAAGGCTGCACACGAGCCCGCGAGCCGAACCCCTTACGAGCGTCGCCTCGTCATGCGCCTGCTGCCGCTATTGGTGCAACCGGGATGAAGAACGACGCAACAGTGGGGACACGCTCTGCCAATACCGCCAGCCTCGAACCACCCTGGCGCAGCTGACGCTACTCGTGGCGCGGTCGGCGCTACCGTTTCAGCTAGTTCCAGATGCTCGGCGCGGGGGCTCGCGTGGCGGGAGCCGCGGCATTGCGGCTCCACTCAAGCAGCCACTCGGGCACCGTCACTTCGTCGGGGGCGACACCGATCGCCTCGAGCAGCTCGTCGATCGTCACCACGCCGCCGGTGCGCTTGAGAAAGCGGCCGCGAATGTAGCCGTGGGAGTAGATTTCGGGTGAGCCATCGACATCCGGTCGCACGAAACGCTGCTCGACGTATACGGCCTTCTCGTCAAAGCCGAGGATGCGCGACTCCACCGTGAACTTCTGGCCGACCATGAGCGACTTGCGAAAGCTGATCGTCTCAGAAACCACAACCGGGTACCAGCCGCGCTCCTGGAAAATGGCCCAGACGCCGGTTCGGTGCAGCATATCGAAGCGGGCCACGTCCATGATCGACAGGTAGACCCCGTTGTTCATGTGCCGCAAAATGTCCAGGTCGGTCGGCATCGTCACGAAGTTGGTGCGAGCGACGTCGAAATGACCGAGCCGAGGGCCGAACTTAGACAGCAAGGCATGGAGGAGGGTTCTAAAAAACATATGCACGACTCGATGCTAACGAAACCGGCGCTCAGGTAGTGCGGTACTGCCGTAGTTCGTGAGCTCTTAGACCAGGCGGGGTGATCGCGGCGACCCGTTCGGGTCCCGACCTAGAGTGCAGCGGCCGTGCGCGGCGCGACAGCACGTACGAACGCTCCGAGGCGGCGGTAGACCTCCTGCGATTCCGGATGCGTGTCGTCCTGCTGCCAGGTGTGCTTGGTGTTGACGCTCTGTCGGCCGTAGATCAAGGTATCGACCCGAATCTTGCGCGCCCGCAGCGCCTCGATGAAGTTGAGGTTGGCGCGGTAAAAGTAATCGCGCTCCGATGTCGTGACAAAGACCGGCGGAAACCCGCGGTTGAGCCACTCGATCGGCGACATAAAACGTGCGGCCGTGCGCAGGTGCAGCCCTCGCCCCCGATCGGGCAACAGCATCCTGACGAAATTGAGGCTCAGTACAAACCCGCGGTCGAACAGCACCGAGAAATCGGCGATGCTGCAGTGCTGCACCAGGCCGCGCAGGTTTCGCGGGGCGACCGGCGGTGCGATGTCATAGTGTGTGGCGAGTTCTGGCTCGAACGCCGCCGCGGTGAGCAGCGCTGCAATGTGGCCGCCGGCGGAATCGCCACCGAGCACGATGCGTGTCGGGTCACCCCCGTAGGCGGCGATGTTGCGGGCCACCCAGTCGAGCACGGCGTTGCCGTCCTGCAACATGTGCTTGAGTTGAAACCGCGTCGCCATACGATAGTTGGCGTTGACGACGATCATGCCTTCGGCGGCCTGACTCGCGCAGTACTTGGTGAGCGGATCTTTGTCACCCGAGGTCCAGCCGCCGCCGTGGAAGTACACGTAGACGGGCAGCGGTTCCGCACCATCCGCGCGTTTGGGAGCGAGTACGTCGAGCCGGTGAATCTTCTGGCCGTCACCTATGTAGTCCAGATCGAGGTCGTACTCGACAGAATCGATCGGGTGCAGGTTGAACTTATGCACCGGAGCCGCCCGTCGCAGCATGAGCGCGCGCCACGCCCAGACCGGCAGGCGGCGAATCCCGGTCTCCCGATGAGCCGACCGGTCGACAGTGACGCCATCAGTGTGTAAACGGATACCGTGCAGCCAGGCCGGTACCGGCGCGGCACGTTCTGGTGTGGTGCGGTTTGGGCTGCTGCGGTTCGGCGTGGTGCGTTCTGGCAATGATGGGGAACGGTGCGGGGGGATGCGACTATCCCGGTCGAACGTGGTGGTGACTTGACTCATTGATTGAGGATAAGTCGACTCCCCCGAATCCTCGCTGGGAACAATCCCATTTGGGGTTGATTTCCGGTTTCACGTGGGTCGAACGCCGGGCGTTCAGGCAGCGGATGCCCCACCCGCGACCCCGGTCGCCTCCAATACCGCACGCGCCAGCGTGTGAAAGTGCAGGTTGAAGCCCAGGACGCCCGGTGTGGACTGCGGGTCGAGGTCAAGCGTTGGCACGTCGAGCGCGTGAACGATGAACTGGTAGCGGTGGGTCCCGGTTTCCGGCGGCGGTGCGGCGCCGGAAAATGAGGTGAGTCGCAGCTCATTCGGCAGTACGAGCGAGCCGGTCGGCAACGATTGAACTCCAGCGGAAAGCTCGGTGACGGAGACCGGTAGGTTGGCTACAGCCCAGTGCCAAAACCCGGAACCGGTCGGCGCGTCGGGGTCGAAAACGGTGAGAGCGAAACTCTGGGTCTCGGCTGGAAAACCCCGCCAGGAGAGCTGGGGGGAAACATCCGCTCCCCCGGCATCGGCAGCGTACTGCGCCGACCGCAACGGACTGCCATCGGTCATGTCGCTGCTGGTGAGTGAAAACTGGGGCACTTCGCCGAAGCGGGCGAGCGGGTCGTTGGTCACAATGGCCTCCTGAATGCGCGTCTGGTTGTGGCGCTCCGTCAGCCTACGCCGCCGGTTCCGGCGCGCGCTCAAGAATGCCGTTAGCGAGGGACGAAACCGGAAAACCTTCCGAGCAGGCACCACTGGGAACGACTCTAGCGAAGCGTGGCGCCTCTGCCGTGCGCTCACACGATGCGTGCACTCTCGTAAAATAAGCCCATGGCCATTCCGAAGATTCTGCTCTTTTACATCTTCACCCCGCTGGCCGACCCCGATGCGGTGCGTCTCTGGCAACGCGACCTGTGTGCCGGGCTCGGCCTGCGCGGGCGCATCCTCATCTCGAAGGATGGCCTGAACGGTACGGTGGGCGGCGACCTGCCGGCGATCAAGAAGTACATCCGTAAGACCCGTGACTACCCCGCGTTCAAGAACATCGATTTCAAGTGGAGCGAGGGCACCGGCCTCGACCAGAGCGGCCAAAGTCTGGACTTTCCAAAACTCGTGGTCAAGGTGCGCGACGAGATCGTGAGCTTTGGCGCGCCCGGCGAGTTGCGCGTCGACCGGGCGGGAGTCATGGGGGGCGGCACCAAGCTGCAGCCGGCCGAACTCAACGCACTGGTCGCCGAGCGCGGCGACGAGGTGGTCTTCTTCGACGGGCGTAATCGGTTCGAGGCCGAAATCGGCCACTTTCGAGATGCGGTCGTGCCCGACGTGGAGAACACGCGCGAGTTTGTGGCCGAACTGGACAGCGGCAAATACGACCATCTCAAGGGCAAGCCGGTGGTGACCTACTGCACCGGCGGCATCCGGTGTGAGGTGCTCAGCGGCCTGATGAAGTCGCGCGGATTCGGCGAGGTGTATCAACTTGACGGTGGAATCGTGCGTTACGGCGAGGCCTTCGGCAACGAAGGCCTGTGGTCCGGCTCGCTCTATGTCTTCGACCAGCGGATGTCCATTGATTTTGCCCCCGACGCTGCCGTGCTCGGCAGTTGCCAGATCTGTGCCGCACCGACCACGAACATGCTCAACTGCCGCGACGTCTCCTGCCGGGAACAACTCGTGGTCTGCCCCGAGTGCGTGGCAGCTACGGCTCCGGCCTGCGCCACTCATTCCACGCAAGCGAACCAGGCGCCAGTGCCGACAAGCTGAACGGCCGGGATACGGCGACGATCAGCAGCTGAAACACCGCCAGAGAGTTCCGGTGCTGGCACACGCTGTGATTGGATCGTGGTGTGACCTACGACGCGCTGGCTGTTCGCACCCATTTTCCCGCCCTCTCCACCGGCATCGCCCATTTCGACGGACCGGGCGGCACACAGACCCCGCGGCAGGTCGGCGCGGCAATCGCGCTGACCCTCACTCGCCCGCTCTCGAACCGCGGCACGGGCAGCCTGCCCGAGCGCAACGCGGACGACGCGGTGACCGGGTTTCGGACCGCCGCAGCAGATCTGCTCGGCGCAGAGCCCGATGGCATCGTCTACGGGCGCAGCGCCACCGCACTCACCTACGATTTCTCCCATCATCTCTCCCGCGCGTGGGGTCCTGGCGACGAGGTCGTGGTCTCCCGCCTAGACCATGACTCGAACATCCGGCCGTGGGTGCAGGCGGCCGAGCGCACGGGCGCAACCGTGCGCTGGGTAGACTTCGACCCATCGACCGGCGAATTGTCCGCCGACGCGTTCGCCGCTGTCGTTGGTCCAGGGACGCGCCTCGTTGCCGTCACAGCCGCATCGAACCTGATTGGTACCCGCCCACCGATCGCGGCGATCGCCGACGTGGCGCATGCGGCCGGCGCGCTGCTCTACGTTGACGGTGTGCACTACACACCGCACGCCCTCGTCGACGTCAAGGCACTCGGCGCCGATTTTTTCGTGTGCTCCCCGTACAAGTTTCTCGGCCCGCATTGCGGCGTGCTCGCCGCCGCGCCGGAACTCTTGGAAGGCATCCGGCCCGACAAGCTCGCAACGTCGAGCGATCGCGTGCCCGAGCGATTCGAGTTCGGCACCCTCCCTTACGAACAGCTTGCCGGCGTAACGGCGGCCATTGATTTTCTCGCCGCGCTCGTGCCGGGCTCGCCCAACGTTGGCGCCACCGCCCCAACCCGACGGGAACGCCTCGTGGCGTCATCGCACGCACTCGAAACCTACGAAGCGATGTTGCGTGCCCGGCTTGAAGCGGGGCTCGCCGCGCTGCCCGACGTACTCGTGCATTCCCGTGCCGCCGAGCGCACCCCCACCGTTCTGGTGACCTTCGCCACCCATTCGGCCGCTGCCGCCTCCGCGTTTCTCATCGAGCGGGGGATTCTGGCTCCGGCCGGTTCGTTCTATGCCCGAGAGGCGAGTCGGCACCTCGGTCTGGGCGATGATGGCGGACTGCGCATCGGCCTCGCCCCGTACACCACCGCGCACGAAGTCGAGCGGATACTCGACGCGCTCGACGACTTTCTCCGGCCGTAGCTATTGTGCCGGAAGGCTCGCTTTTGCAGCGGAAGCCGGGCTCTGCCGGCCCTAGGCTGGTCTCACCACAGAGAGGAGTCGGATGCCTGCCGGCGCTGTTATCGAATTCCACAACATCAGCAAACGCTTTGGCGGTGTCGCCGCAGTCCACGATCTCTCGTTCACTGTTGAGCCGGGTCGGGTCACCGGGTTTCTCGGGCCGAACGGCGCCGGTAAGACCACGAGCCTGCGCATTCTGCTCGGGCTGGTCGCCGCCAGCAGTGGCACGGCCACGTTCGACGGCGTGCGCTACCGCGACCTGCCGCATCCGCTCAAAACAGTGGGCGCAGCCCTCGAAGCCGCGAGCTTTCACCCGGGACGTAGCGCCCGAAGCCACCTCGGCGTCTATGCGATCGCCGCCGGACTGCCGCGCACCCGCGTTATGGAGGTGCTCACCCAGGTGGGCCTTGCCGCCCACGCCGACCAGCGCGTCGGCGGCTACTCGCTCGGTATGCGCCAGCGCCTCGGCCTGGCCTATGCCCTGCTCGGGGACCCGGGTGTGCTCGTGCTGGACGAGCCGATCAACGGGCTGGACCCCGAGGGTATCCGCTGGATCCGCGGGTTTCTCCGTGACATGGCCGCCGGGGGCCGAACCGTTCTGGTCAGCTCCCATCTGCTGTCCGAGGTTGCGCAGAGCGTCGATGACGTCGTCATCATCGCCCGCGGTGAACTCGTGCATCTCGGCCCGCTGTCGAGCCTCGACACAGATGCCGCACCACAAACGATCGTGGATTCTCCCGACCGCGAGGACCTCGCCGCAACCCTCACTGCGGCCGGCATCAGCTTCTCGATCGGCCGCACCGGGCTACTCGCCTCGACGGGCGACCCGGCCCTGCTCGGCCACCTCGCCTTCGAAGCCGGGATCGAACTGAGCGTGCTTCATCGGCAGAAAGCCGGTCTCGAAGACTCTTTTCTCGCCCTCGTCGGCGGAGGCCACTCACTATGACCATGTTCCTGCGGTGCGTTTCGGCCGAATTCTCCAAGATTTTCACGACTCGCTTGTGGTGGATTCTCGCTATCGTCCTGTTTTGCTACATCGGCCTGCTGGCCGGCAGCCTCGCGGCGCTGTTCGCCGGAATCCAGACCGGTGTCATCAGCCCGGATGCCGTGAACACCGGTGGCGGATCCACCGATCTCGGCGACCTCCCGTCGCTGATCTACAGCTTTGCTTCTTCGGTTGGCTATGTCTTTCCAGTACTGCTCGGTACCCTTGCGACGACCGGTGAATTTCGCCACCAGACCCTCACCCCCACCTTCCTGGCCACACCCCGCCGCGGCCTCGTGCTCGGCGCGAAGACCGTGACGCTGATTTTGGTTGGCGCGGGCTTCGGGGTCGTCGCGCTGGCGGCATCCGTTGGTCTCGGTGGCGGGGTGTTGAGCGCGTTCGGGGTGGATGCGCTGCTGTTTGACTCGGAGACCTGGCTGCTCGTCACCCGCACCCTGCTCGCCATGGGCCTGTGGGCAGCGATCGGCGTGGGCCTCGGGGTGCTCGTGCCGAACCAGGTCGCGTCGATCGTGACCGTGCTGGCCTTCACCCAGTTCGTTGAACCGCTGCTGCGGCTGGCGGCATCTTTTCTCGAGGTCACCGCAAAAATCGGTAACTTTCTGCCCGGAGCCGCGAGTGATGCGCTGGTCGGATCGAGCTTTCTGAACCTCGCGAATCCGTCTGCTTCACTGCCCCTGGATTGGTGGCAGGGCGGTCTCGTGCTGCTCGGCTACGCCCTGGTCGCGACCGTGATCGGCTATGCCGTGAGCTGGAAAAAAGACGTTACCTAGTCAGGCTCCCTCATTCGGGGGACCGTTCCACCCCCGCATGGGGGAGTTTGCCCCTGAGAATCTCTCACTAAGCTCCGATTTGTGCGGTGGCTACCCTGCGGCTGCAAAGAAAGTCGAAGTGAGGCCTCTCTGGTGCGCGCAATAACGAATACCCGCAATTGGCTCTTAGCCCTGGTTGCTTCTGCGGCGCTCGTTGTGGGCGCTCTCGCAGTGCCACTGACCGCCGTCGCCGACAGTCGCCCCACGGATGCCACTACTCCCGTGACAGTATCGGCCGACTCGCTCCCCACCGCGCAGATCAATGGGGTCGTCTGGGCACAACTCATTGTGGGCGACACCGTTTACGTCGGGGGGGAATTCACCCGCTCGCGACCCGCCGGCTCTGCCGCCGGCGTCAATGAGGTCGTGCGCAACAACCTGTTGGCCTACAACCTCACCACCGGCGTTCTTGTGGCCTCCTTCAATCCCGATGTCAACGGCGCTGTCCGCGCCCTGACCGTTTCTAACGACGGGTCGCGGCTGTTCGCCGGAGGCTCTTTCACGAACATCGGCGGCGTCAACCGCTATCGCGTTGCCGCTTTCGACGTACAGAGTGGCGCTCTTATTCCCGGCTGGGCGCCGGTTCTCAACGCGGGCGTCAAGGCACTCACCTTCGCAGGCGATAGCGTATACGTCGGCGGCACGTTCACGTCGGCTAGCGGTCAGTCTCGCGCCAGGATGGCAGCCTTCAACGGCTCCACCGGCGCTCTGCTGCCCTGGTCGGGCACGCCGGCCGGCGGCACCGTCAACGCCCTCGTCGCCTCACCCGACGGCAGCAAGGTCGTCATTGGCGGGTCCTTCACGACCTATAACGATAGTTCCAACCCTGGATACGGCATGGCCGCAACGGATGCTACAACCGGCGCGTCACTGCCGTGGAAAGTCAACGGCCTGATTCGAAACGCCGGCAGCCAGGCGGCCATCCTCAGCCTGACCGGATCGGCCGAAGGGGTGTTCGGCACCGGCTACGTGTTCGGGGACGGCGGCAACCTCGAAGGGACATTCCGTGCCAGCTGGGAGGACGGCAGTCTGATTTGGGTCGAAGATTGCCATGGGGACACCTATTCTGCGGTGCCGGCTGGAGACAAGGTCTACACGACCGAGCATGCGCACTATTGCGGCAACATCGGCGGCTTCGAACAAACCTCGCCGTGGACCTACCATCGCACCCTTGCCTTCAGCATGGATGTCGGCGGCGTCATCACTGCCGACACGCACGGCTACTACAACTTCGAGGGCATGCCTCGACCCGACCTGCTGGCGTTTTATCCCGACATCAACACCGGTAGCTTCACCGGGCAAGGCCAGGGTCCGTGGCACGTGACGGCTGATACCCAGTATCTGCTCTACGGCGGAGAGTTCACGACGGTGAACAACAAACGTCAACAGGGCCTCGCCCGGTTCGCCGTGCCGAGCATAGCCCCGAATAACGAAGGACCGCGTGTTGCCAACGCCTCGTTCGCTCCATCGGCGTTCCTGCCGTCGGTCATCTCGTTCGCGAGCGGAACAGCGCGTTTGAGCTGGAAGTCGGCTTACGATCGCGACAACGAGAGCCTCACCTATGAGGTGCTGCGCGACGGCGTCTCCGTCACCAGCGTTCAGGGGCTCTCCTCCGACTGGAACCGGCCGGCACTGTCCTTTACCGACACTGGACTCACCCCGGGACAGAGCTACTCCTACCGAATTCGGGTCACCGACCCGTTCGGCAATACGCAAACGGGTGGTACGGCCAGTGTCACCATCACATCCGACACCCTCAGCGACTATTCCGCGAGCGTTTTTGCAGACTCCCCCGAGTCGTATTGGCCACTGAATGAGGCATCCGGCGCCCCGGCTTTCGACTGGACCGGCGGCGCAGACCTGACCCGAAACGCCGGGGTCAGCCCCGGCGTTCCCGGAGCAATCGTGGACGCTGCCATCACGGCAAGCCGTTTCGACGGCACGGCGACCGGATTCGCCGCGACCAACAACGCCCAGAGCTCCTCAAATTCTTTCAGTGTCGAGACCTGGGTGAAAACCGAGACCACACAGGGCGGCAAGATTATCGGGTTCGGCAACAGTGATACCGGCCAAAGCACCGATTATGACCGGCATGTGTACATGGACACGAGCGGTCGTGTCTGGTTCGGTGTCCACCCCGGCGGAGTGCAGACGATCGCATCGCCCACGTCGTACAACGATGGCCAGTGGCACCACATAGTCGCCAGTCTCGGCAGCTCCGGCATGTCGCTGTCAATTGACGGCAAGAAGGTCGCGCAGCGCGCGAGCATCACCTCGGGTCAGGACTACCAGGGCTTCTGGCGCGTAGGAGGAGACAACGTCACTGGCTGGCCCAGCCAGCCCACGAGCGCGTTCATCGCCGCCGACATCGCCCAGGTCGCCGTCTACTCCGCTCCCCTCACGCAGAAGCAGATCGTGGCACACTTTGTCGCCTCCGGCCGCACGAGTCCCGTCACCTCAGCTCCGACCGACGCCTATGGCGCGGCCGTCTACAGCGCTGAACCTGATTTGTATTGGCGTCTGGGTGAAGACACCGGCACGAAAGCGAACGACTCATCGGCCTCCGAGCAGCCCGGAACCTACTCCGGCCCGGTCACTCTGGGCGCTGCCGGGCTGCTGAGCGGCACGAGCAACACGGCCGCGTCGTTTAGCGGCGGAATCGTCAGCAGTGACACCCTGATTGAGGCTCCCGGCACCTATGCGCTGGAGGCCTGGTTCAGCACGACGACAACGCAGGGTGGAAAAATCATCGGCTTCGGCAGCGCTTCGACTGGATTGTCGGACAGTTATGACCGGCACGTCTACCTGCAAGACGATGGTCGCCTGGTATTCGGTACCTGGACCGGGCAGGCCAACACCATCGTGACCGGGTTGTCCTATAACGATGGAGCCGCGCACCATGTGCTCGCGCAGCAGTCAGCTGATGGACTGGCGCTCTACGTTGATGGCGCTCTCATCGGCACGAATCCGCAAGCGGGCGCCCAGGCGTATTTCGGCTACTGGCGCATCGGTGGGGACAACACGTGGAACTCGTCGAGCCCGTGGTTCGTCGGCACGATCGACGATGTCGCCGTTTATCCCCGTCCACTCAGCGGTGACGTGATCTCGCAGCACTACTCACTGGGCTCCGCCACAGCCGTCCCCCAGAACGAAGCACCGACCGCTGCATTCACCGTCGCCACCGATCAGCTGGCGGTCTCAGCGGATGCTTCGTCATCGGCAGATTCCGATGGGACCATCACCGGATTCGCCTGGTCGTGGGGTGACGATAGCGTCAGTGACGGCGCCACCGGGCAGCACACCTATGCCGAAGCCGGAACCTATTCGATCGGCTTGACCGTCACCGACAACGACGGCGCCACCAACACGACTACTCGATCCGTCACCGTCTCAGCCCCGATGCCGGTGCCAACGGGCATCGCGACGGATGCCTTCACTCGCGACGTCAGCTCAGGACTCGGCTCGGCCGATGTCGGAGGCGCGTGGACCACGACCGGCAGAGTCAGCAACTATGCGGTGACCGCTGGCGCCGCTCACATGAGCGTGGCCGCCGGAGGGACGGCGAACGGCTATCTGGTCGGCGTCTCGTCGGAGAGCACCGATGTCACGGTCACCACGTCACTGCAACAGGCGACGACGGGAGCCGGCACCTACGTTTCACTGATCGGCCGACGTGTTGGCACCGATGACTACCGGGCGCGGGTCAAAGTTCTCGCAACGGGCGCCGTGCAGCTGCAGCTCATGCGCGGCAGCACCACCTTGCAAGCGAGCACTATCGCCGGGCTGAGCTACGCCACCAATGATCAGTTGCACGTGCGGTTGCAGGTTTTCGGAACGGCACCGACGACGATCCGGGCCAAAGTGTGGGCTGCAGGCACCGCGGAACCCACGACCTGGCCACTGAGCCGCACAGACGCAACAGCCGCCCTGCAGCAGGCCGGATCGATTGGGCTCGCCGCGTATACCAGCGGATCAGCCACGACACCGATGACGGTCTCCTTCGATGATCTCTCTGCAATCGCGGTGACGGAGCCGTAGCCGCAGCCGCAGCCGCAGCGTCGGCTGCCGAATCAGGCCGGCAGCTTGAGCGAGTCGATGAGATCGGTCGCGTGCTGGCTGGTGAGAATGACGCGGGCGAATTCTTCGTCGACGAGGTCGATCACTACGGCAGGGCGGTGACGTTTGATCGACACGAAATCCTTGCCGCCATGAAATTTCCAGGTTCCCGCTGCCAAGACGAGCGGAACGATCGAACCGAGGGCACGAATTCCGCGCAGCCAGATCCAGGGATCTTCGGTGATGATCACCGAGCGGATGTTCTCCCGCTGCACCACGATCGACTCCCTTCGCAGCGCGAGGGTTCTTTCTGCGCGCGTCAGGTGGATCTCGAGCCGGTCGGAATGCACGCTCAGGGAAGCCATTGTTCCAGTCTGCCCGGTTAGGGCCGCAAATCTGTTGTTTGAATCTCACAAAGCAATAACGTCCCAGCGCAGGATCTCTCCAACGGCAGCGGATGTGCCCAGTCGGCCACGCTCATCCACTCGCCCGGGTCAGCCCCGCGGCGTCGCGGCAGCCGCGGCCTTCGCCGCAGCGGGCAGTGCCTCGAAGATGCGTCCGATGGCGCTCTGGTCGTGCGCGTCGGAGACGAACCAGGCCTCGAACACACTCGGCGGCAGCGACACGCCACCATCGAGCATGGCGTGGAAGAACGGTGCGTAGCGAAAAGCCTCCTGGCGTTGCACGTCGGCGTAGGTGCGCGGGGCCGACCCCTGTGCCTCGTCGCCGAACACGAAGCTGAACAGGTTGCCGGCTCGTTGCACCCGGTGGGCGACGCCCTCAGCGGTGAGCGAGGCGGAAACGGCCTCGGAGAGGATTATGGCGGTGGCGTTGAGACGGTCATACACGCCCGCGTCGAGCAGGTTGAGGGTTGCGATGCCCGCCGCGACGGCGACCGGGTTCCCCGACAGTGTGCCCGCCTGGTAGACCGGGCCGGTCGGTGCGAGAAAGTCCATCACGTCGGCGCGGCCGCCGAGGGCGGCGACGGGCAGTCCGCCACCGATGATCTTGCCGAAGGTGAGCAGGTCGGGCGAGTAGAACTCTTCACCGGCCGACTCCAGGCTTCTGGTCTCCAGCCCCCAGAAACCCGCGCGGCTCACCCGAAAACCGGTGAGCACCTCGTCGAGGATGAGCAGGGCGCCGTTCGCGTGCGCGATCGAGGCCAAGGCCGCGTTAAAGCCGGCATCCGGGGCGACAACTCCCATGTTGGCGGCCGCGGCCTCGGTGATAATGGCGGCGATACGGCCAGGGTGAGCCTCGAAGGCAGCCCGCACGGCCTCCAGATCGTTATAGGGCAGCACGAGGGTTTGCGCGGCGGTAGCCGCGGTGACGCCGGCCGAACCGGGCAGGGCAAGCGTGGCGAGCCCGGAGCCAGCTTGGGCGAGCAGGCCGTCGGAGTGGCCGTGGTAGTGTCCGGCGAACTTGATCAGCAGGTCACGATTGGTGAAGCCGCGGGCCAGGCGAATGGCGGTCATGGTCGCCTCTGTGCCGGTCGACACGAGGCGCAGCTTTTCTACCGCGCCGACCCGTTCTGCGACGAGTTCGGCCAGTTCGGTCTCGGCGGGAGTCGAGGCGCCAAAGGACAGCCCGAGCGCGGCAGCATCCTGCACGGCCTTCACGACCTCGGGATGAGCGTGGCCCAGAATTGCCGGGCCCCAGGAATTGACGAGGTCGACATACTCTCGGCCGTCGGAGTCCGTGACATAGGCGCCAGCAGCCTTGACGAGAAACAGCGGAGTGCCGCCGACTGAGCCGAAGGCACGCACCGGCGAGTTGACGCCCCCGGGAATCACCCGGCGGGCACGGTCGAAGAGTTCATCATTGTGGGTGGCGACGTGCTCCACCGAAGTTGACATCGTGCCGGTCATGCGCGCTCCTCCTTGAGCCAGGCGGCCAGCTCAACGGCCCAATAGGTCAGTACGGCATCGGCGCCGGCCCGGCGGATGCTCAACACCGACTCTTCGACGGCACGGCGACGGTCAATCCAGCCCTGCGCGGCGGCGGCTTCGATCATGGCATATTCGCCGGATACTTGGTATGCCCAAACGGGAATATCACTCATGGCGGCAACTTCGGCGAGCACGTCGAGGTAGCCGCCAGCCGGCTTGACCATGACGATGTCAGCGCCCTCGTCGATATCGAGCTGCGCTTCACGCACGCCCTCACGCCGGTTGGCCGGGTCGAGCTGGTAGGTACGGCGGTCGCCGACCAGGGTTGAGGCGACGGCCTCACGGAACGGACCGTAAAAAGCGGAGGCGTACTTGGCTGAGTAGGCGAGCACTGCGGTGTCTTCGAAACCGTTGACGTCGAGGGTTTCGCGCACGGCAGCGACCTGGCCGTCCATCATGCCTGAAAGACCAAGCAGCGCGGAACCGGCCGTGGCTTGGGCGAGGGCCATATCGCGGTAGCGTTCGAGGGTCGCGTCGTTGTCGACGTGGCCATCGGCCGCGAGCACGCCGCAGTGGCCGTGGTCGGTGAATTCGTCGAGGCACAGGTCGGTCTGCACGACGAGTGCGTCGCCGATCTCGTCGACGAGAGCGCGAGTGGCGACGTTGAGAATGCCCGCGGGGTCGGTCGCTCCGGTTCCGATCGCATCACGCACCTCGGGTACCCCGAACAGCATGATGCCTCCGATGCCGGCCTCCGCCGCCTCCACGACGGCCCGGCGTGCACTGTCGATGCTGTGCTGCACAACGCCGGGCATCGACGTAATCGGGCGGGCATCATCGCCTTCGCGCACGAACATGGGGAGCACGAGCTCGGCCGGGTGGACACGAATTTCACTGGCCAGACGACGGAGCGCGCCGCTGGTGCGCAAGCGTCGTGGGCGAATAACGGGGTTGGTCACTCCTGTACCCTACGCCGCTCGGCTGTGCGTTTTGTTATCCGGTCGTGACCTGCGCGATCAGAGCGCCGGTGCCGCTCCGGCCAGTGCTGTATCGACGAGCGCCTCGATGAGGGACTCGGCGCTGCGCTCGGAGGCGACCACGTCAACGCGCAGTCCGAGAGCCCGGGAGTCCTTGGCGGTCTGCGGGCCGATGCACGCCACCAGGGTGCGTTCGGGAATGTCTCCAAACTGTTCGCGCACCTGACGTGCAACGCTGCCGCTGGTCACGAGCACGGCGTGTACGAGACCGGCTTTGACGTCGGCGACAACCTGGTCGCTGACCGGAACTCCGATGGTGCGGTAGGCGACGACCGACTCCACGTCGTGGCCAATGCGGCGCAGTCCCTCACTAAGCAACGGCTTGGCGATCTCACTGCGTAGTGTGAGTACGCGCAGCGGGATGACGCCAGCGGTCGCCGTCTCCCATTCCTCCAGCAGGCCGCGGGCTGAATTGTCTTCGGAGGGAATGATGTCTACGTGGTAGCCGGCCGCGACGAGCGCGGCAGCGGTGGTTTCACCGACCGCTGCGATGCGGGTTCCCGGCGCCACCACAGCGCGGTGCGATGACAAGACGTCGACGGTCGTCGCGCTCGTGATGGTCATCCAGTCGAAATCGCCGGCGGCGAGACGGGCCAGCGCCGCGTCGAGGGCCGGGGCGTCGTCGGTTGCGGCGAAGTTGATCATGGGGGCGACGATTGGATGCGCGCCCTTGGCGCGCAGGTTGGCTGCCACCTGGTCACCCCAGGGTCCGCCGCGCGGAACGAGAACTCGCCAGCCCGCGAGGGGCTTGGTCAGTCGATTGATCACGTGGTCACTCAGTCACTTTCAGGGGAGCGAACTCGGCCGCGCCACCGGCCAGAAGATCTATGGATACTCGTTCGGCCACGTCGAGCGCAGCTTGGGTGAGGTGGAGGGCGGAGTGGGAATCGGGCGTTGCCGCGTGCGAGCTGGTGATCCTGCGCGAGCCGTCCGGGCTGTACACGGTGGCGGTGAGAAACAGCAAGCCATCGTCGACGACTGCGGTCGCACCGATCGGTGCGGCGCAGCCGGCCTCGAGGCGGGCCAGTACCGTGCGTTCGGCGGTGGTCGTCGCCTCGGTCGAGGAATGGTTCATGGTCGCCAGCGCCACGCCGAGCAGACGATCGGGTTTGCCATCGCGCACTTCGATCGCGAGCGCGCCCTGGCCGGGTGCGGTCGGCCAGCCGGACAGATCGAGAAATTCGGGCGCCAGGGAATCGAGCCGGCCGAGGCGTCCGAGGCCGGCAGCAGCCAGAACGACGGCGTCGAGGTTCCCCTCGGCGACGCGCCCGACGCGGGTGTCGATGTTGCCGCGAATGTCAACGATCGTGAGGTCGGGCCGACGCTCACGCAGCTGCGCGACCCGACGAGGCGAACCGGTGCCGACCCGGGCACCCTCGGGCAGGGTGTCCAGAGTGAAACCGGCTCGTGCCACCAGCACGTCCCGGGCATCCGCTCTCTTGGGCGTTGCACCGATGCGCAGGCCAGGGTGAGGCGCGGTAGGGAGGTCCTTGAAGGAGTGCACGATGACGTCGCACTCGTCGTTCAGCAGGGCTTCGCGCAGGGCGCTCGCGAAGACACCGGTGCCGCCGAGGCTCGAGAGCGGCTCGGTCGAGGTGTCGCCGTGCGTCGTGACGCGCACGATTTCCACCTCGACGCCGGCCGAGGCCGCGATGCGGTTGACGATCGTCTGGGTCTGCGCGAGCGCAAGGGCGCTCGCGCGGGTACCCACGCGGATCACGGTCATGGCGCCATTCCCGCGACGGCCGGCTTGAAGCCCAGGCGCACGTTTTCGCAGCAGCCGGGGCGGCACACGTCGTACCAGGGGCCGAGCGTGGTCTTCGCCGGGCGATCTTCAACCGGGGTATCGTTCAGGCGTTCCTCGATCAGGTCGACGAGGCCGTTCACGAAATCGGGCGAGACCCCGGGGGTCGGCACCCGCACGGCGTGGATCCCGAACTTCTCGCTGGTCTCCATCGCCTCGTTGTCGAGGTCCCACATGACCTCCATGTGATCGCTCACGAAACCGAGCGGCACGATGATGACGGCACGGATGCCGCGGGCTGGCAGCAGGGCGATCGCATCGTTGATGTCAGGCTCGAGCCACGGCATGGTGGGTGGGCCGCTGCGGGACTGGTAGACGAGCTGCCACTGGGTCTTCAGCGGCGCCTCGGTTGCGTTTGGTTCCACGAGGGAGTCCATGATGACCTGGGCGACGGCGCGGTGCTGCGCTTCGTAGGCGCCACCCTCGCCGAAACCACGGTCTGCCGGGCCACTCTTGTTGGCATCCGTCATGGGGATCGAGTGGGTTGAGAACAGAATCTCGACCTCGGTGTCCACATCGATGCCGGGGATGGCTCGTTGAACGTCTTGCAGGCCCTTGGTCACACCGGTGATGAAGGGGGTGACGAAGCCGGGGTGGTCGAAGAACTGGCGAATTTTGTCGATGTGCACCGTGTCGTTCAGGCCGGTGGCGGTCAGCGCCGCAGCGAAGTCCTCACGGTACTGGCGGCATCCGCTGTAGGAACTGTAGGCGCTTGTCGCGATCGCGAGCAGACGATTTTGGCCGGCGTCATGAGCGTCCGAAATTGTATCTTTCAGGTACGGTGCCCAGTTGCGGTTGCCCCAGATCACGGGCAGGTCGATGCCACGACGGGTGAGTTCGACCTGAAGCGCAGCTTTCAGCACGCGGTTCTGGTCGTTGATCGGGCTGACGCCGCCGAAGTGGCGATAGTGGGTCGCGACCTCCTCGAGGCGTTCCTCGGGGATTCCGCGGCCTCCGGTCACATTGCGCAGAAACGGAATCACGTCGTCCTGGCCCTCTGGTCCGCCGAAACCAGCCAGCAGAACGGCGTCGTACTGTGCCATTACTGCAGCACCTCGACGACCTCGGCGGTCGAGATTCGGCGTCCGGTGTAGAACGGGATCTCCTCGCGTACGTGGCGGCGCGCTTCGGTCTCACGCAGGCCCCGCATCAGGTCGACCAACTCGGTGAGTTCGTCACTCTCGATCGGCAGCAGCCACTCGTAGTCGCCGAGGGCGAAGGCCGAGACGGTGTTGGCGAGGGCTCCGCGGTAGGCGGCGCCCTTGCGGCCGTGGTCGGCGAGCATCTTGCTGCGCTCCTCGTCGGGCAACAGGTACCACTCAAAGCTGCGCACGAAGGGGTAAATCGTGAGCCAGGCCTTGGGCTCTACGCCGCGGAGGAATCCAGGCACGTGGCTCTTGTTGAACTCGGCGTCGCGGTGCACGCCCATGGCGTTCCAGGTGGGCAGCAGGCTTTTGAGCAGACGGCTACGGCGCAGCTCACGGTTGGCCCATTGCAGCGTCTCAGCCTCGTCGGCGTGGGTCCAGATCATGACGTCGGCGTCGGCTTTCAGGCCGGAGACGTCGTAGAAACCGCGTACGGTGACGCCCTCGGCTTCGATCAGGGCAACCACGTCATCGAGCTCGTTGACCGCGTGCGGAACATCGCGGCCATCGAGGTCATCTGGGTTTTGCGGATCTTTTCGCAGAACGGTAAAGAGAGTGAAACCTTGCGGCGAGGCCGCGGGTACCTCGGGATCGGTGGGAGTGGTGGGCTGAACGCTGGTTACTGCCTCTCCGGCAGCCGGGTGAGTCATGGCTCTAGTGTGCTCTTTATTGCGCCCGGCACCAAAATGAACCCTGTGGTTCCTGAGAACCGACCCGGCTCGGTTTGATCGGAACTAGCGGTTCTTAACCACCGCGGAAGCACCGAACCAGACGATAACGCCGACAACGGTCGCCGCACCCAGCGCAATTCCCACGAGGGCGGCCGGGCTGTCCTCGCCGAGCTGGCGCAGGGCATGGGTCAGGCGACGGCGACTGATGCGCAGCTGCTTGGGCACATTGAACTTGTACTCGATAGCATCGAGGGTCGAAGCGAGCTCGGCGCGCGCGTGCCGCGCTTCGGCCCGCAGATCACCGATGCCGCGCTTGTCGCCGCCAGCCCCGGTGAGCTCGAGGTTATTTGTGGTCATATTCGCCAACTCCCTTGAACGCATCAACGTCGTGACGGATGCTCGCGTGCACACCCTCCGGATCGGGTTTCGTAGCCGCCTTTACCCGGTTGACTCCGATGAGCAGAAGGATGACGGCGATGAGCACCAGAGCGACCGCCACGATGAGTGTGGCGAGCCACAGCGGCAGCACCAGGGCCAGGGCGATCACGGCCAGGGCGACGAATACCCCGAGGGCGAAAAAGAGGATAGCAGCGGCCACGATGAAGAGGGCGGCACCGACCCCGAAGTTCTTGGCCTTGGCGGCGAACTCGGCCTTGAAGGCGTCCAGTTCGGCTTTGACGAGGGCGCTGATCTGACCGGGCAGCTCCCCGATCAGTGCGAGCAATGGGCGCTTGCTCTTCGGGTTGAATCCACTGCTAGTCACGGATTGCCTTCCCTGTGCTCGGGTATCGGTGTTTCAGATGTCTGAATTCTACGAGCTGTTGCGTGCTTACTGCGCCGTGAAATCGTCGCCCGTCGCGGGGGCCGGCTTGGGCTTGGGCTGCGTTGCGCTCGTGCGGCTCGTGGTGGTGCTGGCCTTCGCGGCCGGCGTCGCGGCGGCGGTATCCGTTTTGCTCGCGGCCTGCTTCTTTTTCGCCGCAGCTTGCGAGGCAGCTTTTTTACCGACCTTGTACAGGTTGGCGGGAATATCGCCGACCAGCTCGAGGGCGGCATCGCGCACCTGCGTCACCCGGCGTTGCACGGGTTTGGCGTTCCAGAGGTCATTGGCAGCGGCGGCGATCTGGTCATAGCGATTACGGCCAGCGCGTGCACCGAGGACATAGCCGACGAGTCCGCCCGTGATGAACAGAAGCTTTCCGCGCATTGAGTCTCCACTTTCGTAAGGTCCCCCCAGAGTAACCCGGTTCGCCGTTTCGGTCTCAGGCGCTCGGGCATGTCCCCGTGCGATCGTATCAATACAGGAAGTGCACAGTTTCGGTTAGAGGTCGGGAGCGGTGATGGTGAGGCCGAGGGCGGCGTGCCGAATACGGTCGCCGGCCTGGAGTGCATGCGGGATGACGGAGGCAAGTCCGGTTCCGGCCAACCAGGCTCCGGTGATCTCCAGCCCGGGGGTTGCGGCGACGGCCTCGCGCACCCGCTGCGTACGTTCGGGCGCACCGAGAGTGGCAGGCGACAGGGCGTCGCGCCACTCGGTGCGGGCAAAGGCTCGCACGCAGCCGGCCGGCAGAGGAACGCCGAGCAGCGCAGATGCGTCGTGTAGCGCGAGGGCCTGAAGTTCATCGTCGGTCAGGTCGTCGGTCGGGTTGGGCGCTCCTGCCCGCCCGTAGGAGAGGCGCACGACATGGCGGCCGGGGCCGGCGGCTTCGGCGACCCAGGCCCATTTCGCTGTGACATGGGTGAGTGCCTTCGCGGTGACGTCGGGAGCATCAATCGACACGAGCACACCGGTGCCGCGCGGGTTCACATCGAGTGCAGGTGCGTCGAGCACGAGCGAGGTGAGGGTGACGGCGGTCGGGGCCGGCCAGTCGAGTTCGGCGAGCGCGTCGAACTGGGTACCGAGCGAATTGACCAGTCGCAGGGCCTGCGCTCCCTGGGTCGCGACGATGACATACCGGGCGGTGAGGGTGTCGGTCGTGGGCTCAGCCTGTGCAGCGTCTTGGCCGGCGGGAGTGGGGTCGGCGGGGTCGGCATCCGCTCGCCGGGTCACGGTGACGGTCCAGGTGGGCTCGTCGTCGGTGCCGGAATGAGCCAGGCTCCGGGCCGTGGTGCCGGTGACAATGGTCACGTTGTGGTGTTCGAGGGCGGCAACGATGGCGGCGGGCAGGCTGGCCATACCGCCGAGCAATCCGCCCACGTTGGAACCGGCGGGTGCGCCGGATCGCAGGGCCGAGACGGCCCCGGACAGCGAGCCGGCCGTGGTGAGGGCTCGGTTGAGTCCGGGGGCGACAACGTCGATTTCGAGGTCGATGGCGCTCGTCGTGTAGACGCCGGAGGCGACGGGTTCGACGAGGCGGTCCAGCACACGCTGACCCATGCGCTTCTTCACGAGGTCGCCGAGGCTGTGCTCTCGGCCGATAGTGAGGACGGGCATGAGCCGGTCGAGGTAGGCGCGCAGCGACCCCTTCCAGCCGATGACGCGGCGCACGTCGTCGGCGAGCGGGGAGCCGGGAATTCCGAGCACGCCGGCCTTGGGCAGCGGAACGCTGACCGAGGCATCCCCTTTGCTGTGGGACTGCACTGCGGAACCCGGTTTGAGAGCGGGAAGGTGCAACCAGGCACCGGCGACGTTCGGAGCAACGACCTGGTCGGTGAGGCCGAGGTCCTCGATGAATGAGGCCACGGTACCGCCGCGCACGGCGAAGCTTTCGGCTCCGCTGTCGAGGCTGAGTCCGTCGAGAACGTGGCCGGCGACCGGGCCGCCGACAGCGTCAGTGGCCTCAATGATAGTGACGCTCAGCCCCACCTGCGCACATTCACGGGCGGCGACCAGACCGGCCACTCCGGCGCCAATCACGAGTACGTCGATCGGTGTGGTCATGTTGCTGCTCCTACTCGGCCGCGCTCACGTCATGCACGAGGCTGACCAGCCGGGTCAACACATCGGGGTTGGTGTCGGGCGGAACGCCGTGGCCAAGGTTGAGTACGTGCGCCGGCGCGGTGCGTCCACGTTCGAGCACGTCGCGCACGTGCGCTTCGAGCACCGGCCACGGCGCCGCGAGCAGCGCGGGGTCCACGTTGCCTTGCAGCGGGACGGCACCGCCCAGCCGGCGGTTGGCCTCGTCGAGCGGCACACGGTAGTCCACGCCTACGACGTCGGCGCCGATGTTGTGCATTTCTTTGAGCAGTTCGCCGGTTCCCACGCCGAAGTGCACGATGGGCACGTTACGGTGAGTCGGTTCTTCTCCTTGGCCCGGCACGGTGTAGGTCAGGTCGCGCACGTGGGCGATCGCCGCGATCGACGCCGGGGCAACGGATGCCGCATAGTCGACTAACGAGAGCGCTCCGGCCCACGAGTCGAACAGTTGGGCAGCACTCGCCCCGGCGAGCACCTGCGCGCGCAGGAATCGGCCGGTGACGTCGGCGGTCCAGGCCATGAGCTTGGCCCAAGCTTCCGGTTCGGCATGCATGAGGGTACGGGCGTGGATGTGATCCTTCGACGGACCGCCCTCGACCAGGTACGCGGCGAGCGTAAAAGGAGCACCGGCGAAACCGATCAGCGGGGTCGATCCCAGCTGGGAAACCGCCAGCCCCACGGCCGCGCTGATCGGTGCGAGGGCCGTATCGAGCAGGGCGGGATCGAGGGCGGTGAGTTCGTCGACATCCGCTGGCGTGCGTACGGCCTTACCGAGAACGGGGCCCTTACCGGCCACAATCGACACGTCGACCCCGACGAGCTTCAACGGCACGACGATGTCGCTGAAGAAGATTCCGGCGTCGACCTGGTGCCGACGCACCGGCTGCAGCGAGATTTCGCTCGCTAATTCGGGGTCGAGACACACGTCGAGCATGCGCGTTCCGACGCGCAACTCGCGGTATTCGGGTAGCGATCGGCCGGCCTGACGCATGAACCACACCGGCGTCACGGCGGGCCGGGTGCCCTGATAGGCCTGGATCAGGCGGGAGTCGGCGGTGAGGCCGGAGGAGAGTGGATGCTGCGCGTCGAGGATCATCTCGATCATTCTCTCAAACATCTCTGGCGTCGCGCGCCGGGAGCGTACAGCATTGAGTCGTAGAATTGCGTAGTGCTAATTCTTTTGTCCGCAAGTCATAAAAACTCCACCTTCGATGTGCTGGAGAAATTGTCTGTGGGCGGGGGCTCTTCGGCTACCCGCATGGTGGCACAGCACGGACCGCTCAGCGGTGCCGTCGTCGTTGCGACCTGCAACCGATTCGAGGCCTACCTTGACCTCAACGAGCCCTACGGCGTGTCGCCTCTTCCCGCCGTCTACGCCGCCATTGAGGCCGTGAGCGCCAGCAGCGGTCTCGACGCAGACCTCCTGCGCGACAATCTCACCCTCGTGCACGGCAACGGCGTCGCCGAACACCTGTTCGCCGTGACGAGCGGCCTCGAATCCGTCGTCGTCGGTGAGGTCGAAATTGCCGGCCAGGTGCGCCGCGCGCTCGAACAGGCTCGCGCCAACGGCACCACGAGCCCCGAGCTCGAGCGCCTCTTTCAGCGGGCTTCGCAGACATCGCGCGGTGTGAAAAACCGCACCGGAATCGGCTCGGCCGGTCGCTCGATCGTGCGCCTTGCCCTCGAACTGGCCGAAAGCCGGGTCAGTGACTGGTCGACCGCCCGCGTGCTTTTGGTCGGCACCGGCCGTTATGCCGGGGCCTCCCTCGCCGCCCTGCGTGACCGCGGAGCCGAGAACGTGCGGGTCTACTCGCCCTCCGGTCGCGCCGTCGGATTCGCAACGTCACACGGTATCGAAGCCGTTCCCACCGAGGATTTCGCCGCGGAGGTCGCCCGCGCCGACGTGGTCGTCACCTGCACCCTGCGCGATGACCATGTCATCGATGCAGCCCTGATCACCGGCGGGCGCAACGAAATTGGAATGGACCCGTTCGAGATCGCCGGCGCTACCGCCGATGCCCCGGCCCGCCTGTGCCCGGCCGATGCCGGCCCTGCAGCGCCGCCACAGCTCATCATCGACCTGGGCCTGCCCCGTAACGTGGCACCCGATGTCACCTTGGTACCCGGTGTCGAACTGCTCGACCTCGAGACGATCAGCATCCATGCGCCGCTCGAAGAGCTCAATGCCACATCCGATGCCCGCGAGATCGTGGGCAAGGCCGCCCGCAAGTTCTCCGACGTCGCCGAAGAGCAAAGCCTCACCCCGGCCGTCGTCGCTCTGCGTAGCTACGTGTTTGAGCTGCGCGACGCCGAGATCGCCCGGGCTCGCAGCCGCGGCGACTCGAGCGAAGCCACCGAGGCAGCCCTGCGTCACCTGGCCGGTGTACTGCTGCACGCCCCCATGGTTCGTGCCCGCGAACTGGCCCGCGCCGGCGAGCAGGATGCCTACCTCACCGGGCTGGACGCCCTGTTCGGTATCGACGTGACGCTGCCCGCTGCTGGCGCGGCGGATGCCGCCGGCACCGGTGCGATCGCCTCTTAGCCCAGCTCGATCAGGGTGACGCCGGCGGGTGCGCCGGAAGTCGACATAGCGGCAAGGGCGGCGGGCGCTTCGGCCAGGGTGATGCGGCGGCTAATCAGGTCTTGCGGGCGCAGTCGACCCCTCAACACCAAGTCGAGCAGGGCCGGATAGTCGTGAGCGGGCATGCCGTGGCTGCCGAGTACGGTCAGTTCCCGCGCAATCACCGTGCCCAGCGGCACCCGCGGGTCGTCGGCCAGCAAGCCGATCTGCACGTGTCGCCCACGGGTAGCCAGCGAGCGGATGCCGATGGCCACCGTGTTCTCCCGGCCGAGCGCCTCGAGACTCACCTGGGCGCCATCGGTTGTCAGGGCCCGAATGTGTTCGACCACCTCGGCGTCGCCGAGCCCGGCTGAGTTGACCACGTGCGCCGCCCCGACGCGGGTCGCTGCATCGAGCGCGTCCGCGCTGATATCGACGGCGATGACCGTGGCGCCGAGCGCCTGCCCGATCATCACCGCGCTGAGGCCTACTCCACCGCAGCCGACGACCACGAGCGTTTCGCCGGCCTGAAGGCCGGCCTGGTGTACGAGCCCGCGATACGAGGTCGCAAAACGACAGCCGAGCAGCGCCGCGGCGCCCGCGTCGAGGTCGTCGCCGATGGCGATGAGGTTCACGTCGGCGTTGTGCAACGCCACCCGTTCGGCGTAGGAGCCCCAGTGGGTGAAGCCGGGCTGGGTCTGGTTGCGGCAGACCTGTCCGTTGCCGGCGTCACATTCCGCACAGTCTCCACAGGCGCAGACAAACGGCACGGTCACCCGCTGGCCCACCCGAAACCGGCGAACCAGCGGCCCGACCGCATCAATCACGCCGACCAGTTCGTGACCGGGAACGTGTGGCAGGGCGATGTCGGCGTCATGGCCCTGCCAACCGTGCCAGTCGCTGCGGCAGAGACCGGTGGCCTCCACCCGCACGATCACACCGGCCGCGCTGAGCTGCGGCTCGGGCACCTCGCGCAGCACCGGAAGAACACCGAACTCTTCGAAATAGACCGCTTTCATGGTCACAGTCTGCACGACGCACGCCCGGGCAGGCGTTTTTCTGCCGTTAGGCCCCGCGCAAGCGCACCGCGAGGTAGGCCTCGAGGTCGACGAGCGGCACACGCTCCTGCGCCATCGTGTCGCGGTCGCGCACGGTGACAGCCTGATCGTCGAGGGAGTCGAAGTCGACCGTGATGCAGAACGGGGTACCAATTTCGTCCTGGCGGCGGTAACGACGGCCGATGGCTCCAGCGTCGTCGAAGTCGACGTTCCACAGCTGGCGCAGGGTCGCAGCGAGCTCGCGCGCCATCGGGGACAACTTCTCGTTGCGCGAGAGGGGCAGGATCGCGGCCTTCACCGGCGACAGGCGCGGGTCGAGCTTGAGCACGGTGCGCTTGTCGACACCACCCTTGGCGTTCGGAACTTCTTCTTCGACGTAGGCGTCAACCAAGAAGGCCATGAGTGAACGGGTCAGGCCGGCGGCGGGCTCGATCACCCAGGGCGTCCAGCGCTCGTTCTTGGTCTGGTCGAAATACGTCAGGTCTTTACCGGATGCCTTGGCGTGCGTTGACAGGTCGAAGTCACCACGGTTCGCCACGCCCTCGAGCTCACCGAACTCGGTGCCGGTGAAGCCGAAGCGGTATTCGATGTCGACGGTGCGCTTGGAGTAGTGCGAGAGCTTTTCGGCCGGGTGCTCGAACAGGCGCAGGTTCTCGGGGTTGATGCCGAGGTCGGTGTACCACTTCATGCGGGTGTCGATCCAGTACTGGTGCCAGGTCTCGTCGGTGCCCGGTTCGACGAAGAATTCCATCTCCATCTGCTCGAACTCGCGGGTGCGAAAGATGAAATTGCCCGGCGTGATCTCGTTGCGAAAGCTCTTGCCGATCTGGCCGATGCCGAACGGCGGCTTCGAGCGCGACGCCTGCAGCACGTTGGCGAAGTTGACGAAGATGCCCTGGGCGGTTTCGGGGCGCAGGTAATGCATGCCGGCCTCGTCGTCGACCGGGCCGAGGTAGGTCTTGAGCAGGCCGGAGAAGGCGCGCGGCTCGGTCCAGATGTGGCGGTTACCACAGTTGGGGCACGCGATGTCATCGAGCCCGTTTTCGGGCGGGCGGCCCTTCTTCTCCTCATATTGCTCTTCGAGGTGGTCGGCGCGAAAACGCTTGTGGCAGCTCGTGCACTCGATCAGCGGGTCGCTGAAGACCTCGACGTGACCGGATGCCTCCCAGACCTGGCGAGGCAGAATCACGGACGAGTCGAGGCCCACGACGTCGTCGCGGCTCGTGACCATGGAACGCCACCACTGCTTTTTGATGTTCTCTTTGAGCTCGACACCGAGGGGGCCGTAGTCCCAGGCGGAGCGGGAACCGCCGTAGATCTCACCGGCCTGAAAGACGAAGCCGCGATGACGGGCGAGGGCGATGACGGAATCGAGATGAGTGGGCGTCGCCACGGTGGCTCCAATGGTCGAGGGCGCAAAATTTGGGCGAGTGCCCGATTGTCTATTTTACGTGCTCGATTCATGCCCAGTTCCCGCTCGGGGTTTGAGCCATTCTCGCGTCGCGGTAACGTACAGAAGCAGGTTCACAGCATCTGCCTTGGCTCAAGGAGGAGAAATGGGCGCCGCGTCCACCATGTCAGAAGGCACAACCCAAGAACCGACCGCTCTGAAACGGATTCCGCACGACCTCGCGGTCGCCCTGGATCCGGAGGCGCGTGACGCCCACGATCGCCAGTGGACACCCCTCAAAATCATCATCTGGTCTGTTATTTCGCTGCTCGGTGGCCTCAGCTGGGTCATGCTCGCCGTGGTGCGCGGCGAGACCGTCAACGCCATCTGGTTCGTCTTCGCTGCGATTTGCACCTACCTCATCGGCTACCGCTTCTACTCGAAATTCATCGAGAAGCACATTGTTCGCCCCGATGACCGGCGGGCCACGCCGGCCGAGTACAAGGCAGACGGCAAGGACTTTGCCGCCACCGATCGCCGCGTCTTGTTCGGCCATCACTTCGCCGCTATTGCCGGCGCCGGGCCACTGGTCGGCCCCGTACTGGCCGCCCAGCTGGGCTACCTGCCCGGCACCATTTGGATCATCGTCGGTGTCGTACTCGCTGGCGCCGTGCAGGACTACCTCGTGCTGCACTTCTCCATGCGGCGCGGCGGTCGCTCGCTCGGCCAGATGGCTCGCGATGAACTCGGCGTGATCGGTGGCACTGCCGCCCTCATCGCGACCCTGGTGATCATGGTGATCATCGTGGCCATCCTGGCCCTCGTCGTCACGAACGCCCTCGCCGAAAGCCCGTGGGGTGTCTTCTCGGTCGGAATGACCATCCCGATCGCGCTGTTCATGGGCTGCTATCTGCGTTTCTTCCGCCCGGGCAAGATCACCGAGATCTCCATCATCGGCTTTGTTCTGCTCATCGCCGCCATCGTCGGCGGCGGCATGGTCAACGGCTCCGAATGGGGCCAGACCTACCTGCTGCTCGACAAGGTGACCATCGCCTGGGGCATCATCATCTATGGTTTCATCGCCGCGATCCTGCCCGTGTGGCTACTGCTGGCACCGCGCGACTACCTGTCGACCTTCATGAAGATCGGCACGATCGGCATGCTCGCCGTGGCGATCGTCATCATCCGCCCCGAGATCAACGTGCCGGCAGTCAGCGGCTTCGCCACCACCGGCACCGGCCCCGTCGTCGCCGGAACGCTGTTTCCGTTCCTGTTCGTCACGATCGCCTGCGGCGCCCTCAGCGGCTTCCACGCCCTCATCGCCTCGGGTACCACTCCCAAGCTCATTCAGAAGGAACGCCAGACCCGGTTCATCGGCTACGGCGGCATGCTGATGGAGTCGCTCGTGGCGATCATGGCCCTCGTTGCTGCGCTGTCGATCGATCGTGGTATCTACTTCGCCATGAACGCCTCCCCCGCCCTCACCGGCGGCACCGTGCAGGGCGCTGTCGCGTTCGTGAACGGCCTCGGCCTCACCGGCGTCAACCTCACCCCGAGCATGTTGACCGACATGGCCACCAACGTCGGTGAAGAGTCGATCGTTTCCCGCACCGGCGGCGCTCCCACGCTGGCCGTCGGGCTCTCGCACATCATGCAGCAGCTCATCGGCGGTACGTCGATGATGAGCTTCTGGTATCACTTCGCCATCATGTTCGAGGCGCTGTTCATCCTCACCGCAGTGGATGCCGGCACCCGCGTCGCCCGCTTCATGCTGCAGGACAGCCTCGGCAACTTCTTCCCAAAGTTCAAGAACACCTCCTGGCGCCCGGGCGCCTGGGCTGCCACGGCCATCATGGTCGCGGCCTGGGGAGCCGTGCTGCTGATGGGAGTGACCGATCCGCTCGGGGGCATCAACACTCTGTTCCCGCTGTTCGGCATCGCCAACCAACTGCTCGCGGCCATCGCCCTGGCCGTGTGTATGGCCATTGTCGCCAAACGTGGTTTGTTCAAATACCTCTGGGTGGTGGCGCTGCCGCTGGGTTTCGCATCCGTGGTCACCATTTCGGCCTCGTTCCTGAAGATCTTCTCGACCACGCCCGGAATCGGCTACTTCGCCCAGAACCGTGCGTTCGCCAACGCGCTGGCCGCCGGCGAAACGAGCTTCGGCACCGCGCCGAACGTGCTGGCGATGGAGGCGGTCGTGCGCAACACGATGGTGCAGGGTGTGCTGTCGATCATTTTCGTCGTGCTCTCGATCATCGTTATCCTGACCGCGATCCAGGCCACCGTGCGCGCGTACCGCCAGCGCTCGAACGCCACGAGCGAGGATGACGCCGTGCAGTCGCAGACCTATGCCCCGGCCGGATTCATCATGACCCCGCCCGAAAAGGTGCTGCAGGCGCAGTGGGATGCCCTGCCGGCCGAGAAAAAAATCAAGGTCACGGGCCACTAATGACCCTGTGGGCGGGCGTCCGCGCGGGCGCCCGCGGCGTGATCTGGTACCTCAAAGGCCTCCTCGGCGAGGATGCCTACGAGAAGTACGTGGCGCACCACGCCGCCTCCTACGAAACGGATGCTACCGGCCTCGACCGCGCGCCGCATCCGCTACTCACCGAGCGCGAATTCTGGCGGGACCAGACCGACCGCCAGGATAAGAACCCGCAGGGGCGCTGCTGCTAGCTCCGTCACGGGCAATTTGTCTGGGGCGATGACGAACGGGGGCGGGGCGGAACGGTTGAGCGCGCTCCGCGCTCCGCTCTCACCTCGACCGCCTGCCGCCGTGGGGCCTGGTGCTTGTGATCTGAGCGGTGTCTCGACTGCTCACGACGACCCTGCTCGGCGCTCTGGCCGCCCTCGCGCTGTACCGCCTGCTGGTACCTCGGGTGGGTGTTCACTCGGCGCTGTGAGCGGTCGCCCTGTTCTGCTTCGAGCCGTTGTCGTTCATTTTGCAGGCGGCCCGTGAAGTGGGTCTCTCAGACCCCGTAGATGAGTCCGCGTTGCTCCGCATAGCGTGCGCGTACGTCGATGGCCCAGTCTCTCGTGGTCGAGGGCTCGAGTTCGGTGGCGATCTCGCGTTTCCACAGCGGGAAGTTACCGTCGAGCGCCCAGGCGGCCTGCCGGGCAGCCCCGAGAGCCACGTATTCGCCGGGGGCTGGCAGCACGACCGGAACACCGAAAACATCCGCGGCGATTTTCTGCACGGCGGGCGATTGCGAACCACCACCGATCAGAATGACCTGCCGCACGGGCACGCCCTGGCCGCGCAACGAGTCGAGCGCGTCAGCGAGGCTGCAGACCAGACCCAGAACGGATGCCTGGGCCAGGTTTTCGGGGCGCATATTGGCTCGGCGCATTCCGGTGAGCGAACCGGTGGCATCCGGCAGGTTCGGGGTGCGTTCGCCATCGAGGTAGGGCAGCATGAGCAGGCCGTCGGCGTCGGTCGGGGCGGCGAGGGCGAGCGCGCCGAACCGCTCGATGTCGACGCCGAGCAGGCCGGCCGTCGCCACGAGGGTGCGGGCACCGTTGATGGTCGCGAGCAGGGGCAGCTGGCCGCCGGCAGCGTCGGCGAACCCGGCGACCGAGCCGGAGGGATCCACTATGCGGGCAGCAGTGCTGGCGAATACGGTGCCGCTCGTACCGATCGATACAACAATGTCGCCCTCCTCGGCGCCGAGGCCGAGGGCTGCGGCTGCGTTGTCGCCGGCGCCGGCCGACACGATGACGCCGCTTTGAGTCAGTCCAGCTCGCTCCGACGGCCCGAGCACGCGCGGCACCCGGGTGGCACGGCCGAGGGCGGCCTCAAGCAGATCGAGACGGTACTCATTGCTCTGCACCGAGAAATACCCGGTGCCGGAGGCGTCGCTGCGGTCGGTCGTGGCTTCGGCGGACCGCCCGAGAATATTCCAGGTGAGCCAGTCGTGCGGCAACATCACCTGCTCGACGCGCGCGGCGAGTTCGGGCCGGTGCTCGTGCAGCCAGGCCAGCTTCGTAATGGTGAACGAGGCGACCGGCACCACGCCGACCTCCTCGGCCCACATCGAGGCGCCATATTTTTCGGTGAGCGCTGCAGCCTGCGGGGCGCTGCGCACATCATTCCAGAGCAGGGCGTCATGAACGGGCGTGTCTTCGCGGTCGAGGGCGACCATGCCGTGCTGCTGCGCGCTCACGCCGAGGGCGAGCACATTGCCTGCACCCTCAGCGGCTGCGGTACCGCCGGCTTGCTCGAAGGCCTCCCGCCAGCGCTCGGGGTTGATGCTCGTGCCATCGGGGTGGGGTGCGCTGCGCAGCTGCAACAGCTCTCCGGTGTCGGCGTCGACACTGACTACCTTGCAACTTTGGGTCGAGGAATCTACTCCGACAACCACGCGACGATTCAGTGCCAACGGATCTCCTTTGAAACTTACGTGTGATCAGCCTAATCGTCAGCAGCATCCTCTACCCCCGAGGTCGGCTATCCGCGCAGCTTTGTACAGCTAGCCCCCGAGCGGCTCACCGAGTTGACGCTGCCGGCAGTAGCGCCGCCCAAACCGGACAGGCGGAAATCGCTGGTGTCGTGATCATGCGGGTTGCTGGTCATCATGATTCGACCGGGCCTTTCTGTAAGTGGTCGTGCACGGTGATGGAAAAAAGTTGCCAGTGGGCGACCTGGTCAGCCAGTTCGCGTTGCCCATCGTCGGTGAGCGAGAAGTATTTGCGCCCCGGTCCCCCGGCGCCCGGTCGCCATTCGCCGGCGATCCAGCCGGCCGCCTCGAAGCGGGTGAGCAGCGGATAGAGCGTGCCACCCTTGATGGCACCCAAGCCCGCCGCCTCGAGCGCCGACGCGATCGCATAGCCGTAGGTCGGGCCCGGCGCGAGCGCGCGCAGCACGCACAGGCTCAGGGCCGCGCGCATCCAATCAGCTGGCCAGGGTTTTGATTGCATGACTACATAGTCTCACTAGTTAGACAAACTGTCTACTTGGGATTTCATCCCGGACTCGTCGAATCCAGCCGCGTCAGGCCAGGGTACCGTCGACCAGTTTCACGATCATGGAGCAGTCCTTACCGCCGTGGCCCTGGTCGATCAGGCGCTGGAACAGCTGCTGCACGTGCTGGCCGATCTCCAGCGGCGTGTCGGTGGCAGCGGCAGCGGCGACCGCCAGGCCGATGTCCTTATTGGCGAGGTCGGTCGTAAAGGTCGGCGCGAAGTCGCGGTTCACGGCCGCCGATGGTACGACGCCCGCAATTGGATACCAGGTGCGCAGCGCCCAGCTATCGCCCGACGAAACAGATGCGATATCCCAGAACACCTGCGCGTCCAGCCCCAACCGATCCGCCAGAACCGCCCCTTCGGCGGTCGCGGCGAGGCTGATGAACAGCATCAGGTTATTGCAGATCTTCGCGGCCTGGCCGGTCGTCGCACCACCGGTCGGAATGATATTCGCGGCCATCGGCTTGATGTATTCGGTGGCGTCGCCGACGGCATCCGCAGCGCCTCCGATCATGAAGGTGAGCGTGCCTTTCTCTGCACCGGTGATGCCGCCAGATACCGGGGCGTCTACCAGGCGAAAGCCCGCCGCCGCCGCGGCATCGTGCAGGACCTGGGACGATTCAATGTCGATCGTCGAGGACTCCACGAGCAGGGTTTTCGGGTCGGCGTGGGCGAACACTCCTTCGTCACCGAAGTACACCGCGCGGGCATGCTCGCCCTTGGGCAGTATGGTGAAAACCACGTCGGCGCCTTCTACGGCCTCTTGGATGCTCGTCGCGCGCGTGACGCCGGCGGCCACCGCAGCGTCGAGGGCTTCGACGCTCAGGTCGAAGCCGCGCACGCTGTGCCCGGCCTTCACCAGGTTTGCCGTCATGGGGCCGCCCATGTGGCCCAATCCAATCCATCCGATGACCGCCATGGCGTAGCTCCTTCGCGTCGGTGACGGGCGTCACTGCCCGTCACCTCCACGATGGCACAACTTACCGCCAGTTAGTGCACGTACTCCAGCAGGTCGGCCCCCACCGAGCGCATGCCGTCGAGCACCGCGAGCCGGGTCATATGCCGAGCATCGTCGAACACCATCGACACCGCGTACGTCACTCCGGCCCGCGGACCGCGGAGGATGCCCACCTCGCTGCGAACGCCCGTAGTCGTTCCCGTCTTGTTGACCATGAGCAAACCGTGGTCGCTCTCCCGGTGCGCGAGCGGATCCAGGCCGAAGGCACTGGCCACGAGCGACAGGTCGGTGTTGAGCGACAGCCAGCCAATCACCCGCGCGCTGGTCTCAGCATTTACGATCTCGCCGCGGGCGAGCGCCGTGAACAGCCAGGTGAGCTCCTTCGCGCTGCCCACCGAGAGCTGCGGCGCGTCGTCGGGGCCGCGTGTGTGTCGCACCAGATCGAGCAGCGCCGTGCGGCTGAGTCCGAGCTGTTCGGTACGGGCGCGCACCGAGTGCAGCCCTACGGCACGAATGAGCACGTTCGTGGCGAGGTTGTCACTCGTCGCGCCAACGAGGGCGGCAAGATCAGCGACACCGAGTCGTGAAGTCTGCAGATGCTGCCAGACACCGGAATCACTCACGGCATCCGCGCCGGACCGTTCGAGCATCGTGGCCAGCCCGAATTCGGCGTCGTTCAGGCGCGCTGCCACCTCGATCAGCAGCAGCACCTTGCCAACGCTCGCCGTTGGCATCGACACGTGGTCGTCGACCGAGAAGAGCACGCGTCCGGTCGAAAGATCGGTTGCCCGGGCCGAGACCTGCACACCGTTGAGGGCCAGTTCGCCGAGGCACGCAAAGCCACGGGCGAAATTCTCGGGCGAGTCTGTTGTGCGGTGTTTGCCGCCAGGCAGCGCCGCGTGGCGGGAACGGCCAGGCACGGCATCCGCTCGGCTGGAAGCAGCACTGGCGCCGTCGGCGTCGCGCCCGGAAACGATCACTCGGTTCGATCCTTTCCGCGGCTTACGCCCAGCGCCTGCCTCATCCCCAGCTCAGAAGAACTTGTTCCTACAGTAACCCGGACGGGGGGACGATCGCGCTACCAGATGGTGACGCGCTGGTCGGGGGCGAGGTAGAGGGCATCCGCTTCGCCGACCTCGAACGCCTCATAGAACGCGGGAATGTTGCTGACGATCTGGTTGCAGCGAAACTCGTTCGGGGAGTGCGGGTCGATAGCCAGCAAGCGGATGGCCTCAGCGTCGCGCAGTTTCATCTGCCAGGCCTGGGCCCAGGAGAGAAAGAATCGTTCGGCACCGGTGAGTCCGTCGATGACGGGGCTTTCTGCACCGTTCAGCGAGAGCAGATAGGCCTTCCAGGCGATGGAGAGCCCGCCGAGGTCACCGATGTTCTCGCCGATCGTGAGTGCGCCGTTGACGGTGTGGCCGGGGATGGCCTGCGGCGTAAGGCCCTCGAATTGCGCGATGAGCGCGGTCGTGCGCAGCTCGAACGCGGCCTTGTCCTCGGCGGTCCACCAGTCGGTGAGGCGGCCATCGCCATCGTACTTGGAGCCCTGGTCGTCGAAGCCGTGTCCGATCTCGTGGCCGATGACCGCACCGATCGCGCCGTAATTGGCGGCCGGGTCACGCGCATCGTCGAAGAACGGAAACTGCAAGATGGCGGCCGGAAAGACGATTTCGTTGAATCCGGGGTTGTAGTAGGCGTTGATGGTCTGCGGCGTCATGAACCATTCGTCGCGGTCGAGCGGCTTGCCGATCTTGCCGAGCTCGCGCTGAAACTCGAACTCGCCAGCGGCCTTGACGTTGCTGATGAGGTCGTCAGCTGCGATCTCGAGGCTGGAATAGTCGCGCCACTTCACCGGGTAGCCGATCTTCGGCGTGAATTTGCGCAGCTTTTCGAGGGCTCTCGTGCGTGTCTCCTCGGTCATCCAGTCGAGGGTGCTGATGCTGTTTTCGTAGGCTTGCACGAGGTTGGCCACGAGCACGTCCATGCTCTCCTTGGCGCTTGGCTTGAAGTGACGCTCCACGTAGATGCGGCCCACGGCCTCGCCGAGAGCGCCCTCCACGAGTGAGACGCCGCGCTTCCAGCGGTCACGCAGCTGCGGGGTGCCGCTCAGGGTACGCCCGTAGAAGTCGAAGTTCGCCTCCACGAATTCACCCGACAGGTACGCAGCACTCGAGCGGATGACCTGCCAGCGCAGCCAGTCCTGCCACGATTCGAGACGGTCGTCTGACAGGGCGGTCGCGAGCCCCGCAATGAAGCTGGGTTCACGCACGACGACCTCTTCGAAGCCGCCGGCCGGGGCGTCGAGGCCCGCCAGCCAGAGGTCGACGTCGGCACCCGCTGCGAGCGCGGAGACCTGGCCCCAGGTGCGCAGGTTGTAGGTTTTCTCACTGTCGCGGGTAGCCACCTTGTCCCAGTGGTGCGAGGCGAGTTCGGTTTCGAGGTCGAAGACGCGCGCTGCGCGATCGGCGGCACCGTCGAAGCCGGCGAGGGTGAACATCCGCTCGAGAAATTCCTGATACTTGGTGCGAATCTCGGCAAACTTTTCTTCACGGTAATAGGACTCGTCTGGCAAGCCGATACCACCCTGCGCGATGAAGACCAGGTAGCGCTCAGGGTTGCCCGGGTCGTTGTCGACGTAGAGGTGGAAGGCTCCGGCGACGCCACCGCGCTCGAGGCGGCCGAGGGTCGAGAGGAGTTCGGAGATGCTGGTGACCGCGTCGACCGCGGCAAGGTCGTCGCGCAGCGGGGTGGACCCGAGCGCTTCGATGCGCTCTTCGTCGAGAAAGCTCGTGTAGAGGTCGCCGAACTTGCGCTCCAGGCTGCCCTCTGACGCGGCCTGCGCCTCGACGATAATCTCACGCACGGCCTTCTCGGCGTCTTCGGCAAGCATCGTGAAGGAACCCCAGCGGGCCTTGTCGGCGGGGATCTCGCTACGTGCGATCCATTTGCCGTTCACGTGCCGAAAGAGATCGTCTTGTGGGCGCACCTCCGGGTCAAGTTCGTTCTGGTTGATTCCGGATGCACTCGCCAGCTCAGTCATGGCCCCAGCCTATCTGGGCGGAGTCGGTGGAAGCCGAGTGTACGAATCAATATTCGATACTAAAAACGTTGCCCGCCAACGCAGCATCACTTCGAACAAGTATCTGGGTTCGATTGTTGCGAACGGGACAGCCGAACCGACACCACCACCGGCGTCGCAACGACCCACGGCGCGCACCCGAGAACGGGAACATGATCTCGGGTGCGTGCTGTCGTGCTCAGTCAGATGTCGCTGGCAGTCTCAAACATTGAGACCTGGGGGGCGCTGGCTAGCAATGAGCCCAGTTCGGTCGCACCCGCACCCGCCCGCCACTCACGATAGGCCGCGTCAGCGTCGGCCGACGCCCACCGTTCCAGCAAGATCATGTGGGCGGGGTCGTCACAATCAAGCAACACGTCAACACCCAAACACCCCTCAAATGCTCGGGTCCCGGTAAGGATGTCTCGCAGCATGGCCGGCGCACCAAGAACGGCTTCCGGTTTCAAGCGAAGGTCAAGAAGTACTGTCAGGGCCATGAAAACTCCAATTCATGCAAGGGAACGGGGGCGGACGTGGTGCTTAGAAGTTGAGGATCTGGTAGCCCTCGACGACGAGAGAACGGATACTCGCTTCGCCTTTGTACTCAGCAAGTAGCGGCCAGCCGCCGGACTCGACAGCGTCGGTAACCCCGTGGGATGCGACGCAGAATGCGCAGGCGCCCCGGATGTTGTCGCGCAGGGCGACGGCGAGCGGGTTCATCTTGTGCTTAGGGTCTGAGATGGCGGCGAGGGATTCGACACCCGATCCGTCGAAAACGACGACAACGTCATCGCCAGCATCCTTGAACTCGAGGGCGGTTTTGAGACCGCGATAGACGCGTGAGGTGTCGGAGCCGATGGGCTCATAAATGACGACGGCGATCTTAGATTCAGACATGAATATCTACCTCCTAGTTAGACCGATCTGGCCACCACTAACTATACCGATCGGTCTGGTAATATCAAAGTATGCATTCGTCGACCATCACCCCGATAGTGAGCGCCAAAGAGCGCCTACTCGCGTCCGCGGGCCGCCTGTTCCACGAACACGGCATCAATGCAACGGGAATCGACCTCGTCGTGCGTAACGCGGGCGTCGCCAAAGCCAGCCTCTATAACAACTTTGCCAACAAAGAAGCTCTCGTCGTGGCCTACCTGGAGCAGGAACTAGACGGCTGGATCCGAAACGCCCACGCACTGGACAATCCGCTCTCACCACGCCGGGAGCGGGTCGCCGCCCTATTTGAGCCCCTCGCCCGCTCAGTCGAATTGAACACGTTCCACGGCTGCCCATTCACCAACGCCGTGATCGAACTGCCGGAATGCGCTGCGGTACGCACGGTCGCGCGAGACTACCGCGCCGTCGTTCGCACACACCTGGCCAACCTCCTTGGTGCAGACACTATTTCCACGGCAGCATCCCGCCTCGTCTTGCTCTACGACGCGGCTATCACCGCAGCGAAAGTCGGCCGCGACGCTGCTCTCGTTCGCGAAGCAAGCACCATGGCACAAGAACTCGTCGACGCTTAGAAACCTGAGGATACGCACCCGCTCGCCACCAAGGGAGAACTTACGAAACGTGACAAAGCTGCCCGTTAGCCGGCGGTGGTCAGCGCTTGGTCACTGCCTTCTGACTACCGGTCAGATCAGGCTCGGGTGGTGACCGGCAAAGATTCGGAAACCTCATCGGAAGGCAGACCCTTGCGCGCCCAGTAGCTGGCGAGCACCGAACCCGAGACGTTGTGCCAGACCGAGAAAATCGCCGCTGGCAGCGCGGCCACCGGGTTGAAATGCGCCACGGCCAGGGCTGCGGCCAGGCCGGAGTTCTGCATACCCACCTCAAAGCTGAGAGCTCGGCGACTAGCGACTGGAAGCCCGAACAGGCGCCCGATGTAGTACCCCAGCGTCAGCCCGAGGGAGTTGTGCAAGATCACGGCGACGACCACGAGCACGCCAATTGATAACAGCGTAGAGGCACTCGCGGCGATGACGGCCGCGACCACTACGGTGATGCCGGCCACCGACAGCAGCGGCAAAACATCGAGAAACCGCTCCACCAGGCGCGGCACGATCATGCGCAGCACGAGCCCGAGCACCACCGGAACCAGCACGATCTGCACAATCGACACGAACAAGGCGCCAGCATTAACGGGCAAGGACTCTCCCACGAGCACCAAGACCAGCAGCGGCGTCAGCACAGGCGCCAACAACGTCGAAACGGACGTCATCGCCACAGACAACGCGGTATCGCCCTTAGAGAGGTAAACCATCACGTTGGACGCTGTACCTCCAGGCACCGAACCGACCAAGATCATGCCGGCCGTCAGCATCGGCGAAAGCCCGAACGCGACGGCAATCCCAAAGCCAAGCAACGGCATCACAAAAAACTGGACCGCAACGCCGAGCAGAAGGGCCCACGGCCGCCTGGCAATAATCGCGAAGTCAACGGGACGCAGCGTCATACCCATTCCCAGCATGATCACGGCAAGTAACCACGGGATCGCCACGGTCAGGCCTGAAAATGCGTTGGGGACAGCAAGCGCCAACGCCCCCGCAGCCAAAACAATAACGGCAAACCAACGACCGACGAATGCGCTGACAATTCTGATGCGATACATGATGAAACCATACCCACAATGAACAGAAACCTCATGGCCGGCAGGCTCGACGGTGAGCAAGAGCGCGCGAACGGATAAGCCACGACTCTGACCAATTCCATCACGACGAACATGCCGCGTACACAACCTCACGTCTCACAGCCAGCACCTGGACCCCGCACATACGCAAGTTCGCGCCCTGCTGGACGGCACCTGCTGGACGGCACCTGCTGGACGGCACCTGCTGGTTAGGCGGCGTCTCCAAGGTGCTGCCACCGATTCTCCGGATTCAACACCCCCAGATCCACCAACTCCCGGAATCGGCGCGAACGCACATGAACGCTGCCAGTCTCCGGCTCAACGCAACGCTCAATAAGTCAGGCAGCAGCGCGGCTCAGAACTGACCGGCGGCCCCCCGTAGAGTCGAACCATCAATATTTTGCGGGCACAGCCCATCGACCACGACATTCTGCGGCTCGCCGTGCCCGCGCTCGGTGCCCTCATGGCCGAACCGCTGTTTCTGCTGGCGGATTCGGCCATGGTCGGCCACCTCGGCACCACCCCGCTGGCCGGACTCGGCCTGGCGAGCGCGGTGCTGCAAACCATCATCGGCCTCATGGTGTTTCTCGCCTACAGCACCACCCCGGCTGTGGCCCGCTGGCTCGGCGCCGGCGATACGCGCAAGGCAGTCTCCGTCGGCATTGACGGGCTCTGGCTCGCCGTCGGTCTCGGAATCGTTCTCGCGGCCGGTGGCCTGCTGGCCGTTCCGGTGCTCGTCGGCGCGTTCGGCGCCGAACCGGACGTGACAGCGGATGCCGCCACCTACCTCAGTATCTCAATGTTCGGCCTGCCCGCCATGCTGCTGGTATTCGCCGCCACCGGACTGCTGCGCGGCCTGCAGGACACCCGTACGCCGCTCTACGTCGCCGGAATCGGCTTCGGTGCGAACATCGCGCTCAACTATGTCTTCATCTACCTGCTCGGCTGGGGCATTGCCGGATCGGCCATCGGCACGGTCGTGGCGCAGTGGGGCATGGCCCTGGTCTACCTCGTGGTGGTCGCCACGCATGCCAGGCGCCAGAGCGCTCCGCTGCGCCCGCACCGAGCCGGATTACTACTCGGCGCCCGCAGCGGAGGCTGGCTGTTTGTGCGCACGCTCAGCCTGCGCGCTGCCATGCTGCTCGCCGTGTTCGTCGCCGCCCAGCTCGGCTCCCCCGAGCTCGCAGCCTTTCAGATCGCCATGACCCTGTTCGCGACGCTCGCCTTTGCCCTCGACGCCCTCGCGATCGCCGCCCAGGCCCTCGTCGGTCGCGGCCTCGGCGCCGGAGACGTGGCGCACGTGCGCGCCGTGCTGCGCCGCTGCCTGGAATGGGGCGTACTGGCCGGCCTCGTGCTCGCCGCGGTCGTGATCGGCACGAGCGGCGTGCTCGGGCACGCGTTCACGAACTCTGACGCGGTAATCTCACTGCTGCCGCTGACGATGATCGTGCTGGGGGCATCCGTCCCCCTCGGCGCGGTGGTGTTCGTACTCGACGGCGTGCTCATCGGCGCCGGCGACGCTCGTTACCTAGCCCTGACCGGGCTGCTCAACTTCGCAGCCTTCGTGCCATTGGCCGCCGCCGTGTTGGTCTTTGCGCCGGCGGGCCCAGTTGGTCTCGCACTGCTCATGGCGGCGTTCGCCCTCGGCTACCTTGGCGCCCGTGCCCTAACGTTGAGTTTGCGCGCCCGCAGTCTGGCCTGGATGATCGTCGGCGCGCGCTGACTTCGCGCCGCAGAAACAGGGCCGGCCGCGCATCGGCATCCGCTGCCTGAACGGCGCTAGTGCGGATCGACCGGATGCTCGATGTAGCGCGGGCTTTTCGGGTTCATGACGGAGTTGCGACGACCGTAGAAGAAGTAGATGACCAGGCCGATGACGAGCCAGATGCCAAAGCGCAGCCAGGTCTCCCAGTGCAGCTGCGTGATAAGAAAGGCAGAAGACAGAACCCCGAACACGGGCACCCAGGGCATGAAGGGCAGCTTGAAGGTGCGGGGAACATCGGGGCGGGTGCGTCGCAACACAATCACGGCGACGCACACCACGACGAAGGCGGCGAGAATTCCGATATTGGTGAGGTCTGCAATCAGCCGGATCGGGAAGACCCCGGCCAGTAGCGCCGCGGCAAGGCCGGCAATCCACGTGACTCGGGCGGGAGTTCCCTTCCGGTCGGTGCCGGAGAACCACTTGGGAAGCAGACCGTCGCGGCTCATCGAAAACCAGACCCGGCTGACGCCGAGGAGAAATGTCAGCATAACGGTGAGGATCGAGATAACGGCGAAGGCCGAGAGCACGGTCGCGACGATCGGAAGCCCGACGGACTGGAATGCGACGGCGAAGGCGGCGGTCGGGTCGATATCCTGCCAATTCTGCATGCCGGTGAGCACGAGAGTGGCCAGCACGTAGAGCACCATGGCGATGGCGAGCGAGAGCAAAATCGCCTTCGGCATGTGCTTCTTGCCATCTTTGGCCTCTTCGGCGGCGGTGCTCATAGCGTCATAACCAAAGACGGCGAAGAAGACCGTGGCCGCGCCGGTGAAGACCGCGCCGAACCCATTCGGCACGAATGGAACGTAGTTCTGGGTGTTGATGTAAAAGAACCCCAGAACGATGATTGCGAGGATCAGCAACACCTTGAGCCCGACGGCGACGAGCTCAAAGCGGCCGAAGGTCTGCGTTCCGCGGCTGAGGATGAAGGTCACGAGCACACAGACCACGATGGCGGGCAGGTTGATCAGGCCACCGTCGAGAGTGTCGGGGGTGCCCTGCATCCAGGTCGGAACGTCGATGCCGATGCCGCTCATGAACTCGGTGAAGTACCCCGAGATGCCGATCGCGACAACGGCGACGATCGCGATGTACTCGAGCAGCAGGTCCCAGCCGATGAACCAGCCAATAATCTCACCGAGGGCGACATAACCGTAGGTGTACGCCGAACCCGCGCGGGGGATCATCCCGGCGAACTCTGCGTAGCTGAGGGCGGCGGCCGCGCTCGCGAGTCCGGCGATGAGAAAGGAGATGAGCACGGCCGGACCGGCGCCTTCACCGTCCGGACCGCCGTTTGCAACGAGTCCAGCGAGAGTGAAAATACCGATTCCGATGATGCCGCCGACGCCGATCGCGGTGAGTTGCCAGAGTCCGAGGCTCTTGAAGAGACCGTTCTTGGCGGTCTCGTCGCCGATGTCGGTAATGGGTTTGCGCCTCATGACCGAATTGGAATTGCGCTCGTTCATTTAGCCTCCATTGGCTTGGCTTCGACCGTTTTATGCGCGCTTGCGCCTAGTTTCGGGCGGGCTCCGTGCGCACGGCCCGGAGCTCTCACCAGACCTAAGGGTGGCACATGCGTGAGCTAACGTCATGCAACTCGCTGAAAGAGTGGCTTTTCGGGCTGAATGCCGCACGGGTCAGCGGATGCGGCGGTGCGGCGAGTGAGAGGCTTTCCCCCTACCGGCAGGAACCCGGGGCCGCGGCCAAATCACTCGCCCAGCGGGTAGGCGAGAGCATTCTGGCGCACCCCGAGGGTTAGCCGGTCACCGATGCGGGGCAGGTCGGGGGCCGCCACTCGGGCGCGTACGATGAGGCCTGCCGGGAGGGCGAAGCTCACCAGGGCGTCATGGCCGGCGTAGGCGATGGCGGTGGTGACGGCATCAGTTTGTTGCTCGGTCGATGGCATAGCCAGGGTCAGCCATTCCGGGCGGAGCAAGACGAACACCGGCGTTCCGTCGGCGGGGGCGGATGCCGCGCCCATCCAATCCGCCGGGAGAGAGCCGAGGGCGCACTCCACCCGGCCGTCCCGCCACTGGCCGTCAAGTTCGACGGTGTCGCCGACGAATCCAGCGACCCAGGGGTCGACCGGGCGCTCATAGACATCCGCTGGGGTGCCGAATTGCAAAATCTTCCCGCCGCGCATCACGGCTACGAAATCGGCAAGGGAGAGCGCCTCTTCCTGGTCGTGCGTCACGATCACGCTCGTGTTGTGCTGGCCACGCAGCAGGGCAGCGACCTCGGTGCGCAGGGCCGAACGCAGCAACGGGTCGAGGGCCGCGAACGGTTCGTCGAGCAGTATGAGATCGGGGCGAGGAGCGAGCGCCCGGGCCAGCGACACCCGCTGGGCCTGGCCACCGGAGAGCTGCGAGGGGGCGCGATCCACGAGTTCGGCCAGGCCCACGAGGGTAGCGAGCTCCGCGATGCGGGCCGCCCGGCTGGTCTGGCGGCCGCGGTCGGGGCTGATCGGTACTGCAGTGAGGGGGTTCGCGTGCGCCGCTGTACCGGCCAGAACGGACACCGGTCGGGCGCGGTTGGCGCGACCACGCCGGGTGAGTCCGGCCAGCAGTCCGCCGACTCCGCCGGAAGTCTCGCCGGGTTCGCAGTAGAGGTCGTCGTTCTGCTTCGAGCGCGGCAGACCAAAGCCGATGTTTTCCCCCACCGACAGGTGCGGAAACAGGGAGGCATCTTGCGGAACCCAGCCCATGCCGCGCTTCTCCGGAGCCCGTAGCACGCCGGGGCCGGTAACGAGGCGCCCACCGACGGTGATCGTGCCCGAGTCGACCGGCAACAGACCCGCAACCGCGCGCAGGAGCGTGGTCTTGCCGCATCCGCTGGGACCGAGAACAGCCACGAGCGAGCCGCGCGGAATGTGCAGGCTGACGTCGTCAAGCACACGCGTGTCACCATAGGAGACGCTCAGCGCCTCGATCGTTACCCAGCCCACTAGTTCTCCCTTGCCGTGCCGCGAATGCCGGACAGCAGCACCGCGGGCACCATCGCCACGAGCACGAGCGCCGCCGCGTACGGCGCCGCAGCGCCGAACTCGAACAGGGCCGTGCGACTCCACAACTCGGTCGCGAGCGTCGAAATGCCCGTGGGCCGCAGCAGCAGCGTCGCTGGCAATTCTTTCATGGCTGAGATGGCCACGAGCAGTGCGCCGATCGCGATGCCGGGCAGGGCGAGGCGTGCGGTCACCCGCCACCAGGCCTGAAACGGTGACAGGCCGAGCATGCGCGACACGTCGCCGAGGCTCGTTGGTACCGCAGCGATGCCGCTGCGCACGCTGCCGATGGCGCGCGGCATGAACAGAACAACGTAGGCGAAAACGAGCACGAGCGAGGTTTGGTAGAACATCGGAACCGCAGCGAGCGCGAAGAACACGAGTGAGAGACCCACGACGATACCGGGCAGGGCATGGCCGAGAAAGCCGACGGCCTCGATTGCCGCGACGAGCCTTCCGCGGTACCGGGCGGCGAGCGCGGCGATCGGCAGTGCCACGAACACCGCGATCACGGCGGCCGCCAGGGCCAGTCCGAGGGTCGCGCCGATCGCCTCGACCAAACGCGACACGTCGATTGCGCGCAGGGTTTCAGCCTCGAGCAGGCGACTGAGCAATCCGACCACCGGAACTACGACCCCAGCGAGCGGCGCGGCGAGGAGCAGCGCGACATAGACGGGCCAGGTACGGCCGGGCGTGCGCATCGGCATGGTACTGCGACCGGGAACACTGGAGACTTGGCGGCGGCTGCGACGCTCGCCGGCCACGACCACGAGGGCGAGCACGACAAGCACGAGGGCGAGCAGCGCTGCCTGGTTGCGGTCGAAACTCGCACCATACGCGGCATTGATTCCCCAGGTGAGCGTCTGAAACCGTAGCATCGCGACGAGCCCGAAATCGCTCAGCGAGTAGAGGCATACCAGTAGCGCCCCGGCGATCGCCGCCGGGCGAATCTGGGGCCAGGTCGCGGCCGCGAACGCGCGAAACGGGCCACGACCGAGGGTGCGGGCTACCGATTCCAGATCTGCGGATGCGCCGCGCAGCGCCGCCGCGACCGGCAGCGTCACGTAGGGGGTGCAGACGACGGTCATGACGAACCAGCTGGCCCAAAACCCGTTGAGGTGGGGAAACCAGACCAGCCATCCGTAAGCGGCCAGGTAGCTTGGAACCGCCAGTGGCAGCGCGGAGACCAGCAATAACGTGCGCTGAAGAGGTAGGCGGATGCGCGTGAGAACCCAGGCGCAGACCGTGCCGAGCACGAGGCACGACAGGGTGACGGTCGAAGCGAGCAGCACCGTGTTGATCGTGAGCTGCAGCACGCGCTGGCGCATCAGGGTATCGAGCAATTCGGTGAGCCCCGCCTCGGTCGTACGCGCCACGAGGTAGACCAGCGGTATGGCGGCAGTCGCCGCGCAGAGCGCGGCGAGCACCAGCAGCCAGGGCGGCGCGCCGAAACGATGTCGGCCGGGCGCGCGCGGTGGTAGCGGGGCATCCGTTTCGGGCGGTGGAATGAGCAGCTCGGTCACGAGAGACTCCCGGCGCAGGGTAGGGCACGGCCATCGACCCGAGCCCACAACCGCGCCTTCACTACTGCAATGTTAGATCAGGCCGTGCTTGCCGAGCAGGGCCTGGGTGTCAGCGAGGGTGTCCAGGTCGGCCAGGTCGAGGTCGGGGTTGACGAGTGAGTCGAGCGCGGGCAATCCGGCCGGGGCGTCGATACCGGCGATGAGCGGGTACTCGTAGGTCTCATCGACGAAATACTGCTGGGCATCGGTGCCGACGAGATAGTCGATGAACTCGAGCGCGTCGGCGTCCGCTGTGGCACCTGCGAGTAAGCCGGCCCCCGTGACATTCACGATCGATCCGGCATCGCCAGCTTCGGGATAGGAGAGCTGCGCGCGCATGTTGGCCTCGCCGGTTTCGGCGGCTTGGGCGAACCAGTAATAGTGGTTTATGAGTCCGGCCTCGATGACCCCGTCGTTGACGGCGGCGAGGATCGCGCGGTTGTTGTCGAAGATGACCGGGTCATTGGCCGCGACGGCGGCGACCCACTTGTCTGCGGCCTCTTCGCCGTTCAGCACCCGATAGGCGGTGACAAAGGCTTGAAAGCTCGCGTTGGCCGGCGCGATGCCGAACTTTCCAGCCCAGGCGGGGTCGGTGAATGCATCAACGCTTGAAGGCACCTCGTCCGCACTCATCACCTCGCTGTCATAGGTGATCACGCGAGCACGGCCGGTGACGCCAACCCAGGTATCGTCCGTCGAGGTGAATCCGGCTGGGACCTTGTCGGTGGTTGTTGCTGGCAACGTCGCGAACAGGTCGGCGTTGCTCAGGGCTCCGAGCGCTCCGGCGTCTTGCGCGAGAAACACCTGGGCTGGAGTGGCCTCGCCTTCTTCGAGCAGCAGCGCGCCGAGCTCGGCGGTGTTGCCGTAGCGCACCTCGACGCTGATGCCGCTTTGCTCCTCGAACTGGTCGATGAGCGGCTGGATGAGCGCTTCGTCGCGCCCCGAGTAGAGGGTGAAGGCGCCGTCTGCGGAGCTTGCTGCCGGCTCTGCGGCCTGCGTGCATCCGGCGAGGGCGAAAACAGTGGCGCCGGCAACGAGTGCGGCGACAGAAAAGGGGATGCGCATGGGACTCCAGAGACGTGACGAACGGTTGCTAAGGTAAGGCTACGCTAACTTTGTCGACGGGGCGAATCGTGTGTCCATTCGACAAGGACAAGCCGATGCCCGGCTGGCTGCGATGCCCGATGCCCGATGCCCGATGCTTGGCGGAGCGCGTGGGGAATAGCCCGCGTCAGCAGACCGTTGGCCCCAATGATCAATGCGAGTCGAGTGCTCGCTGCACGTCTCGCCTAATTCGAAGGAATGACTATTGTGGATCTAACCAACCGATACGGCATTATCACCGGAGCAGGGCAGGGAATAGGGCGTGCCTTGGCTGTCGAATTCGGATCGAGAGGCGCCCACCTGCTCCTGGTCGGCCGAAAAGAGTCAACGCTCGTCGCGACAGCTCAGCTGGTCGAAGCCGCCGGCGGCACGGCCGAAGTTTTTACGCAGGATCTCACCCTGCCCAATAGTGTTGACCGCGTTGCTGAGGCCGTAGAGTCGTGGGACACCGTGGACCTGCTCGTGAACAATGCCGGCAACGTGCGCGCCGGGCGGCTCGAATTGACCAGCGAGGCCGACATTCGATCCATGATCGAACTCAACCTCGTTGCCCCCGTGCTTCTGACCCGGGCTCTGTTGCCGCGTCTTCGTGCCGGCGCCGACCGAGACAGTATTGTCTTGAACATTTCCAGCGGAATCGCCCTCGTCGGCATGCCATTTTATTCGGTCTATGCCGCTACTAAGGCCGGCCTCGCTCGTTTCGGAGAATCCCTGCGGCGCGAATTGACCGGATCGAAAGTGCACGTGACGACCGTCTACCCGGGCGCGACGGATACCGACATGATGTCATCTCAGAACGCTGGGGCCGACTTGGGCTGGGAGCGTCGATCCCTCGACGACGTCATTGCCGATGTGCTGGCCGGACTGGAGGCTGGCGACCACGAAATCAACACGGTCCCCGACGACCGGCGCGGCATGCAGGAGCTCAACATCTCAGACCCCATGGCCGTCGACGCTGCGATGGCCCCCGGACTCGCAGATTTGGAATCCGCGGTACGAGACCACCGCAGCATCTAGGCAAATCGTTCGGGTGGCACTCGTTGTACCTTTGACCTGTCCGTCCGTCTCGAGTCGAGGCCGTCCGCCCCCGTTCAGGAACCGTGAGGCCTAGTGTGGCTAACCCCGTTGATTCCAGCGTCGCTCTTGACGCCGTCGGCGTTGTGCGCCCCGCCCTGCTCGGTTGGCGAAATGCCGTATTCGCGGCGTTCTTTGTGTCGGGCCTCGGCCTCGCCAGCTGGATGTCGCGGGTTCCCGCCGTGCGCGACGGCCTCGGGCTCGACACCGCTCAGGTCGGCCTGCTCATCTTTGGACTCTCCGCCGGCTCGGTCATCGGCCTGTTGATCGCCTCGGGCCTGCTCAATCGCCTCGGCGCCCGCCGGTCCATGCTGCTCAGCGTCTCGTTGTCGGCCTCCGGGCTCGTGCTCATGGGCGTCGGTGTCAGCGTCGTGCCCTCGGCCCCGTTCGTGTTCGCCGCCCTCGCCGTCTTCGGAATCGGCATGGGGTCCGTCGACGTCATGATGAACGTCGAGGGCGCCGCAGCTGAACGTGCCATCGGCCGCACGCTCATGCCGCTCATGCACGCCTGCTTCAGCCTCGGCACGGTGGTCGGCGCACTCGGTGGCGCCGCCGCATCCGCTTGGCAGGTTTCGGTGTTCTGGCACCTGATGATCGTGGCGGTGCTCGTTCTGAGCACGATCGTCGTGGCCGTGCGTTTTCTTCCGGCGCCCGTCAACAACACTGAAGCGGATGCCCCCACACCAGCCTGGCGCAACCGCCTGCAGGATAGTCTCGCCGTTTGGCGCGACCGTAAACTGCTTCTGATCGGCGTCATCGTGCTCGGCATGACCTTTGCCGAGGGCTCGGCCAACGACTGGCTCGCCCTCGCCTCGGTCGATGGTCACGGCCTCAGCAACACCGACGGTGCAATCGTCTTCGGCGTGTTCGTGGCCGCGATGACCGTGGGGCGCGTCATTGGCGGGCCCGTGCTCGATCGCTTTGGCCGGGTTCTCGTATTGCGAGCCTGCGCGGGAATCGGCATTGCGGGGCTCGCGCTGTTCATCCTCGCGCCGAACACTCCGCTCGTGATCGCGGGCACGATTCTCTGGGGCATCGGCGCGTCCCTCGGCTTTCCGGTGGGCATGTCCGCGGCCGCCGACGACACCAAGAACGCCGCGGCCCGGGTGAGTGCCGTTGCCATCATCGGCTACTTCGCCTTCCTGGTCGGGCCTCCCGTGCTCGGCCTGCTCGGCGAGGCCTGGGGTATCCTCAATGCCCTATACCTGATCTTGGCGCTGATGGTACTGGCCGGGCTGGCGGCTCCGGCTGCGCGGCCGGCGGCATCCGCCCCGGTTTGACCGAGCGTCTCCCAATAAACCAACTGGCGGCCGCGCGTGCGGGTCACCAAGCTGGACCGATGACCAGACCCGGACTGTCACGAACGACCTGAGGCCGTAAACTCGTTCAGTGCGCCTTGTAATTGCGAAATGCTCCGTTGACTATGCCGGGCGCCTCAGTGCGCATCTGCCGCTGGCCACCCGCCTGCTGATGATCAAGTCCGACGGGAGTGTGCTCGTGCACTCCGACGGCGGCTCCTACAAGCCGCTCAACTGGATGAGCCCGCCCTGTTCGGTCACCATCTCCGAACCCGACAGTGATCAAGCGGATGCCGGCATCACCGCCCTCTGGACGGTCACCCACGCCAAGACCGCCGACCAACTCGTGGTCAGTGTCTACGACGTTCAGCACGACTCCGCGCACGAGCTTGGCATCGACCCCGGCCTGATCAAGGACGGCGCTGAATCGCACCTGCAGAAGTTGCTGGCCGAGCATATCCATCTCCTCGGTGAGGGCTTCACCTGTGTGCGCCGCGAATACATGACAGCGATCGGGCCCGTCGATATTCTCGCGCAGGACGCGAGCGGCCGATCGGTCGCAGTCGAACTCAAGCGCAACGGTGACATCGACGGCGTCGAACAGCTCACCCGCTACCTCGAATTGATGAACCGTGACCCGCATTTGGCGCCGGTCAGCGGGGTTTTCGCCGCGCAGACGATCAAGCCGCAGGCCCGCAGGCTGGCCGAAGATCGCGGTATTCGCTGCCTGCTGCTCGACTACGACGCCATGCGTGGACTCGACGACACGGCCTCGAAGCTCTTCTAACTCGCCGCGCAGCCCCAGCCGACACACACTAACCGGGCAAAAGCTGAGAAAAAATGGGTAAATGGGGTAACTACGCGGTGATCACCTAGGCTATTTTAAGTGAATCCCACTCTAACGCGCACCTGGAGCGCCATCCTCTTCGACCTCGACGGAACCATCACCGATTCCGCCCCGGCTATCACCAGCTCTCTGGCCCGCACCTTCACGTTGCTCGGCCGCCCCGTTCCCTCGGCTGCCGAACTGCTCGCCTACGTGGGCCCGCCCATGCTCGACGCCTTCCAAGAATACGCGGGCATGACCCCAGACGAAGCCCACGAGGCCATCGCGGTCTACCGGGCCGAGTACCACGGTGCCGCCGCACTGGATACAGCTGTCTTTCCCGGCATCGCGGGCCTGCTCGAGCGCATCCACGCGGCGGGCATCCCCCTCGCCCTGGCCACCAGCAAGCCCGAGCTGAGTGCGATCGCCATTCTCACGCACTTCGATCTTGCGAAGTACTTCACGGCAACGGTCGGTGCCTCCGCTGACGAGACCCGCAGCCACAAGTCCGACATCGTCGCCGAGGCCCTGACCCGTCTCGCTGCGGCCGGCGTCGACACCAGCGGCGCCGTCATGGTCGGCGACCGCAGCTACGACGCCATCGGCGCCCAGGCCAACGGCATTCCCGCCATTCTCGTGGAGTGGGGCTACGGCTCTCCCGCCGAAGCCGCAGCCGCGACAGCTGTGGTGTATTCGTCCGACCAGCTGGGTCGGTTACTGCTGGGCTGAGACCTCGCGCCTAGGAGTCGAAGCCGAGCCTCCGCGCGTCGAAGCTCTTGAGTAGCGAATTACGTTTTCCCCGGTTGTGGTCGGTGCGGTTGAGCGCCCACCGGGTGGCCTGAATTCCAGCGGATGCGATCGGCTTGGCGGAAACGAAAAAGGACGCCCCCGCACCATAGCCAGTTCAGTGCGTTCTCTGGTGCGGCCGGCCAGCTGGTCGAGTACTACCCGGGCGGCGAAGTGCGCCGCGCCGCCGCCAAGACCGGTGAATCCCGCGGCGTAGCTGATGCGCCCGCCACGATTTTGCCCGAAAAAGGCGCAAAACCGGGTTGAGGTGTCGATGGCACCGGCGCATTTGTGGCGGAACCGTACCCCGGCCAGATAGGTCGACGAGGCTACCTCAGCCTGCACGGCCGTCGCATCGAGAAACACCGTATTCTCGTCGGTGTTCTCCTCGTGCAGCCACTGAACCTGGTGTTCCTCGATCGCCAGCTCGATGGTTCCGGTGCGTTCAAACTGGCAGTCAAGTCCGAGGTCGGCCACCGCCAGCTCAATGTCGTCGAGGTTTTCCTGACCGAGTTCGATCAGCGGGTCGATCTCCTGCGGCCAACGGCGGCGCCCGTTCGCTTCACCGCGCGTGTTGCGCACGAGTGCATTGCGCCGGTTCGTCGGTGCGCCGGTTCGTCTCCGGACGGGGCCCGGGCCCCGTCCGGGTTTGAAGGCGGGTGTGGACCTCCGCTTAACGCGGCAGTGCCGCCCCGCAGACGCGGGACGGCACCAGATTAAACGCTGGGACTAGATGATCGCGGCGCGCAGGGCGGCAGCAGCAGCGGCCGGGTCCTCGGCGCCATAGATTGCTCCGCCGGCAACGGCGACCGTTGCTCCGGCGCGCTGTACCGAAGAGATGGTCGACAGGTTCACGCCACCCGCGAGGGAGAAGGGAACCTTGGCGGTCTCGCCCTGGTTGAGCAGTGTTGCGAGCGAGAAGCCGGGCTCGGCCTGCTCGTCGAGACCGGCGTGCATCTCTACGAACTGCGCGCCGAGCGCGGTGACCTCGCGGGCACGGGTGACCTTGTCGGCGACGCCGATGAGGTCGACGACGATGCCCTTGCCGTGCTTGGTCGCGGCGGCGACGGCTCCGATGATGGTGCTGTCACCAGCCGTGCCGAGCACGGTCACGAGGTCGGCGCCGGCGGCGAACGCGATGTCGGCTTCGAGCTCGCCGGCATCCATCGTCTTGAGGTCGGCGAAGACGATCTTGTCGGGGTGCGCAGCCTTGATCGCGGTGACGGCGCGCAGGCCCTCTGCCTTGATCAGCGGGGTGCCGAGCTCGATGATGTCGACGTGCGGGGCAACCTGGGCAGCCAGCTTGAGTGCTGCTTCGGTGGTCAATACGTCCATTGCTACCTGGAGCTTCATGGGTTTCTGCTTTCTTTTAGTGACGAAGAGTGGAAAGTTTTTGGAAGGGTTCGCGCCCTATTCGAGGTTGGCGTGACGCGGCCAGAGCTGTTCGGCCGTGGCCCCGCTCGCTTGCCAGAGCGTGTGAAACAGGGCATCGCCAACAAGCAACACGGCCTGCTCGAACAAACCGCCCGAATACTGGGCCGACACCTGTCCGCCATGGTCCTGCTTGGCCGCGGCCGGAATGACCACGGTCACCGCAGCGAGGCGCCCGAGCGGCGACTCGGGAGCCGTGGTGAGCGCGAGAATGTTCGCGCCCACACTCTGCGCCGTCTCGGCGGCCCGCACAATGGCGCCCGTCGTCCCGGAGCCACTCGCGACCAGCAACAGGTCGCCAGAAGCGATCGCCGGGCTGGTCACCTCGCCGACAACGTGCACGTCGAGTCCGAGATGCATCAGCCGCATGGCGGTCATCTTCAGCGCGAGTCCGGAGCGACCGGCACCCAGCACGAATATGCGGGGAGCCGCAGCGAGTGCGGTGGCCGCCTCGTCGAGCGAGGAAGCGGATGCAGACCGCAGCGCGTTCACGACGTGACTGTTCTCGGCAAAAATGAGGCCAAGAGCATCCGCTGCAGAGGGGGTGGTTGTCATTTCGGTCATGGGTCAATACTCCACTCCTTCGAGCGGGAGTGCTGCCCACCAAAAGGACGGTTTAACTATCCAAACGGATAGCTATGGGCGGGCATCAGTGATGGCCCGGGTAGGCTGGGCCTATGACGATCCTCGCAACCTCCCGAGAGCCCGGCACCCCCGCTGCCGGTTCCTCCGGGCAGACCGCGCAGACCTCGCGCACCGCGGCGGCCGAACGCTCCAAACTCATCGCCGACCTAACCGACGCGCACGCAACCACGCTGGAAACCCTGCTAGCCGTGCTGCGCTCGAAAAGCACGAGTGACACGGCCGCCCGCCAGAAAGCCACCGAGCTGGCCGCCGCGGCGATGGTCGCACTGCGCGCGGTGAGTGACCTCGATCGCAGCCTTACCGAGGAACCCGTCGCCCAGGCCTTCGAACGCCTGCGCGACGATCTACGCCCGCTCGTACGTTTCGGCGACCTCGACGTACAGTTCATCGAGCCACCGGTGAATGGGCGCGCCCTTCCCGGTGAGGTCGCCCACGAAGCCCGCGCCATCGTGCGCGGCGCCGTGCTCGCCCTGGTCGAGCAGGCCGGGGTCGCCCGGGTTCGTGTGCAATGGGACTGCGACGGCAGCAACCTGCTCATTCGCATTCGCGACGACGGACCGGGCGATCTCAACGGGGAGGTTCCCAGTGTGCGTCAGCTCGCCGCCCGTGTCGTCGCGCTCAGCGGCACCTTGAACGTCGAGGGGACCGCCGGCTGGGGGTCCGAGCTGGCCGTGTCACTTCCGCTCGACGCGCCCACGGCATCCGTTTCTGCCGCTGCGACCTGGGGGCTCAGCCCGCGCGAACGCGGCGTGCTCGAGCTCGTGGCGTCTGGCGCACGCAACAAAGCGATCGCCGAGGCGCTGACTATTAGCGAGAATACCGTGAAGTTTCACGTGGCCAATCTGCTGCGTAAGGTGGGCGCCTCGACCCGCGCCGAGTTGGCCGCTCTCGCTCGATGAGCGGTACCCCGCGCTCGTTCACCGCGCCAGCTATCGCTCCTCGCGCGCTCTGAAACTGGCGCGCCCACCCGTATCTGGCGCCGCGATCAGCATTATGGTGATCGAGCCGGAAGACACACACCACCACGGAAGCGCGCACCAGCGAGTTGGGAGGACGGCCAGGGCCGTCGACCGTACTTCAGGCCTGTACACCGACGACACGGCCACCATTGATCTCGAGAAGGGACTGCCGCCGACGCGGGTCGGGTAGGAGCATCCGGTGCCCATCGATGGGGCGGCGCGCCTACATCGCCGCCCGCGAGGGCGTTTCAGTCGAGCTCGTGCGCGACGAAGTGGCGTGCGGTCGGGTGGTCATTTCCGGCCAACCGTAAGAATCCCGAAAGCGAGCCGATGATCATCGGCAAGGCCTTCACCGTGAAAATCAACGCCAACATCGGTAATTCGGCCGTTACCTCGTCAATCGCCGAAGAGGTAGAGAAGATGGTCTGGGCCGCCCGCTGGGGTGCTGACACCCTGATGGATCTCTCGATGGGAAAGGACATCCACCTCACGCGAAAGTGGATTCTGCGCAACTCGCCTATTCCGGTGGGTACCGTTCCGCTTTACCAAGCGGTCGAGAAGGTCAACGGCGACCCGGCACTGCTGACCTGGGAGATCTACCGCGACACCGTGATCGAGCAGTGCGAGGAGGGCGTCGACTACATGACCGTGCACGCCGGCGTGTTGCTGCGCTAAATGCCACTCACCGCCGACCGGGTCACCGGAATCGTCTCGCGCGGCGGCCCGATCATGGTCGCCTGGTGCCTGGCCCACCACCAAGCAAGCTTTCTTTGCAAGAGCACGTGCATCCGCCTCCGCCTCCGCGTGCGCATGCTGCTCGGGCTCATCGGGGCACAGTTATCTCGTGGAACCGGGAACCACACGGCGCTCTGAGAAAACCTCCCTCAAATTGGGGGTAAACGTCTACTCCACACGCGGCTACCCCGCCCATCGGCAAGCGGGCACCATGGTCGTATTCCAACAGTGGAGGTCGTAATGACAACCGGATTCGACATACGAAAAAAGCCAACCGCGACAACCATGATCCACCTGAACGTGCATGTGTTTGGAAACCTCAGCGTTCGACGGGGGCCGACCGTACTGCACGCTCACCAGCTAGGCGGACCCAAACCCCGCCAGATCTTCGAAATTCTGCTCGTTCACCTCGGGCTGCCCGTTTCCAAAGACCGCCTCATTGAAATGCTCTGGGGCGCGAATGCTCCGGTCGAGGCACTGCCCACCCTCGAAAGCTACGTGAGCGTTCTGCGCCGGCATCTGCAGCCGGGCGCGGGAAAATTCGGTCCGCTAAAAACCACCACTGGCGGCTACGTACTGGACCGTGACCTGGTCGACGTCGACCTGGACCAGTTCGACGCACTGTTGCAGCGAGCGCAGAGGACCGAACCCACCCTCGCCTACCCTCTATTGTTGCGGGCGTTGGACCTCGCCGACGCACCGCTTCTCGGCGACGAGCTCATTCCGGCCTGGGCGTCAGAAGCCCGAAACCTACACGCCGCTCGCTTAACCAGCGCTCGCATTCTCACCTCGGAAATCGCCGCCGTCTTGCACCGCATCGATGACGCCCTCGTCTTCGCGAATCTCGCGCTGATCGACGAACCACTGAACGAGCGGGCATGGACGGCCCTCATCCTGGGATTAGAGACCAGCGGGCGTCACGCCGAAGGGCTTCAGGCCTATCACCGGTGTCGTCGTGCCATGCAAGACGAGTTGGGCTGCGCTCCCGGCCCGATTCTGCGCGCCGCCCAGCTGCGGCTACTGCATGCGACAGCTGATGAGCACGGCGACCTGGCCGACGTGCTCTCCGCCCTGATCACGCTGCACGACCAACTCCGAGTGTCATCCACCAGCGGCTCGGCCTTGCGCCGTGCCGCCACCAATCATCCTCGCCCAGAACCGGTCGAGGATTCCCTCCGGGAGGCTACTGATGTTGTCACGTCATTTCTGCGACGCGTCGTCGCTCACGCTTGAGCTGGCCGCACCTGCGCGCGCCGACCTACCATATGGGGGGGCAAAGAGTAAGCCCTCGACAAAAACTGCGCTTCTCCTGATACTAACTGCGTCGAGTGGAAAAGCACTTCGTTCTCCCACGGCACGCAAGCTCACGAACGGGCAGAGAGGTCCCCGCAAATGACCGCGCAGATGTCTCCGATCGAACCCAGCGCGCAGGGGACTACCGCTACCGCATCCCTGACCGGTGCCATCCCTGTGGTTGAAACGACGACGGGACAAATCCGCATACTCATCGTCGATGACCACACGACGTTCGCCGAACTGCTCACCGGGTCCCTCAATCGCGAAGCCGATTTGTGCAGCGTAGGTTCGGCCAACAGCGTGGCCAGCGGCATCGCCGCCTGTTTAGAGCTGGTCCCCGACGTTGTCGTCATGGACTACCACCTGCCCGACGGCAGCGGCCTCGTCGCGGCCGCGGCGATCCTCGCCCGAGCGCCTCACACGCGAATTGTCATCCTCACAGGCGACCCTGCCCTCGAGGCGCTTGAACAGGCCGCCGCAATCGGAGTGTGCGCGTTCCTGCCCAAGGACGGATCGCTCGCGACGGTGCTTGACACCCTGCGGCACGCGCGCAACGGTGGCTTCATCGTGCACCCATCCCTCGTCGGGCTGCTCAGCGCCCGGCACCGTAAGCGCAGCGAAGAGATCCCCTTTCCCGAGCTGACCAAGCGCGAGCTCGCCGTGCTTCGGCTCATGGGCGAGGGCTCCGACGTGCGCGCCAACGCCAAAGTTCTAGGCATCTCGGAGAACACCTGCCGTGGCTATGTCAAGGCAATCCTGGGCAAGCTCGGCGCACACTCGCAATTGGAGGCCGTCGTGATCGCGACCAGACTCGGCTTGGTACCGGCCCAGCATGTCTAAACGGCGGCCGGGCTCGTCACTGCCCAATTGGCACGACGACGCTCAGGCCGCCGAATACTCCGGGGTTCGCGCCGCGGTGCAGCGATTTCTACTCATGGGACTCATCGCGATGGTGCTGGTCGCCGTGCCGGTGGCGCTCTGGGTGCGCGCGCAGTCCGCACACAATGCCATGGCCAATGCGGTGCTGCTCACCCAGCGGCTGGCCGACTATTCGATCGGGCCGCTCATCACCGATGCCGTCATTGCCGGCGACCCCGGTGCGCGTCGGCAGCTCGACGAACGGCTGGCTCCGCGCATCGCCGACGGTTCTATGGTGCGCGTCAAGGTGTGGAATACCAGCGGCACCATCGTCTACTCCGATCTGCCGTTGTTGATCGGTCAGACCTTCTCCCTGCCCAGCTGGGCCCCCGAATTGCTGGCCGATGGCAAGGGGCGGGCCACTCTGGAGACGCAGACAGCTCCCGATGACCGGTATGAATCCAATTCGGGCGAACTCGTCGAGGTCTACGTGCGGACAATCGCCGCCACCGGCGAAACGTTCATTCTTGAGGCTTACTTCAACGACGATGGCGTGCGTCAGGAACAGGATTCCGTTCTGTTCGGGCTCATCCCGGCGTTCCTGCTTGCGCTGGGTGCCCTGCAACTTGCCCAGCTCGTTCCGGCGGTGCAACTGGCTCGCCGCATCCAAAAGCATCAATCGACCAAGCGTGAATTGTTGCAGCACGCGATCGACGCTTCCGATCTCGAACGCCAGCGTATCGCGCGCGACCTGCACGACGAAGTCATCCAAGATCTGGCCGGTTTGTCTTATGCCCTCGAGGCCGAGGAAATGCACTGCTCGCCCGAGAATCGTCCATTGTTCAGCCAGGCTAGAGCCATCCTCCAGAAGAACGTGCGCACCCTCCGGGCCATGACGACCGAACTTTATCCCCCCGACCTGGAAGAACTTGGGCTGCCCGAAGCACTGGCCCGCCTCACCGCCCCGCTGCTCGAGCAGGGAATTCAGGTGAAGCTACACGTGCCCTCCAGTTGTAACCTTGACCGCGACCGGTCAGCGATGTTCTATCGGGTGGCCAGGGAGGTGCTCGCCAACACTGTTAAACATGCCAAGGCCGGCATTCTCGAGCTCACCCTGATGCAAGACGATGATCGCACCATCTTGCTCATTCATGACAACGGCTGCGGCTTTGATTTGAGTGCCGATCCCCCAGGCAACCATCTGGGCCTGCGCATCATGCGCGACACCGTCCATGTTGCCGGCGGCTCGCTTGAGGTTCGCTCCTGGGCAGGCCGCGGTACCTCCGTCATGGCTACTCTCGATCGTGCAGTTCCGGTTCGCGCGCGTTAGTCGACTGCCCGGCGCTGGCTCGTAGAAAGCGTGACCCCGACCAGCGACGGCTACCTCGAGCGGCTCGGGCTCTGTGGCCATGTCCACGCCGCCTCCACCCGGCGTTCCGGCACCGATCAAACTGCCATAGTCACCGAGATCATCCATTCCGACCAGACCAAGCATACGGAATGCGCCCCGCTGGAGAGCGTCCCTGCCTGATGTCATGACATCTCCTCAAGGCTTTCCACTGATGTTCGTTGTACTGCAGAACATGGAGAAAGCCGGCCGGCGACTGAGATCCAATCGCCGGCCGGCTTCGAGTTGTTGCTGGTGGTCGGTTAGAGCGCTGCGCCGGTCGTGAAGGTCCACGTACTCGTCACCAGGGGGTTACCCGCCAGGTCCCGAACGCCCGTGTTGCCGCCGGTAATTGTTACCCGGTATTGAACGTTGGAGCTGAGGCTCACCGAGGGATTGATGGTCAACACGTTGGTGGTGGCATTGAACGCTGCCGCCGATGTGACGACCGCCCCGGTGGAGACCCGCGTAATACGAACCGTGGTGGCGTTGACTCCGGTGATGTCTTCACTGAAGGTTGTGATGACGTTGGCGTTTCGGCGTACCGCGACAGCTCCGGGTGCGGGAGTCCTATTAAGGATCCTCGGAGCCGGGCCTGTGATGAAGGTCCACGAGCTAGCCACCATCGTGTTGCCCGCCACGTCACGGATACCCGAGAGGGTGGCCGTGTAGGTGCGATCGGCGAGCAGGGTCGCGCTCGGGTTCAGCGTCGCGACCTGAGTCGTGGCGTTGTACGACACCGAAGCAGAGACCGCCGTGGTACCCAGCCGGAGCACGAACGTCGTGCGGCTGACGCCCGTGACCGGTTCGCTGAACGTTGCCGTCAGGTTGCCGGTCTGGCTGACCGAACGAGTACCCGATGCCGGGGTGCGCGTTGTCACGGTCGGCAGCACGAACTCCGTGCGTGGCGTGACGACAATCGAGCGAGCCGAGGCTGCTCCGGTACCGACCTCGTTGATCGCAGCGACATCGAAGGTGTACCCGGTTCCGTTCGTCAGTGACCCGATCACCGCGGCGGTCACGTTCGCCACCGTTGTGGTGCCCGTGGCCGTGGCGCCGGCACCGATGAAGGTGCGAACCTGGTAGCCCGTGATCGGTGCCACATTGGCGACCGGTGCCGGGGCAGCCCAGTTCACGGTGACCGACGCATTCCCCGCGACCGAACTTCCGATCGTCGGAGCTCCCGCGACCACCTGTACAACCGGCGCGGTCGGTGTGACGACCACCGACCGAGCCGAGGGCGCTCCGGTCCCGACCTCGTTGATCGCGGCGACATCGAAGGTGTAGCCGGTTCCGTTGATTAGCGACCCGATCACCGTGCTCGTGACATCAGCCACCGTCGTGGTACCGGTAGCCGTCGCGCCCGCTCCGATGAAGGTGCGAACGACGTAGCCGGTGACCGGCGGGGCGTTGGGAACCGCGCCCGGTGCCAGCCAGTTCACGGTGACCTGGGCATTGCCAGCGACCGAGGTACCGATCGTTGGTGCGCCGGGCACGACCTGCACGACCGGCGCCGACGGTGTCACCGCGTTGGACGAAGCCGAGAATGCGCTTGTTCCTTCCGCGTTGGTCGCCGATACCTGGAAGGTGTAGCTGGAACCGTTGGTCAACCCGGTGACAACAAGGTTGATGGCGGTTCCCGGTGCGGGACGCAGCGCGTCCACCTGGACTCCGGCCGAATCGAGCACCTTCACCGAGAAGCTGGTGGGGATGCCGGTCGTGGCGGGTACCCAGTCGACAGTCGCCTGACCGTTTCCGGCGACCGCAGAGACTGTGGTGGGGGTTCCCGGGGCCACGGTGTCACTGAACTGCAGGCGTTCGATGTTGCGCAGGGTGTCGGTACCGTCGGTGCCGCGGTTGTCGAGCACGGTCGTGGTCGATCCGGCCGAGCCGAGCGTGCCATCGCCACCGGTGGTGGTGATCGCATAGTCGCTGGTCAGTCCAGAGAACCGTGCCGTGTCGATGCCCCCAGATCCATAGAGGATCTCGCGTACCGCCACGATGTCACCCGGGTCGACCGAGCCAGCGAAGACAGCTTGCTGCAGGGTCGGACCGAAGAATCCCCCGGCGCCGTCGGAGAGGTACTGGCTGGCCATTGCACTCTGGTTCGTGCCGGTGATGCTGGCACTGCCGATCTCCGTCGCCGGGTCGCTCGGGTTGGTCCGAACGCTCAGTCGCAGGCTGAGGTACGCGTCACCGTCAATGATGTCATCGGCTCCTCGTCCCTCGATCAGGTCGCTGCCCGCGCCGCCGAGGAGCACGTTGCCGGCGCCCCAGACGTTCGGGCCGGTCAGGATCGGGCAGTCGCCCTGTGCCGACTGTGCGACTACCGATGCCAGCGTGGTCGTGAATTCTGGAATCAGCGCGTCGAGGCCCGCGATGCGGTCTACTCCGGCTTGGTCCACAACGTCACAGCCGATAAAGCCGCCGCCGCCCACGGCGCTGGGAACCAGGTCGTCACCGCGGAGAGTGTCATTCAGCTTCCAGCCCGAGAGTGCCTCGACTTCGTTGTACTTGTCGCGTACGCCGACCTGCAGGATGTCCAGCGGAGCGATCGGTAGAGACAGATCGGAGTCCTGCGCCTGGGGGTCACCCTGGCCGATCATCCAGTCGTAGCCGGAACCGCCGGCAACCTTTTCAATGCCGGGGCCACCGACGCCAATGTCGTCGCCGCCCTCCATGTCGTAGTCGTCGTCGCCGCCCTGCCCGATCATGAAGTCGTTCCCGGGCTTCTGTGAGTCGTCCAGGAAGAACAGGTTGCTGCTGTCTCCGATCATGAGGTCCGGCTGATTGCCGCCCTCTTCCCAGTCGTCGCCACCGTCACCGAAGGCTGCGTCCAGGCTTTCACCGAGCAAGATGAAGTCGTCATCGGCGCCTCCGAAGGTTGTGTTGGCATTGGCTCCCCCGTTCGTGAAGTCCTTGCCTTCGCCACCCATAATGATGTCGAGCCCGGGGCCGGCATCGATCGCGTCGTTGCCAGGACCGCCCTTGGGCACATCGTCTCCGGCGACGTCGGTGATGATGTCACTGCCTTCACCGCCGAGAGCCACATCGGCACCGCCTCCGCCCTCGATGACGTCGTTACCGAGACCACCCCAGTAGGTGTCGTTGTCGTTGCCGCCGTAGATCCGATCCACCTGGCCCGTACCGTTGTAGACGGCCTGCCCGTTGATTCCGGCAGGGTCGACCGTGTTGCGGGCACGGTACTTGATCGTGCCGTCGGGCATGCGAATCAGAAGCGCCGTCTCATTACACTCGGATTGCGGATCGTTCGCGACAGTGTTGCCCGAAGCCGCGAACCCTGCGACGGTTCCCGCCAGGTTTTTCAGCTCGAACTTGCAGTCGGCCGTGGCGAAGGGGTCGGCCTTGAGGGTGTGCGCCGTGGTGTTGCGCATCATGAGTTCGGCGAACGAGTTGCCCTCCAACTGGGTGCGGAGGTTCATGCCGGGCGTGCGGGCGAGGTAATACAACCGGTCTCCGTTTTGCAGGTCGGTCATCTGTTTCTCGAACACATAGTTGAACGTCGTGCCGAGCAGGCCACCGAACGGGGTCGTCATCTCAGCGAGGCCGCCGACCCAGAGGTCGACGTCGTCGAGACCGGTGATCGAGTGCGTGCCCGAGTTCACCCACGTTCCCGTGCTGTTCATGAAGTCCATGGCACCGTCCGGAGAAGACTCTCCGGCCAGGGCGTCGGGACTGACGATCAGTCGGGCAGCATCACGCTTGCCGTCGAGCGTGGTCGCGTCGGTGATGGTGGGGAACTGACCATAGGCGGCCACGAAGTTGATCAGCGATTCCGGGTGCTTGAGGTTTTCACCGAAGTCGATCCAGTTTGTGTACGGCCTGAGCGCGCCATCGTTGGTCTTGTTGAACAGTTCGCGACGAAAAACGTTCAACCGCGGCACGCCTTCCGAACGTGCACGGGCCATATTGACCGATGCCAGGTCGAGCGGCAGACCGAGCAGGTTGTTGCGCAGGGTGTCAGTGACGAACTCGTCGAGTTCGTTGCCGACCTGGTCGCTCATGCCCATGATGACGCTGCCCGCTGCCTCTTCAGAGGTCAGTTGACCATCGGGTCCACCGTCGGTGTAGGCGGGCGGGTTGAGGAACCCTTCGAGCAGCGAGATATCGTTCTGGGTGCCCAGAACGTCGTCACTCGTGCCGAACACTCCGTCAGTGCCGGGCTTGTCCTCGTTGCGACGCGAGATGGTTTCGGTCAGCATGGAGTGACCGAAGCGATACACCGCGTGAGCGAATTCAGCCGTAATGGCCGGATTGATCTCGGTCTGCGTGAATGCGAAGGGTTCGAACGGGTTGATACCGGGCTGCACCTTGCGCGCAAACTCCTCGAACACGAGATGCTGGTACTCCATCTCGGTGACGAAGCGAGCAGCCTGAAACAGGCGGTCGCCGTTCCATCCCGCCGCTCCGCTGGCCAGTTTCCACTCGGCCAGGGCTGCAATGCCCTTGGCGGAGGTGTCATTGGTCAGGGTGTTCTCAATGTCGCCGATCAGGCGGTCATGCTCCGAGTGGAAGACCTGGTGAATAGCGGTCAGGCCGATGTTCTCGTTGACGCGACCGTCACCAGCGATGAAGTGAGCATTGAGCATCTCATCGTCGTAGGTCCCGGCCGGCTGGTTGGCGAAGTCCGCGGAGGCCGTGGTGTTGCTGTCCGGGGTCAGTCCAGCCTTCGGCTCCGCGTTGTGCGCGATGTCGGTCAGAAATGGGGTTTTGAAATACAGCGCGTTAGCCGGAACGGGCACGGGATTGGCCGTGTCACCCTCGACCAGGCCGGTCACGGTGGCGTATTGCGGCATGCCGCGCGCGGGTCCGGGAATGAACTTGCCGTAAGCATCCGCTGCGAGCATCGGCACATTGAGCACGTCTTGATCGGTCAGCAGTAGACCAAGAACATTGGCAGCCTGGGTCTTCGTTGTATCCCAGGTGGCCATGCCGCCCGCAGAAGGTCCGGCGGGTCCGCCGAGCATCTTGCCGGTGGCAACGGGATGACCACCCTCGGTCACGTACTCGCGCAGGAATACTTGGTGCGAAGGGTGCGAAGTGTAGGTCTGGCTTTGGTCGACCCAGGGCGAATCCGTGTTGAGGGCGTCCTGCACATCATCGGCACTCTCGTTGGCCGCGGTGGTCGGGTCGTCACCGGTGACGCCGTCGGGGCCGGGCTGGTTCTGCCCCCGAGTCAGCACCATGAAGGCCTGACTTGCGGGTACTTCATCGCCGTTGCCGGCGATGCCGTCGGGGCCGGAGACGCGCAGCGGGTCATCCGCCTTGAGCGGTACGAAGACCGTGCCGCCGCCCTTGACCGTCTGGTCGATACCGTGGTCGAAGAACTGGCCGAAGAGGGTAAACAAAGAGTTGTACGGTGGAGACAGGCCGACATCCGTCGTCACGTTCGGCATGAACAACGTCTCATTAGACGGGATACAGCCCGCGGGAACGCCGAACGGCACGGCCGGACTCGGGTCGGTCGTGCAGGCCACGACACCCTCATTACCCTGGGTGCGCACCGGGTTTCCGGCGGCGGCGATGGCGGCTGGGTTGGTCGAGGTTTGATCGACGATCAGATTGCTGACAGTGCGCGGTTCACTGTCGAAGATCAGGCCCTTCTTCTGGGTGTAGGAGGTCGGGTTTGGCGGTCCGAAGCTGGAAGGAGTGACATCCGCTGGAGAGAAGGTCGGCTTCGCGAGGCGCGGGAAGACCTGGTCGGCGGCACCGAACTGGTCCTGGCCTGGCTGCAGATTGTTGCAGGAACCATCCACGGTGCGCAGTCCGAGCGAGAGCAGCGGGCTGCCGATTTGATTGGCACCGGTACCAACGAGGGCGCCGCACGGGCCGGTAGCCGAGGTGGTGTTGGCCACGTGGGCTTCGGCGATCTTGATCTGTTTGAGAATGTAGGCGAGGTCCGAGGTCGTCACGGTAAAGCCCTGGCCGACCGGCGCGACGACCGCGCTAGCACTGATCGCGGACCCGAGTCCGAGTCCGGCGTAGAGCACGACGGCCATCCCCGCAGCGACGACGCGGGTAGTCGCGCGATAAGCGCTCTGGGGCGCATGGGTGGGTCTTTCAGTGACTGGCAAAGATGGACTACCACGCATTCCGGTTATGCCTCTGGTGCTGCGCACGATTTCTTTAATTTTGAACCTGCTCATGACGCACCTATCTCTTCAGGGTGAGTAAACGCTGTAAGAGTGCGATGTAGACCCTATGGAAACCTTGGGCATTCGCCAGTCGGACGGCCCGTTGATTCCCCCGTTGATTCCGTGCTACTTTCGCCTGATAATGCCTGATCCGTCCGCAGCATCCGCGCGCCCCAACCCCATCCTCCCGCCGGTCGCTCGGCTAGCGGAGGCCCGCAGCCGCGTCGACGTGGCCGACATCGCTGTTCGCCTGTTTCAGGCCCAGGGCTACGAAGCCACGAGCACCACTCAAATCGCCGCTGCCGCCGGAGTGTCCCGCAGTACCTTCTTTCGCCAGTTCCGGTCGAAAGACGACGTGATCTTCGCCGACCACGACGAACTCCTGGAACAGATCGACAGGTACTTCGCGGTCGAGCACGATGATCCTTGGCTGGCCGTCTGCGACGCGGCCGCGCTCGTATTCGAGCGGTTTCGGGAGCGTCTCGAGATCGTGCGAGTGCGCGATCTGGTCGTGCGCCAGACATCCGTTCTGCGTGACCGCGAAACCGTCATGGTGTCGCGGTACGAAAAAATATTTTCGGCTTACCTGCGGCGCTCGCTGCTCGGTGTCGACCCAGTCATCACGATTCAATTTGCTGCAGCCGTCACCGCCACGCACAATTTTGAACTGCGCCGCATGATTCGCGCCGCCGACTCGAGTCAGCTGCTCGACACGGCCGGGCTCGCGGCCGAGCTCCACGCGGTGCGCCATCGCTTCGATCCCCCCGCGAGTTCGCAGGCCACAGACACGGCGCCGCCGGCCAGCGAGCTGCTAGTCGCAGTGTTCCCCGCCTCGGCCCTGCCCGAAGACGTCGCCCGCGTAATCGAGAATAGGCTTCGATCCACATTTATTTGACACTTCGTGTCACTTGACCTGAGACTCAGTGTCAGATAGAACTGATATCACCCCCGCTACCGCGAAAGGCACTGATGCCCGATTACGATGTCTCGGCCCCCCTCGACACCGATTACTACGGCGTTTTTGCCGATGTACCCGAAGCCGATCGAGCGTTCTGGACCCGGGCCCGTACCTTTGCAGTGGAGACCCTCGACGAACTGAGCGAAGCCTGGGACAAAGCGGAGTACCCGCTGCACTTGGCTCGCCGACTGGGCGAACTCGACCTACTCACCGACGGCGTCGAGGGGCCTGGGCTCACCCCCATGTCACCGCTCGCCGCCGGCCTGGTGAACATGGAGATCTCGCGCGGTGACGGTTCAATGGGCACCGTCGTGGCCGTGCAGGGCGGACTCGCCCTGCGCAGCATCGCCATGTTCGGTAGCGATGAACAGAAAGCCACCTGGCTGGTGCCGCTGGCCCGCGCCGAGAAGCTCGGCGCCTTCGCCCTGACCGAGCCGGATCACGGGTCGGATTCGGTGGGCCTCGAGACCACCGCCCATCGCGACGGCGACGAATGGGTCATCAACGGCGAGAAGAAGTGGATCGGCAACGGCTCGGTCGGCGACCTGACCGTAGTCTGGGCGCGCGACAACGACGACAACGTTCGCGGCTTTCTGGTGGACCAGTCCCTGCCTGGATACCACGGCGAGACAATGCTGGGCAAGGGCTCCCTGCGCGCGGTACATCAGGCCCGCATCACGTTGACCGACGTGCGGATTCCGCTCGATGCTGTACTGCCCGGCACCCACACTTTCAAGGACACGGCCGCCATTCTGTTCGCCACCCGGCTCGGTGTCGCCTGGTCGGCACTAGGACACGCCACCGCGGTCTTCGAAGCAGCCCTCAACTACGCGCAGCAACGCGTGCAGTTCGGCAAGCCGATCGCCGGTTTTCAGATCGTGCAGGAACGCCTCACCCTCATGCTTTCTGAGCTCACGTCGATGCAGTTGCACTGCATGCGCCTGGCCGAACTCGACGCGGCCGGAACCCTGCGGCCCATCCAGGCCAGCCTCGCCAAATTTCACAACACCCGCGCGGCCCGTTCTCTCGCCTCTCTCGCCCGCGACATGCTTGGCGGCAACGGAATCCTGCTCGAAAACCACGTCATTCGACACCTGGCCGATATCGAATCCATCCACACTTACGAGGGCACGGAGAGCATCCAGTCTCTGCTCATCGGTCGCGATCTGACCGGGGTCAGCGCCTTCCACTAGATTCGACGTGTTTTCGCGATACCCGACACGCTTTCAGCGAGATTACTTTGCCAGCGGTGTCTGAGTGAAGTTTGTGACACGGCGTCTGACGTGCTCCCTCTGTATGGCGACAGGCAGGTCGAGAACCGGACCGGAATTTGATTCTCCTATACCCAAGCGGCACACCACCGAACGAACTACTCTTACTTGGATGCTGATGGAAGAGACGAATGATCCGGCTCCGGCCGCCCTGCCCGGCACTGGTTTCGTGCGCGTGCGCGGGGCCCGCGAGAATAACCTGCGCAATGTGAACGTCGACGTACCGCGGGATGCCATCGTGGCGTTCACCGGGGTCTCTGGGTCTGGCAAGTCCTCGCTCGCCTTCGGCACCATCTTCGCGGAGGCGCAGCGCCGTTTCTTCGAGTCGGTCGCGCCATATGCGCGCCGATTGATTCAACAAGGGCATACCCCGCACGTCGACGAGATCACCGGGCTGCCACCGGCCGTCGCCCTGCAGCAACGCCGCGGAACGCCGAGTTCGCGCTCGAGCGTTGGCACAGTCACGACGCTCTCCAATTCCCTGCGCATGATGTATTCTCGTGCCGGCATATACCCGGCGGATGCAGACGGTCGCCTCGAATCGGATTCGTTTTCGCCCAATACTGCCATGGGAGCTTGCCCGCGGTGCCACGGCCTGGGCATGGCCCACACCGTCAGCGAGGAGTCGATGGTGCTCGACGCCACGCTGAGCATTCGTGATGGCGCAATCACTGCCTGGCCAGGTGCCTGGCAGGGCAAGAATTTGCGTGACATCGTCGCCGTGCTCGGCTACGACATCGATGTACCGTGGCAGGAACTGTCCCGCGCCGACCGGGACTGGATTCTGTTCACCGAAGAGCAGCCGATAGTCGAGGTGGTACCGCAGCGCGATCGTATCGCCAAGCCCTATCAGGGCCGTTTCTGGAGTGCGAAGAGCTTCGTGCTGCACACGCTCGCCGACAGCAAAAGCCCCAACGTACGGCAACGTGTGTTGCGCTACGTCGACACCGGCCCCTGCCCGGTCTGCGGCGGCAGCGGGCTGAAGCCCGACGCTCTCGCCGTCACCGTGGCCGGGCACTCGATTGCCGTTCTGAACACCCTGCCGATGACTGCCCTCGCCGACATTCTGCGGCCGATCGTAGCGGGTGATACGGCGTCGGAGGTGGCCATGACCCTGGCCAGCGACCTGCTGCGCCGTATCGACGTGCTGCTCGAGCTCGGTCTTGGCTATTTGGCCCTCGGTCGTTCGACCCCCACGCTCTCGCCGGGAGAAATGCAGCGGCTGCGCATCGCCACACAACTGCGCTCGGGCCTGTTCGGCGTCATCTATGTGCTCGATGAGCCCTCCGCCGGCCTGCACCCAGCCGACGCGGAGCCCCTGCTTCTCGTGCTCGAGCAGCTCAAGCTGTCGGGCAACTCGGTCTTCGTGGTCGAACACAATATGGACGTGGTCAGCCGTGCCGACTGGGTCGTCGATGTGGGGCCACGGGCCGGTGAGGGCGGCGGCGACGTGCTCTATAGCGGACCGACCGCTGGACTGGCCGAGGTGGAGACTTCCGTGACGCGACGGTACCTGTTTGCGGACCACCGCGATCTGGCGCCACGAGCAAAGTTGCGCCATCCGCTGGGGTGGCTGGGCCTGACCAATATCACCCGGCACAATCTGCGAGGGCTGGACGCGCAGATTCCGCTCGGGGTACTCACTGCCGTCACCGGCGTTTCGGGGTCAGGCAAGTCGACCCTGGTCAGCCACGTTCTCGCCGAGGCCGTGGGCCTGCATTTGCATCCGGCTCTCGACGATGAGCCCGCGCTCGACCTCGGCGACCCGGATTCCGCTGGAGAAGCCGCGGCAGAAGCGGCTGCTGATGCGGCGTCCGGCGAGCGAATTTCCATCGCGCAGGTCACCGGACTGGAGACCATCGACCGTTTGGTGCAGGTCGATCAAAAACCGATCGGGCGCACACCGCGGTCAAACCTCGCCACCTACACCGGGCTGTTCGATGCCGTTCGGGCAACCTTTGCCGCCACGGACGAAGCGCGTCAGCGCGGTTTCAACGCCGGTCGATTTTCTTTCAATGTCGCTGGCGGTCGCTGTGAAACCTGCCTCGGTGAGGGCTTCGTGGCCGTCGGGTTGCTGTTTCTACCGGGAAGCTACGCCCCCTGCCCCACCTGCGGCGGGTCACGCTACAACCTCGAAACCCTCCAAGTCACCCACCATGGCAAGAACGTCGCCGAGGTGCTCAGCCTCACAGTGGATGCCGCGCTGGTCTTCCTCGCCGACGTCGCCGTCGCCGCGCGCAGCCTCGAGACCCTGCGCGAGGTGGGGCTGGGCTATCTGCGTCTCGGCCAACCGGCCACCGAGCTTTCCGGCGGCGAGGCGCAGCGCATCAAGCTTGCGACCGAACTGCAACGCGCACGGCGCGGCCACACGCTCTACCTGCTCGACGAGCCGACAACCGGGCTGCATCCGGCCGACGTGGAGCTGCTCATGCAGCAGCTCGGGCGCCTGGTCGACGCGGGCAACACCGTCGTCGTGGTCGAACACGAAATGGACGTGATCGCCGCCGCCGACTGGGTGATCGACCTCGGCCCCTCCGGTGGTGACCAGGGCGGCCGCATCATCTCCGCCGGAACTCCGGCAACGGTAGCGGCCCATCCCACCAGCCGCACCGCCCCCTACCTGGCCCGCCACCTCGCCTGACCTCCCCACACCCCGCCGGACTTTCCCACACCCCGCCGGACTTTCCCACACCTCGCTCATCGGTTTCCCTGCGGCTAATTCCAATGAATAGTGCCTGAACGAGCGGCGGCTCGGTCAATGCTGGTGCGGCGGAATAATTCACACCCTGCACAACGCTGTCGCACCCGGCTTCGAGGTGCTTCTGGTTGGCCGCATCGTGCAGGCCACCGGAACGGCCATCATGATGCCGTTGCTCATGACCACCGTCATGACGCTCGTCGCACCCGCTTCCCGCGGCAAGACCATGGGAAACATCTCCATCGTCATCTCGGTTGCCCCAGCCATCGGCCCCACCATCTCCGGCATCATCCTGAGCCTGCTGGACTGGCGCTGGATGTTCCTGATCGTGCTGCCGATCGCTGTCGGCGCGCTCATTCTCGGTGCCTCGCGCATGCAGAACGTGACGACGCCGCGCACGGTTCCCCTCGACGTTCTCTCCTTCATTCTCTCCGCCTTCGGCTTTGGCGGTTTCGTCTACGGACTCAGCAACCTCGGCGCTGATCCCGCGACCGGATGGCTGCCGCTTGGCATCGGCGTGTTCGCCCTGATCGTGTTCGTGTTGCGCCAGCTGCAGTTGCAGCGCACCGATCGCGCCCTCCTCGATCTGCGCGTGTTCACCTCGCGCACGTTCACCCTCTCGATCTCAATGCTCAGCATCAGCATGATCGCCCTGTTCTGCACCATCATTCTGCTGCCGCTCTACATGCAGAACGTGCTCGGCATGACCGCACTCTCCACCGGGCTGTTACTGCTTCCGGGAGGGCTGACCATGGGCCTGCTCGCGCCGTTCGTCGGCCGCATCTACGACCGCCGCGGCCCGACCATTCTGCTCGTTCCCGGGTCGATCATCGTCAGCGGCGCCTTCTGGGCGATGACCATGATGGGCCAGACCACACAACCGTGGATGCTCATGGTCAGCCACATTGGCATGAGTGTCGGCCTGTCGATGCTGTTCACGCCGCTATTCACGTCGGGCCTCGGAACGCTCCCGCCGAAGCTGTATTCCCACGGCAGCGCAGTTGTCGGCACCATCCAGCAGCTGGCCGGTGCCATCGGCACCGCACTGTTCATCGCCGTGATGACCTCACAGTCGGCCGCTCTCATGACCCAGGGCGCCTCCGAGGTCTCCGCGACGGCATCCGGTATTCACGATGCGTTCCTGTGCGGCGCGATCATCTCGCTGTTCGCGATTCCAGCGGCGTTCCTGGTGCGGCGTCCACCGCTCGGTACGCCGGCATCGATCGGGCACTAGCCCGCGCACCTGCACGGCACAGCACGCCGGTTCAGCGGATGCGCTGGGCCAGCACTGCAGGGTGGTCCGAGGGCAGTCCGTGGCGCCGTCCGTTCTGCAGCAGCGTGACGTTCTTCTTCTCCCAGTCGCGCAGCGCCTGGCGCAGGGGGTCGATCGCGGCGCTCTCGGCGCAGCTGCCGGCCGTGCGCCCGCAGGAACACTTCTGCGTCGCTGAGTCGTGGTGCAGCGTTTCGATGCGCCAGATGCCGGCCATGGCCCAATCGATCTGGCGCCGGGCCAGGGCGGTGTTGCGTTCAGCCCGCTTGACCAGGTCGTTCTGCAGCAGACCGCGCACCCCGTCGATGCCGGCCGTGAACTGGCCTGCCACAACGGCGCTGAGCTCAGCGACCTGATCGCGCAGTGCGGTCAGATCGCCGTCGCGGGCGACGAGCAGGGCATCCGTTTCGGTGACGTAGTCGGCGTGGCCGGTCTCGGACGCCGCCCACCGAGCGGCCCACAGTCGAACATGCTCGAGATCGCGACGTTCTGATTTCTCGGCCCCCAGGTGGCGGACGCACAGCGCGCAGACCACCTGGTCACTCAGCGAGGTGAAGTGAAAGGGCTGCGGCGCGAGGCAGCACAGGCACGGCACCTCGAGGTCGACATGCAGCCGATGCGCGTGCGTCACGACTGCCCCCCTCTCACTGTTGTTCCCTCGAGAATACCGGGTACAGGGCACGGAACCGAGGCACGCACCGGAACATCGAATCGCTACGGTCGCTCCGTCCCGCCGCCGGCTCGCCGCGTGGGCCGCCGAAATCACCGACACCCCGGGGCGACACGGGCGGTTCACGGCAGCCCAGCCCGGCAGACCTCGCGCTAGGGTTTTAGGGTGCCGCCTTCGACGAGTCCCAGCGCCTCACGCGAGTTCTTCGCCGGGGCCGGTTTTCTCGGTCGCGGCCTCAAACTGTGGGTCACGTCACCACGCCTCATGCTGCTCGGCGCACTTCCGGCGTTCATCGTCGGCATTGCTTACCTCGCCGGCATCGTGGTGCTGCTCATCAACCTCGAAGCCATCGCCGTGGCCATCAGTCCGTTCGCAAGCAGCTGGGGGGAGCCGTGGCGCACGGGTATGCGGGTCGTAGCCGCCGCGGCGGTCACGGCCGCCGGCATCCTCTTGTTGGCGTACACGTTCGTGGCCGTAACCCTCGTCGTCGGCGACCCGTTCTATGAGCGCATCTGGCGCGCGGTCGAAACCAACCTCGGCGACGCGCCGGTCGAAACCCCGCGCGGCCTACTGCGTTCCGTGGTCGACGCCCTGAAACTGGTCGGCCTCGCCGTTCTGGGCGCTCTCGTACTGCTGCTCTGCGGCCTGATCCCCGGACTCGGCCAACTGCTCGCGCTCGTTCTCGGGGCGCTGTTTGGCGGCTGGATACTCTGTCTCGAACTCACCGGTTTCGCCTTCGATGCGCGCGGTTTCACCTTGAAACAACGACGACGGATGCTTCGCGCCCGCCGCCCCCGCAGCCTCGGTTTTGGGGTGCTCACCTACCTGTTGTTCCTGATTCCCGGCGCGGCCGTCATCGTGATGCCCGCAGCGGCGGCCGGCGCGGCCATGCTCAGCCGGGACCTGCTCGCGTCGAAACGTGCCGCGGATTAGCGCTTCCGGTGAATGATGCGGCCGCTGCGAGCCGCGATTGCACGCACGACTACCGGACGCGCGCCCGCCCAAATTCCGGCCGTGACCAGCAGCGCGGCAACGACGATCCAGACGCCGGTCCATCCGTCATCATTGCGCGCGGCATACATGTGGTTGAGGTTTGCACGGGCACCGGTCGTGAGCACGAGGGTTACGTGAATGACAATGAACGCCACGAAGAAGATCAGCACCGCAAAGTGCAGTTTGCGCGCAACGGGCAACGGAAAGACGCGATCCAGGCGGCGAAACCGGGCGGACAGGCCCGGGGACATGCGCAGGCCGGTCACGAGCGCGATCGGCGCCGCGATGAACACCACGACGAAGTAGCTGAGCAGCTGGAGGGCGTTGTAGTACACCCAGCCGGTGCCGGTCGGCCAATTGAGCGAGGCATACTGCAGGCCGGCCGACACCGCGTTGGGAAAGACGTCCCAGTTGGTGGGCACCAGGCGCAGCCATTGACCGGTCGCAAACAGCAGAACATAGAAGAGTATGCCGTTGACAGCCCAGAGGGTGTCGAAGACGATGTGCTGCCAGAGGTTGAGGGTGATTCGAATCGGGGGATTCTTCGTTCGGAACAACCCGGTGTTCGTGCGCGTCCAAAAAATGGACGGACGTTTAGTCGTACGCACCTGCCAGCCGGTACGAATGACGAACAGAATGAAGAAGGCATTGAGACCGTGTTGCCAGGCCAGCCAGGCCGGTATTCCAACCGGGGTCGCGGCGAGGTGCGTCGAGACACCGGGGTAGCTACGCATAAACGATTCGACTTGCGGAAGGCCACGAATCCCATTTGCCGCGAGCACAACGAGTGCCAGAGTGACGAGCACGGCAGGCACAACCCAGGCGAGCCAAAACCACCGGTTCGGCCGAACCAGGCTCAGCCGAGAGGCACCCGTCGTCATGGTGATCCGTTCCGCGCTCGGGCGGATTCCCACAGCGTCCTCGTAAGGTTACTTGCCCGTCTGCCTCCGGTGTCGATCGCTGACGCGGTAGGTCATATTGTCGGCGGCGAGGGCTCTTTGCACGGGGACTGATGATTCCTTAACGACACAGGGCCTCCGATTTCTCGAAGGCCCTGACTGTTCGCATGGATTGTACGGCTATCCGCACCCATCCGCTGTGCGCGAGAGGGGACTTGAACCCCTACGTCCTTTCGAACACTGGCACCTGAAGCCAGCGCGTCTGCCAATTCCGCCACTCGCGCGAACTTAGGAATGCTAACACTACGAGAGGGGTCAGCGCCATTCGGGGGCCCGTCGCTCACTCCTGCGGGCCGTATCCGGCGTGAGCGCGCCCGATGCCGTTGGCCGCGCCACCTACACTTGGCGCCCCGGCCGGTAACTGGCGCGCCGACACCATCGCCGCCAACGGATACCCGTGTGGCCACGCCACCTACAAAAAAGTCCCACGGAATGCCCCGAACGCGCGCGGAATTCGGTCAGGGACGCTCCGCGGGTAGTATGACTGTTCGTGCCGTTTGCGCCCCCAAGGTGGGTTGTCACGCGAGACAAGTAACATGCTCATAGCCAAACGGACCGGATCGGGAGACCTGTGGGCATACTGGATAACTTTGAAAAGGGCTTGGAACGCGCCGTCAACGGAGCATTCGCCAAGACCTTTCGATCGGGCTTGCAGCCGGTGGAGATCACCTCCGCGCTGCGTCGTGAGCTCGACACCAAGGCCGCAGTAGTCTCGCGGGATCGCATCCTCGCGCCTAATCGCTTCACCGTGCGCATGTCCCACGCGGACTACGCCCGTATGAGCGCGCTCGGCGTCACCCTTCTCGACGAGCTCACCGCCCTCGTGCAAAAACACGGTGCCGAACAGCGCTACCAGTTCACCGGCGGCATCACGATCACCCTGCAAGACGACCGTAGCCTCAGCGAGGGCATGGTGCAGATCGACTCCAGCTCGGTCAAGAGCAGCGTCACCTGGACCCCAGTGCTCGACATCAACGGCACCAGGCACCCGCTGGTCAAGTCCCGAACCGTGATCGGGCGCGGCTCTGACGCCGATATCACCGTCGAAGATACCGGCACCTCGCGCCGCCACGTCGAAATCCTCTGGGACGGCGCCCGCGCGCAAGTGCGCGACCTCGGCTCCACCAACGGTTCCCAGCTCAACGGCGCTCCCGTCAGCCAAGCCATTCTCGAGCCCGACTCGATCGTGACGATCGGTCGCACCCGCATCGTGTTTCGCGTCCTCGCTCAGGCTTCGCCAGACTCCCATGAGTACCCGCGCGCCGCACCATCGGTCGATCCGGCCACCGAACGCCACGACATGGGCGGATTCTGGGGGCCGACGGCATGAACGTCAGTGAACTCACCCTGCTGGTGCTGCGCTTCGGCTTTCTCCTGCTGCTCTGGATGTTCATCTTCGGCATCGTCTACGCCCTGCGCAGCGACCTGTTCGGGCAGCGCGTGCGCAAGTTGAAAACAGATGCCACCCCCGCGCCTGCTTTCCCGCTATCCGCTGTTCCCGCTGCAGTTCCCGTTCCGTCCGCCGCCTTCACTGCGCCGGTAGCGCGCGCCAGTCCGGCTACCGACGCTGGAATGGCTACCGCACACAACACCACCCGTCTGGTTATCACGAGCGGCCCGAAAGCCGGTACCGAGTTTCCGTTGGGCACCGACACCATCACGATCGGGCGCTCGAGCGACTCCAGCCTGGTGATCCGCGATGACTACACCTCCACACACCACGCACGCCTCATGCTCTGGAACGATGAGTGGATGTTGCAAGACCTCGACTCCACCAATGGCACCTTCCTGGCCGGCTCCCGCGTCACCGTTCCGACCAAAATTCCCCTGAACGCCACCGTCAAGATCGGCGCCACCAGCTTCGAGCTTCGGCGGTAGGTCATGGCGACCGTAAGTCACAGCGCAGCCGCGTCCCACGTCGGCAAGATTCGCTCCAACAACCAGGACTCCGGCTACGCTGGACGCTCCCTGTTCGTGGTTGCTGACGGCATGGGCGGCCACGCCGGCGGTGACGTCGCGTCGGCGATCGCCACCAAGCGCATCATCGAGGCCGACAAACCATACGCGAGCGCCCAAGACGCCGAGTTCGCCCTGCAGGCCGCCCTTATCGGCGCCAACGCCCAGCTGGCTGAGACCGTGTTCGAGCACGCCGAACTCACCGGCATGGGCACCACCGTCAGCGCTATTGTCGTACTCGAAAACGAGGTCGCGATCGCGCACATCGGCGACTCGCGCATCTATCTGCTGCGCGATAACGAGTTGTCTCAGATCACCGTCGATCACACCTTCGTGCAGCGTCTGGTCGACAGCGGACGCATCACCGAGGCTGAAGCCATGGTGCACCCGCGCCGCTCCGTGCTCATGCGCGTTCTCGGCGACGTGGAGGCGAGCCCCGAGATCGACACGTCCATCCTCGCCACCATCGCCGGCGACCGCTGGATGCTGTGCTCCGACGGTCTCACCGGCGTCGTCTCCCACAACGCCATAGCCTCAGCTCTGGCGAGCGGGGCGAATGCGCAGGATGTCGCCGACCTTCTCGTCAAAGAAAGCCTCGACGGCGGCGCTCCCGACAATGTGACCGTCGTCATCGTCGACATCGGTGCGGGCGTCGCTCGCACCGACAGCCCGGTCGTTGTCGGCTCCGCAGCGAATCCGCTCGCGTTCGGTGAGGAGCCCAGCCGCAATCGAGCCCTGCGCATCCCGGCCCTCCGCCTCCACCCGGTGCGTGAAACGCATTTCGAGCCCGATTCTCAGGACTACCTGTCCGAGCTGATCGAAGAGGATGCCCGCCGCGCCCGCCGCCGCAAGGGCACCTGGCTGGTCGCTGTCATTCTGTTGGTGCTCAGCATCGTCACGACCACCGTTCTCGGCTACCAATGGACCCAGACCCGCTACTTCGTGGGCGCTGACGGTTCCAACGTCGCTATCTATCAGGGTGTGCAGCAGGACATCGGCCCGATCAAACTGTCTGGTGTCTACGAACATACCGACCTCAATCTCTCTGACCTGCGCGTCTACGACCGCCAGCAGGTCGAGCAAACCATCAACGCCGACTCCCTGGCCGACGCCCTGGACATCATTGAACGATTGAAGGGCGCAATCGTTGAGTAAGGCATCCGCTCCTTCGGCACAAGCGGCGACCGAGCCGGTACGTCGCCTGCGCTTGCCGCAGAAGCTGCGCAACCTCGAACTGTTTCTGCTCCTGATCGCGTGCTTCATCAACGCGAGCGCGGTCGTGCTCGTGCAACTCGGCGCGCTCGGCGAACTCGACCCGACCCTCGTGCTGCTCGGCGCGGGCCTGTCCATTCTGGTGATCAGCCTGCACGTTGTGCTGCGGTTCGTCGCCCGCGATGCCGACCCGTTCATCTTGCCGATCGCAACGGTGCTCAACGGCATCGGCATTGCCATGATCTATCGCATCGACATTGCCGACCAGCAGGGCGGCTGGGAGAGTGCCGCCGTACGCCAGACGGTGTGGAGCGCCCTGGCTATTTTCAGCGCCATCGTCGTGCTGCTGGTCATTCGAAACCACCGCGTGCTGTTTCGGTATACCTACATCGCCGGCCTCGTCGGTGTGCTCCTTCTTTTTCTACCGCTCATTCCCGGCCTCGGCCAGGAGATCAGCGGTGCCAGGGTGTGGATCCGCTTCGGCAGTTTCGCTACCTTCCAGCCCGGTGAGATCGCCAAAATCGCCCTCGCCGTGTTCTTCGCCGGCTATCTCGTGCGCAACCGCGACAGTCTCTCAATGGTTGGCAAGAAGATTCTCGGTGCCCGCTTTCCTCGCTTCCGTGACCTCGGCCCGATTCTCGTCGTCTGGGCCCTGTCGATGTCGGTCATCATCTTTCAGCGCGACCTCGGTACCGCCCTGCTCTACTTCGGCCTGTTCCTGGTCATGCTCTACCTCGCCACCGGCCGCCTCAGCTGGGTCATCATTGGTATGGGCCTGTTCCTTGGTGGCGCCGTCATTGCCAGCCAGACCCTGAACTACGTCAATGGACGCTTCACCAACTGGCTCGATGCGCTCAACCCGGATGTCTACAACGCCAAGGGCGGCAGCTTTCAGCTGGTGCAGGGCCTGTTCGGCCTCGCCAAGGGCGGCCTGCTCGGCACCGGGTGGGGCCAGGGTCGCCCAGAGATCACCCCGGTACCTCAGAGTGACTACATCATCGCGAGCCTCGGCGAGGAGCTTGGGCTCGCCGGTCTGTTTGCCATCCTCGCCCTGTACCTTTTGTTCGTCGCCCGCGGGTTCCGCATCGGCTTCGCCGGACAGGATGACTTCGGCAAGCTGCTCGCTGTCGGCCTCGCCTTCGTCGTGGCTCTCCAGTGCTTCATTGTCATCGGCGGTGTCACCCGGGTCATCCCCCTCACCGGCCTGACCACCCCGTTCCTGGCCGCCGGTGGCTCATCGCTCGTAGCCAACTGGATCATCGCGGCCCTGTTGCTGCGACTCTCCGACACCGTGCGCAATCAACCCAGGCTGGTGGTCTAAGTGAACCGCGAACTCAAGCGTGTCAGCATCGTCGTGATGCTGATGTTCGTCGCCCTTCTAAGCTCCACCTCGGTCGTGCAGGCTTTCCAGGCCGACAACCTGTCGGCCGACCCACGCAACACCCGCACGCTCTACGACAGCTACCAGGTTGAACGCGGTGCCATCCTCGTCAAAGGCGAGCCGATCGCGCAGTCGATGCCGGCCGACGATGATTTCAAGTTTCTGCGCACCTATACCAACCCCGAGCTCTACGCGCCGATCACCGGGTATATTCCAATCAATGGCGAACCGACCGGGCTTGAGTTCGCCCTCAATAGCGAGCTCACCGGTACGTCAAACTCCCAATTCTTCGACAAGATCAGCGCCCTTGTCACCGGCCAGGACCCAAAGGGTGCTGCCGTCGAGGTGACCATTGATCCAATCGCCCAGCAAGCGGCGTGGGATGCGCTCGGCGATTACACCGGATCCGTCGTCGTCACCGAGCCCGCCACCGGTCGCATCCTGGCGATGGTCTCCAAACCGGGTTTCAACCCGAACCTGCTCACGGTGCACAACAACGCCGAGGTCACTGCGAGCTATGACGCCCTGGTGGCCGACCCGAACGATCCACTGATCAACCGGGCGATCAATTCGCTCAACCCTCCCGGTTCAATATTCAAACTCGTCGTCACCACGGCCGCGCTCGAATCGGGCAACTACACCCCGGAGAGTACTTTTTTGAACCCATCCGTCTACATGGCCCCCGGCACAACGAGTGTGATCGAGAACTCCAGCGGAGGAACCTGTGGCGCCGGCGAGACGGTTACCCTCGCGACCGCACTGCGGCTGTCCTGCAACATTCCCTTCGCTGAACTCGGTGTCGAGCTGGGCGACACGACCATTCGTGAGACCGCCGAAAAATTCGGTTTCAACAGCACCCACAGCATTCCAATGACCGTATCCAAGAGCACGTACCCACGCGGGCTCGATGACCCTCAGACCGCGCAGTCGGCGTTTGGCCAGTTCGACGTGACGGCGACACCGCTGCAAATGGCCATGGTCAGCGGCGCCATCGCCAATGGCGGTGTTGTGATGGCGCCCAACCTGGTGCAGGAGATTCTCGCCCCCAACCTCAGCGCCATCCAAACCTTTGAAGCGACCGAACTCGGGCGGGTGATGAGCGAAGAAACCGCCGCGACGATCACCGCGATGATGGTCAACGGCGTTCAGGATGGTGCGGCAAGCAATGCAAGAATAGATGGGGTTGACGTGGCGGGAAAAACAGGCACGGCGCAAAACGGTTCAACGGATCCGTTCACACTGTGGTTCACCGGTTTCGCACCGGCGAACGATCCGCAATACGCCATCACCGTTCTTGTAGAGAACGGTGGGGGAGAAGGACAAACGGGGTTCGGCAACAAACTTGCCGCGCCTGTCGCAAAGAAAGTACTAGAGGCGGTGCTTAACAAATGAGACCCACAGCAGGCCTCACCTTCGGGGGACGATACGAGCTGCAGTCGCGCATTGCGATCGGCGGCATGGGCGAGGTGTGGAAGTCCACCGACCTCGTCATCGGACGAAGCGTCGCCATCAAGATTTTAAAGGACGAGTACCTCGGTGACCCCGGTTTTCTGGAGCGTTTCCGCGCCGAAGCCCGCCACGCCGCGCTTGTCAACCACGAGGGCATTGCGAATGTCTTCGACTACGGCGAGGAAGATGGCAGCGCCTTCCTCGTTATGGAACTTGTTCCCGGCGAAGCCCTGTCCACCATTCTCGAACGCGAACACGTATTGCCGACCGACAAGGTGCTCGACATTGTCGCGCAAACCTCGGCCGCACTACACGCCGCCCACGCCGCGGGACTTGTGCACCGCGACATCAAGCCGGGCAACCTGCTCATCACGCCAGAGGGACGGGTGAAGATCACCGACTTCGGCATCGCCCGCATCGCCGATCAGGTGCCACTCACCGCGACCGGCCAGGTCATGGGTACCGTGCAGTACCTCTCACCCGAGCAGGCCAGCGGTCACCCGGCCTCACCGACCACCGATATCTACTCGATCGGTATCGTCGCGTACGAGTCCCTCGCCGGCCGACGTCCGTTCACGGGCGAGTCGCAGGTCGCCATCGCCATGGCGCAGATCAATGAGATCGCGCCCGACCTGCCGGTATCCGTGTCCGAACCGGTGCGCAACCTGGTCTTCGCCTGCCTGGCCAAGAACCCGGCCGACCGGCCGGCATCGGCGGCCCACCTGGCGCGCGCGGCATCCGCTCTGCGTCGTGGTGATGTGGCCGCGGCCGCCGTGGCCGTGCCCTCGATTTTGGGCGGTCTCACGGGCACCAGTGCCACCATGCTCATGCCCGGTGCCGGCGCCGATTCGGCCACGACCATTCTTCCGGCCAACGGTGCCCCCACCACGCGCGCCTCCACTGCTGCTGCAGAGGCACAGGAAAAGAAGCGCAGCAAGTGGACCTGGCCGCTCATCGCTCTCGTCGCGCTGCTGGTGATCGTACTCACCGGCACGCTCATCGCCCTGTTCACCCAGAACAATGAGACCCCGGTTCCTGCCGAGACGTCGGCGACGCCGTCGCCGACACCCACGCCATCGCCCACACCGACGCCGAGCCCAACGCCGACACCGACACCGACACCGACGAATACGTCGGTCAATCCCGACGACTTCATCGGAAAGCCGAGCGCCGAGGCCGCCGCCTTGCTCGTCGACATGGGATTTGCAGCTGACGTCGAACCCGGTAACGCGGCTGCGACCGAGGAAGACGTTGACCGGGTGTACCTGGTCAACCCCAGAGGCCCCGTTCCGGCCGGCTCAACGATCACCCTCACCACTTATGGGCCGGTTGCCACGCCGAGCACGCCAACAGCAGCCCCGACCGCCACACCGTCACCGGCCGCTCCGGCAGGTACCGTCACCGTGACTTGGAACGCCCAGACCTGCCCGACCGGCCAAACGCTGGCCGGCTATGAGATTGCCACGGAGGGCGGTGCCGCCGTGATCACCTCGGTAAACCCGTCCAACGCTCAAACGACTACGGCCACGATCACCGCCGGTACAGAAAACTTCACGGTAAAGTTCCGCTATTTCTGCGGCCAGATCAGTTCTGCATTCTCCCCGCCTGCCGAAGTGCTCGTCACTGGTGACACTGCCCTCGGAGAGTAACTCCCCAATTCCGTGCGGTAAAGTAGCGGTCACTGTGTCCAACCCGAATACGGTGTCTGATTGTGGGGGAGTGCGTACGTGGCTGACTCTGGTCGTTTGATCGCCGGTCGCTATCGTGTCGGGGCCCTGCTGGGCCGTGGCGGCATGTCCGATGTGCACATCGGCACCGATTCCCGGCTCGGTCGCACGGTAGCGATCAAACTGCTCAAGTCGACCCTCGCGGCCGATCCCGCGTTTCGCACCCGCTTCCGCCAGGAAGCGCAAGCCGCCGCGCGGATGGCGCACCCCACGATTGTGCGCGTGTTCGATGCCGGTGAGGAAACCGTCACCGATGAGTCGGGTCACGACTCGCAGATTCCGTTCATCGTCATGGAACACGTCGACGGCCGGCTGCTCAAGGACATCATCCGTGAGGGTGCGATCGAACCCGCAGAGGCTGTGCGCATCATCGACGGGGTTCTGACCGCTCTCGAATACTCGCACCGGGCGGGCGTCGTACACCGCGATATCAAACCAGGCAACATCATGATCACCAAGTCCGGCCAAGTGAAGGTGATGGACTTCGGCATCGCCCGCGCTATCTCCGACTCGGCCACGACGGTCGCCCAGACCACGGCAATCCTTGGCACCGCTGCCTATTTCTCCCCCGAGCAGGCCAAGGGTGAGTCCGTCGATGCGCGCACCGACCTTTATTCGACCGGTGTGGTGCTGTTCGAAATGCTCACCGGTCGACCGCCGTTTCGCGGTGACACGCCCGTCGCAGTCGCCTACCAGCACGTCAGTGAGATGCCGGTCAAACCGTCTGCGCTCAACCCGAGAGTGTCGCCGGCCCTTGACTCGGTCGTGCTGCACGCCCTGGCCAAGGACCGATTCGCCCGATATCAGAGCGCCGTCGAGTTTCGGGGCGATGTCGAGACCGCCGGATCCGGCCAGATTCCAGTCCATCACGCCGGCGAAGAGGTCGGCGCCGGACTCTTCGGCGCCGCGCCCACCGCCGTGACCGGTTCGGCCCTGGCCCTCAAGCAGCTCTCCGAAGATCCGACTATGGTGCGCACCCAGCGGCGCCCTCCGGTGATTTGGGTTTGGGCTGGAATCGTCTGCGTCGTCGTCATCGTCGTAGCGGTCATGATCTGGGTGGCGAACCTGCAACCGTCCGTGGAACTGCCCGACAGCTCACGAAAGGTGCCCTCACTCAGTGGCCAGAGCTACGATGAGGCCCAAAACGCGCTTCTCGACCTGGATCTCGCGGCCACCCGTGCTGAAGAGTCGAGTACCACGGTGCCCGCCGATCAGGTGATTCGCACCGACCCTCCGGCCGACACCATCGTCAACCCTTCGGACGTGATCAAGATCTTCGTCTCGACCGGCCCGGTACCCGTTGTGGTTCCCGACGTCACCAACCAACCCATAGCAGATGCCCAGGCCGCGATCGAAGGGCTCGGTCTCGTTTCCGGATCGGTCACCGCCGAGAATTCGCCAACCGTGGCCGTCGACGTGGTCATCCGCACCGATCCGGCGGCCGCCGCATCCGAGTTCTCCGGCGTCATCGTGAACTACACCGTCTCAAGCGGGCTCGTCACCCTCGGCGACCTGACCGGCCAGTCCCTCGTGGCCGCGATCGACCTCGTCAGCAATGAAAGCCTCATGCCGGATTCGCAGGCGGATTACACCTGCGCCCAGCAATCCGGTTCCCCGATCAAAGCTCAGTCGCTGGCGCCCGGCGACGTCCCGCAACGTTCCGAGATCACCCTGACCTACTGCGCCGGCACCTAGCATCGTGTGGACGGGGCCCGGGCCCCGTCCGTGGGACCAGTTTATAAACTGGGCCCGTGGTTATAGGGTGGGCCCCGCAGCCTGGTCCGTCACCGATACCACTCTGTCGGCCTCCAGCGTTTTTCCTGCCCGGGTCAGGGCCAAAACGCATGGGCGCCCGGCTCAGGGCTAAAACACGCGGCGTGGACTCAGGTGAGGCGTAACAGCGGGTGCAGAGACTTCGCGGCCTCCCGCGCACCCTCCAGGCCGGCCAAGGCCAGCCAGTTGCCGAGCATGAGGTAGCCGCCCTCGGTGAGCACCGACTCCGGGTGAAATTGCACGCCCAGAATGGGAGCGGATGCGTGCCGCAGCCCCATAATGACGCCGCCCTGCGTGCGTGACGTCACGATGAGGTCACTCGGAACGGTCGACGCGACGACGGCGAGCGAGTGGTACCGGGTGGCCGTGAATGGCTGCGGTACACCGCCGTAGAAGTCACTGCCGTCGTGCGTGATGAGCGATGTTTTGCCGTGCATGAGCTCTTCGGCATTGGTCACCGTGGCCCCGAATGCTTCAGCGATGGCCTGATGGCCAAGGCAGACGCCGAACAGGGGTAGGTCGGTGGTCAGAGCCGCTTCGACGACAGCAATGGACACACCAGCGTCCGACGGCTTACCAGGACCCGGCGAGATCAAAACACCGTCAAAGTCGGCGAGGCGGGAGACGGCATCCACTTTTTCGAAAGAGTCGTTGCGCACGACTTCGGTCTCCGCGCCGAGTTCCATCAGATAGCCGTTGAGCGTATAGACAAAACTGTCGTAGTTGTCGATCACGAGAATACGGGTCATGAGCCGCCCACTGTCGCTTCCTGGTTGTTGAGAATGCCGTCGATCCACGGGTACGTCCAAGTGGCCAGTGCGGCCAGTACGGCCATCAGCAGGATCAGAACAAGAATAATGCGCATCCATATTGGTCCGGGAAGAACACGCCATAGTGCTGCGTACATGGAAGCCTCCTAGCCCTGTGCTGCGATGATCGGTGCGAGTTCGGCGGGAGCGCCGAACTCGAGCGGCTGCCACGATTCGAGCACGCCGTAAGCGATGATACGTTCCGCGGTGGAATAGAGCGGGTTGCAGCTGGTCAGGGTGATGATGCGGTCGATGGCCTTCGCGTCGGGACGGTTCGGAACGGATGCCAGCACCTGTACCTGCGAAGGTGCCACGTACTCGGTATCGCGATACCGGTAGGTGTAGTACCCGTCGGCAGTCTGAACGTATATGGCGTCCCCGAGCTGCAGTTCATGGATCAGATGCATACCTCCGCCGAAAGCGCTGCGGTGGGCGGCAAGGGCGAAGTTGCCCACCTCCCCCGGCATTTGCGTGCCTGCATAGTGCCCAATGCCCAGTCGATTGCTGTTCAAGACGTCGTGGCCGGTGCCCTCGGCAATGGTGCGGTGATAGTCAGCTCCGAAACGGGGAACGTACAGCACCGCGAAAGCTGTGGCGTTAGCTGGAACGGCGGCCACGACCGGCTCTCCGTTGTCGACGGAGACCGGTACGGTACTCGGCTCGGCCGGATCGACGATGGGAACGGGTCTCGGTGTTGACGTGTTCTGCTCGATCCAGTCCTGGCTGATCTCACTTGCAGCTGAGGTCTGTGAGTTCGCCATGATCATGTCATTCCACCAAAGCTGCCAGCCCAGAAAGAGCAACACGAGGATACCTGCGGTGATGAGAAGTTCGCCCAGCACGCCGATGACAGTGATCTTGCTCGATTTCGCCCGGCGTGGGCGCTTGCTGACGATCTCGATGGGATCATCTGCCAAAGGACACATACAACGAGTCTACCGATCTGATTGGCATCCAGCCCCCGCGTCACGTCCACTCAAACAGGCGAAGACGCTAGGATCGCAGGATGGCACGTAAGAATCCTCGCACCCGGTCCGCCCGCACCGATGTTGCCCGCTCGAACGAGGACGCGCCCAACGCCGTCTGGTTCAAGCCGGTCATGTTCGGTTTCATGCTGCTCGGTCTGGCCTGGATCATCGTGTTCTACGTCAGTGGCAGCCAGCTTCCTATCGCGGGGCTCGGTGCCATGAATATCCTGGTCGGGTTTGGAATCGCCTTCATCGGCTTCCTCATGACCACCCGCTGGCGCTAACTCTTCGACTCGACCGACCACCGTTCGCGAACTGTTCATCGACCGCTAATCGCCCGGTCACCGAGGCCCTGTATTGGCCGTAATGACACCGGTGTAATTATCCCCATGTGGATAAACCTGTGGATAACTCAAGGTGGAAACGGCGAGCTACCGCCGCCAGCTATCCCACCGGTGCGAGCAGGCTCAAAATCCTGAGTACGGCAATAGCCACAAAGAGAACGCCTACTGCCGCGATCAAAACGATCTGCACGCCTTTTTGGTTTGGTCGACGGGTGCGCATGAGCACAAACCCGATCAGCGCGCCCCCGACGATGCCGCCGAGGTGGGCCTGCCATGCGATACCGGGAATGAAGCTCACGACAACGTTGATACCGAGGAGCACCAGCAGTTGCTTCGAATTTCCACCCAGACCGCGTTGAATGATCAGGAACGCACCCATGAGCCCGAATAGAGCCCCTGATGCTCCAACGACGGAGGTGGAGGGCGCCAGAACCAGAACACCGACCGAACCAGCGAACCCGCTGATCAGATACAGGGCCAGAAAACGTCCGCGGCCGAGCATTCCCTCCAGCATCGGACCGAATAACCACAGCGCGTACATGTTCAGCAGCACGTGAAACGGCAGTCCGCCCTGCGAATGCAAAAAGACACTGGTCAACATGCGCCAGGGCTCAACGATGGTGAGAGCTGGTACGTAGGCGAATCGCTGGGTGATCCCGAGGCCCGGGATCCATTGCAGCACGAACATGAATACGGTCAGCGCGATGAGGGCATACGTGACCGTCGGCTGGCCACTGCCGGTCAATCTGGTGAGCACGGCTGGTTTGGTGCGGGGCGCGTTCTTACGCTGGATTTTCATGCACTCAGGGCAGATAACCCCGACAGCAGCCTGAGTTTGGCACTCGGTACAGATGGTGCGGCCGCAACGTTGACACAGAATGAAGCTCTGCCGCCCCGGATGGCGGTAACAAAAATTCGCCGCCGAGACCGGCAGATCATTCATTCTCTGTACGGGGATACTGGTTAGACGGACTCGACAGAAACGCTCTGAATGGAAACATCTTCGAGGGGACGGTCGCGCCCATCCGTGGCGACGGTGGCGAGCTTGGCAACGATTGCGCGACTGTCTTCGTCTTCGACAGCACCAAAGATGGTGTGCTTACCCTGCAACCAAGTGGTCGGAACGACGGTGATGAAGAACTGCGAGCCGTTCGTGCCGTGGCCCCCCTGGATTCCAGCGTTTGCCATGGCGAGCACGTAGGGCTGGGTGAAGTCGAGGTCGGGGCTGATTTCGTCATCGAACTGGTAGCCCGGGCCACCGGTGCCCTGGCCGAGCGGGTCACCGGCCTGAATCATAAAGTCTTTGATGATGCGGTGGAAGATGGTTCCGTCATAGAGCGGCGCAGAGGAGGCGGCGCCCGTTGCGGGGTGCTTCCACTCGATTTCGCCGGTTGCAAGACCGACGAAATTCTTCACCGTTTTCGGCGCGTGATTGCCGAAGAGGTTGACCTTGATGGGTCCGAGGGTGGTGTTCAGGGTGGCGACAGCGGTGTGCTTAGACATACCCCGATTCTTGCACAGCAATCTCCACCGAATCTGACTCCCAGCGTGCGCTCCCAGTGCATTCGCTGGTAAGACGAAGATTGAGTAGCATGATGGGCACTCAGTGGCAAGATGGATATACATTCGCCACACGACATCGATGGAGGGTCTAGATGAGCCTGTCACGCAAGCGCCGCAAGGAACTCACTCGGCTGCGTAAAAGCGCAGACGAATTATGGAGCCACCAACAAGAGGTTTTGGAGCGGGCCAATGTTCTCGCTCGCCAAGCCGGTCACCACGCCGGCGTTCTCGCGCGGGAAGAGGTCGGTCCGCGCGTTCGCGAGGGCTATGACCACTACGTTCGGCCGAGCGTGAACGCTACCCACGACGTCGCCGACGGTGTACGACGCCGCGTGGTCAACGATGTCCTACCCGGAATCGGAACCGCGATCGGAACGGTCATGTCTGTCGGCGACGTTGCACGCGACGCCCGCGTGCGGGCTGCGCTCGGCCGCATCCGCTTTCAGAAGCCCGTTGTGGTCGAACCGAAGGGCCCTGGTGCCGGGACGTACTTCGCCCTCGGCCTGGCCGTGGTCGCCGCCGCAGGCGTCGCGTATGCCGTCTGGCAGACTTTTCGCGCCGACGACGAGCTCTGGGTCACCGATGATGAGGTCGAACCAGGCACGCAGGAAGACTAGGCGAACGCCACCAGCTCAAGCAGAGCCCGCATCCATCGGATGTGGGCTCTGCCGCGTTAAGCGCTGTATCAGCCAACACGGCTCTGCTGCGGGCTGTAGAGGAGCACTACAGGTGGCTGCCCGGCGTTGGCGAACGACAACTCGACACCGCACGGTACACGAAAGGCCCGTCCGAAGACGAGCCTTGTGCCTGAACTGTGGAGCCACGGGGAATCGAACCCCGGACCTCCTGCTTGCAAAGCAGGCGCTCTACCAATTGAGCTATGGCCCCGATTTCTCAGGCCGAACATTCAGCGCAAGCGCTGGGTTCGGAGTGAATCTGGTACTGCGTGGGGATACCGGGATTTGAACCTGGGACCTCTTCATTATCAGTGAAGCGCTCTAACCAACTGAGCTATATCCCCCTCTTGAGCAGATTGAAGACTACCGGAATCTGGCCGGAACCTGAAATCGAGGCATCCTCCCGAAGGAGAAACGACGTGAATTCGGCTTACGAGGGCTGTTTTAGGGTGAAAACAGCCCTCAATCCCGCAAAAAGTGATTAGTTGTTGGTGAAGCCGACGAGGAGGCCGCCGGTGATTTTGACACTCAAGTTGTACAGAACGGCGTAGATGGCACCGAGGGCGGTGATCACGACAATGTTCAGCACGCCCACGACGACGGCGAAGCCCATGACATTGCCGATCGAGAGGATGGCGGCCAGATCGGCCGATTCTCCCGCGACGGTTGCGTACAGCTCGTCGACCGTGGTCAACACCTCGGTCTGCACCAAAACGGTGTAGGTGAGGAAGGTCGCCACGATCGTGACGATGGCAAGGCAAATCGCCACCAGGAATGACAGTTTTACGCTCGACCAGAAGTCGACGTAGACCAGTTTGAGGCGAACCTGCTTGCTCGCGGTCTTGCGAGTTGACTTTTTGGCGAGTTTTTCGGCAACGCTACTCATTCGGTGTCTCTACTTTCCCTGAATCCGCGTTTGGAACAGCGTCCTCCGCATCAGTGGTGCCGATGGCACCAGCTGGTGCATCGGCATCCGTAGCGCCTTCTTCGTCGGTGGCGACCAGATTACGCTCGATGTTTTTCGCGATGGAGATGATTCGGTCGTCATCCGCGAACTTCGCGAATACAACGCCCATCGTGTCCCGACCCTTGGCCGGAACCTCAGCGACGTCAGAGCGTACCACCTTGCCACTGGCAAGAACCACAAGGACCTCATCCTCGGGGTTCACAATCAACGATCCGACCAGGTCACCACGATCGTCGTTGAGCTTTGCCACCTTGATCCCGAGGCCTCCACGATTTTGCAGGCGATATTGGTCAGCGGCGGTGCGTTTGGCGTAACCACCCTCTGTCACCACGAAGACATAACCATCGTCGTTGATAACGGATGCGTCCAGCAGGTTGTCCTCACCGCGAAAGTGCATTCCGATCACGCCGGACGTGCTGCGACCCATCGGGCGCAATGCTTCGTCGGTCGCGGTGAAGCGAATCGACATGCCCTTTCGAGAGACGAGCAGCAGGTCGGAGTCGTCTTCAACCAGCAGGGCGGACACGAGCTCGTCGCCTTCCCGCAGCTTGATCGCGATGATGCCGCCGGTGCGGTTGGTGTCGTACTCACTGAGCGTAGTCTTCTTGATCAAGCCGTCGCGGGTAGCGAGGGTCAGATACTGGGCCACCTCGTAGTCGCGAATATCGAGGATCTGCGCGATTTCCTCCCCGGGCTGCAGCGCGAGCAGATTGGCCACGTGCTGGCCTTTAGCGTCGCGGCCGGATTCCTGGGCTTCATAGGCCTTGGCCCGGTAAACCCGGCCGGTGTTAGTGAAGAACAACAGCCAGTGGTGCGTAGTGGTGACGAAGAAGTGTTCGACCACGTCGTCCGCGCGCAACTGGGCGCCCTTGACTCCCTTGCCGCCGCGGTGCTGGTTGCGGTAATTGTCGCTGCGGGTGCGCTTGATGTAGCCGCCGCGCGTGACGGTAACGACCATCTCCTCTTCGGGGATGAGGTCTTCGACGGACATATCGCCGTCGAAACCGAACATGATCTCGGTGCGACGGTCGTCGCCGAACTTTGCGGTGATCTCGGCGAGTTCTTCACTGATGATCGTTCGCTGGCGTTCGGGGCTGGCCAGGATCGACTTGAATTCCGCGATCTGCAGTTCGAGTTCGGCAGCCTGGTCGATGATCTTCTGGCGCTCGAGGGCGGCGAGGCGACGCAGCTGCATGGTGAGAATCGCGTCGGCCTGCAACTTGTCGACGTCGAGGAGGGCCATGAGGCCTTCGCGGGCGTCGTCGACCGTGTTCGAGCGACGGATGAGCGCGATCACCTCATCGAGGGCGTCCAGCGCCTTGAGGTAGCCGCGCAGAATGTGCGCATCAGCCTCGGCTTTGTTCAGCCGAAACTGGGTGCGCCGAACGATTACCTCGACCTGGTGAGCGACCCAGGCCGAGATGAAACCATCGAGGGCGAGCGTACGCGGTACGCCGTCGACGATGGCGAGCATATTCGCGCCGAAGTTCTCCTGCAACTGCGTGTGCTTGTAGAGGTTGTTCAGCACGACCTTGGCGACGGCATCGCGCTTGAGCACGATGACAAGGCGCTGGCCGGTGCGACCACTGGTCTCATCGCGGATGTCCGCAATGCCGGTGACTTTGGCGTCCTTGACCAGGTCAGCGATCTTGATCGCGAGGTTGTCGGGGTTCACTTGGTAGGGCAGTTCGGTGATGACGAGGCAGGTGCGGCCCTGCAACTCTTCGATACTCACGACCGCCCGCATGGTGATCGAGCCACGCCCGGTGCGATAGGCGTCCTGGATACCCTTGACACCCAGAATCTGGGCGCCGGTGGGAAAGTCAGGTCCTTTGATGCGGGAAATCAGCGCTTCAAGCAGCTCATCGCGCGTAGCGTCGGGATTTTCGAGATACCACTGAGCACCGGCGGCAACCTCACGCAGGTTGTGCGGTGGAATGTTGGTGGCCATACCAACTGCGATTCCTACCGAACCGTTGACCAACAGGTTCGGAAAGCGGGCAGGCAGCACGGTCGGTTCGAGGGTACGTCCGTCGTAGTTGTCCTGAAAATCGACGGTGTCCTCGTCGATGTCCCGAACCATTTCCATGGCCAGCGGGGCCATTTTGGTCTCGGTGTACCGCGGGGCTGCAGCACCATCGTTGCCCGGGGAACCGAAGTTGCCCTGGCCGAGGGCGAGCGGATACCGCAGGCTCCACGGCTGAACGAGACGCACGAGCGCGTCATAAATCGACGAGTCACCGTGTGGATGGAATTGCCCCATGACGTCTCCGACGACGCGGGCGCACTTGGAGAAGGCCTTGTCCGGCCGGTAGCCGCCATCGAACATGGCGTAAATCACACGTCGGTGCACGGGCTTCATACCGTCGCGCACGTCGGGCAGCGCGCGCCCAACGATGACGCTCATCGCATAGTCGAGGTAGGAACGCTGCATTTCCAGCTGAAGGTCGACCTGGTCGATCTTGCCGTGCTGCACGAGGTGGGCTGCCGCAGCGGCCGCGGTTGCAGCCGTCGCGTCCGGGTTGGTTGAGTCGGAGTTGCCCGTGGTGTCGTCAGATGTCAAGGAAACGCACGTCCTTCGCGTTTTTCTGAATGAAGTTACGTCGTGATTCGACGTCTTCACCCATCAGGGTGGAGAAGATCTCGTCGGCAGATGCCGCGTCGTCCAGGGTGACCTGCAGCAGGGTGCGGGTTTCGGGGGCCATGGTGGTCTCCCACAGTTCCTTGTAGTCCATCTCGCCGAGGCCCTTATAGCGCTGGATTCCGTTGTCTTTCGGGATGCGCTTGCCGGACGCTGCTCCGTCGGCCAGGAGCGCATCGCGCTCCACGTCGGAGTACACGTACTGATGCGCAGAGTTGCTCCACTTGAGACGGTACAGCGGCGGTTGAGCGAGGTACACATAGCCAAGGTCGATCAGCGGGCGCATGTAGCGAAACAGCAGGGTGAGAAGCAGGGTGGTGATGTGCTGGCCGTCGACATCGGCGTCGGCCATCAAAACAATTTTGTGGTACCGAACCTTGTCGGGGTTGAATTCTTCCCCCATGCCGGCGCCGAAGGCCGTGATCATCGCTTGAACCTCATTGTTACCGAGGGCACGGTCGAGACGCGCCTTCTCTACGTTGAGGATCTTGCCGCGAAGGGGCAGGATGGCCTGGAATTCGGGGTTACGTCCCTGCACGGCCGAGCCGCCGGCCGAGTCTCCCTCCACGATGAAAATTTCGGAGAGCGACGGGTCCTTACTCTGGCAGTCCTTGAGCTTGCCTGGCATACCCCCACCCTCGAGCAATCCTTTGCGGCGCGCGGTTTCGCGGGCCTTTCGGGCTGCCATTCGAGCGTTTGATGCCTGCAGGGACTTGCGGATGATTTCGCGGGCTGGGTTCGGATTGCGGTTGAACCAGTCGGTGAGCTGATCGTTGGCGACCTTCTGTACGAACGATTTCGCTTCGGTATTGCCGAGCTTGGTCTTGGTCTGGCCTTCGAACTGTGGTTCGGCGAGCTTGATGGATACGACCGCTGTCAAACCCTCGCGAACATCATCGCCGGTGAGGTTGTCATCCTTCTCTTTCAGGATGCCTTTTTCACGGGCGTACTTGTTCACCAGCGTGGTCAGTGCGGCGCGGAAACCTTCTTCGTGCGTTCCGCCCTCATGCGTGTTGATCGTGTTCGCGTAGGTGTGCACGCTCTCGGTGTAGGCAGTGGTCCACTGCATGGCCACTTCAAGGGCCATCTTGCGTTCCTGGTCTTCCCACTCGAACGAGATGATTTCATCGTTGACGAGGTCGGCCTTCTTGGCGCGATTGAGGTATTCGACGTAATCGACGAGCCCCTGGTCGTACTTGAAGGTGTTGCTAACGGCTTTGCCATCATCGGTCTGGTGGTCTTCACGCTCATCGGTGAGGGTGAGGCGCAGGCCTTTATTGAGAAAGCCCATCTGCTGAAAGCGCGCGCGCAGAGTTTCGTAGTCGAACTCGATCGTCTCGAAAGTTTCAGCACTCGGCCAGAACGTGATGGTCGTGCCGGTTTCGTCGTTAGCTTCGCCCTGTTCGAGGGGAGCGTTCGGAACACCGTTAGCGAAGCTCTGACGCCAGATATAGCCCTGGCGGCGCACCTCGACCTCGAGACGGCTTGACAGGGCATTGACGACAGAACTTCCCACGCCGTGCAGACCACCGGAGACGGAATAGCCACCGCCGCCGAACTTACCGCCAGCGTGGAGCACGGTGAGTACTACCTCGACGGTCGAGCGTCCCTCTGCCTTATGGATGTCGACCGGAATGCCGCGGCCGTTGTCCTCAACGCGAATTGCGCCATCGGCCAGGATTCGAATGTCGATGGTGTCACAGTGGCCCGCAAGAGCCTCATCGACGGAATTGTCGACGATCTCATAAACGAGATGATGTAGCCCGCGTGGCCCAGTGGACCCGATGTACATTCCGGGTCGCTTACGAACGGCCTCCAGGCCTTCAAGCACCTGGATATCATCGGCACCGTATTCATGTTCCGCTTCCCGCTCCCCCTGTTGCTGGGAAATGACTGGGGATATATCTGGGGACGGGCGTTCGGGCGTCGGTTCAACTGTCATCTGAAATTAGGCTCCTGACCATCGCACGGGCGACCCTTCAGTCTACCAAACAGGGGAAGACGAACAGGCCACAATCGCCGTTTGACGCGTTTTGTTCAAGGGGTTGACCTTAAATGTGGGGTTACCCGTAGGTATCGCGTGGACCACGCCCTGGAATTGATCTGGGGCCCTTTTTCCAGGACGGCGCGTTGGGGCCTTGGAAACGAATTGATTGAATACCAGCATCCGGGTACCGATTCGCAATATGTTCCATGATCACATTGCGCATGAGTCGCAATTGGGTCGCCCAGGCGGTGGATTCACAGCGCACCGTGAGCACGCCGTCGTCGATGCCGGCCGGGGTCGAATGGTTGGCAGTTTCTTCGCCTGCAAGCTCTGCCCACGTCGCGAGGAGTTCAGACTGGGCCAACGGTGAGTTCCACCCCAACTGCAGGGTCAGCGAATTGATCGTGTCACCGAGACCGCGCGGGTCGCGTCCGATCCCGAACGGGACACTCGAGCCGGCAACCGGCGCAATTCGCTTACGACCGCGCACACGCCTGGCATTGGGATCGCCGAAAATACTCTTGAAGCGCAGGTAGACGTTGGCAGCTTCACTGGTACTGAATTCCACCGAATCGTCGACTTCGTTTGTTTCACGTGGAACATTTTCGTCAACCATTGGTGACGACTCCGGCATGAATGTGGATGGTGTGTGCCACAAGCGCTGCGGGAACGTCTTCGAGAACCGCGGCCGTAATCAAAACCTGTTCGTACGACTCGATCGCGGTGGCCAACCTGGCCCGGCGGTCCAGATCCAGCTCGGCAAAAACGTCATCGAGGATCAACACCGGGTCGCCGCTGGCTGACTCTTGCCGCAACAACGAAGCGGATGCAAGTTTCAACGACAACGCGAACGACCACGATTCCCCATGGCTGGCATATCCCTTGGCCGGCAAGGCGTTGAGCATGAAAACCAAGTCATCGCGGTGCGGTCCAGCCAGGGTGATGCCTCGTTCCAGCTCGCGTTTTCGCAGGCCGACCAGCGCTGCGCGAAAGATCTCATTGGTGGATGATTCCACCGACACTGCCGGTTGAGAGGCGACGGGGGTGACCACGCCACGTTCGGCGTCTTCATCAGCACCGAGGATGCTCAAGCTCGCGACCAGGGCCGGACCATGGTCTTCATTGACTACGGCTCGATACGCCGCGCGCAACGGTTCACCGAGCTGCCGCACAAGTTTGGCGCGCTCGTCGATGATTTCAGAACCGAACTCCACGAGCCTTTCATCCCAGATTTCGAGGGTCGAGAGCTGGTTGCCGCGCACTCCCAATGCTCGGGCCGATTTGAGTAAGGTATTGCGTTGCTTCAGCACACGGTCATAATCGCTGAGCACTGCAGCCAGGCGCGGATTGCGAAGCACCAAAAGCTGGTCGAGAAACTTACGACGCCCCGATGGGTCGCCCCGTACAAGGGCTAGATCCTCCGGTGCAAAGACCACACTCGAAAAATACCGGGGCAGATCACGGGTCTTGATAACGGACCGATTAACCTGCGCCCGGTTTTGACCGGAGCGGTTGAGCTGCACCTCGGCCAGGATATCGCGGCCGTTGTATTCGAGCCTGGCTCGGATTATGCCGGCGTCCTGGCCGGCTCGAATCATGGCTTTATCCGTGGAGACTCGGTGCGACCCCAGTGTGCTGAGAAAGCCAAGTGCCTCGACCAGGTTGGTTTTGCCCTGTCCATTGCGCCCGACGATGAGGTTCGGACCCGGAACAAAAGCAACCTCGGCGTTCGAATAGTTTCGAAAGTCGGTTAGTGAGAGGTGGGTAACCCGCACCGGCGTTAGCGCAGCAGCAGGTTGGGCTGGAGCAGATACTTGTAGCTGTCCACTCCGGCTTGCTCGCGCGAGGTCTGGCTGGTGATCAACACCGGCCCGGGCTTATTCGGATTCTCTGTTTTCGTGAAGGAAATCCGCACAAATTCGGAGTGGACAGCGCTGAGCCCATCCAGAAGAAACTGCGGCTTGAGTGAGACGACGGTCTCGGTCCCGGAAAGGATGGCATCGATGGTTTCCGAGGCCTGTGCCTGCTCCGAGCCGACGGCTTCCAAGGTGACCCCGTCAGTGGCAAAGGTGAAACGCAATGCGGCTTCACGTTCGAGTACAAGTTGCACGCGCCGTGTGGCTTCGATGAGGTCAGCCGTGTTCATCACCGCATAGTTGTCAACGGTGGCGGGGAACAATCGGCGAACCGGAGGGAAATTGCCTTTGATGAGCAACGAGGTCACGGTTTTTTTGTTCGCGGTGAACGCGATCAGTTCGCGATCGTCGCTGTTGGTGATGGAGACCGAAATGGTTCCGCTGTGGCCGAAAGTCTTACCGACTTCCTGCAGGGTACGCGCCGGGACGAGTGCCGTGACGGTACCTTGCGCGTTGTCCTTGGTGTTACTGCCCGGGTCCCAGTCAATTTGTCGAACCGCAACGCGGTACCGGTCGGTGGCGACCAGGCTCAGGCTGTTTTCGGTGACCTCAAGCTGTACTCCGGTAATAACAGGGGTGACGTCATCTCGCGACGCCGCCACAGCGACCTGGGCAACAGCCGCAGCGAATTCCTCAGCCGGCACCAGTCCGGATTGGGTCGTGACGATAGGGATACTGGGGTATTCCTCAACCGGCATAGACAGGAGGGTGAAGCTTGCAGAGCCGCAGCTGACCTTGATGCGGGAATCTTCCGTGGAGAAACGTACCGGTGCGTTGGGCAGACGACTGGCAATTTCAGCGAGTAAACGCCCCGACACGAGAACCTTGCCGGTTTCTTCAACCTCGGCCAAGATCTCCGTTTGAGCAGAGACCTCGTAGTCGAACGAGGAGAGAATCAAGCCGGTGGCGGTGGCTTCGATGAGGACACCACTGAGGATTGGCAGGGTGGTGCGTTGAGGCAGAAGTTTGACCGCGAAGGACACTGCTTCGCTGAAGACATCCCGATTGGCCTGAAATCTCACGAAATATTCCTTGCGTTCGACGGGCGGATGGGTGGTCCTCAATGCTAGCTGTGTTCATGGGCTGGTTCGTTACCGTCGTGATTGAGCGGCGCCAGCCGTCAAGGTTGTCGGCTAGATCAAGGTTAAGAAATTCTTGTTAATCTTCTTAACCGTTGTGGAAACTGTGGATAACTCTGTGAAAACCGCTCAGGCATTGGGAATTACACGTTTGTAAGTTGTGGGCGAGCTGTGGAAGTTTGTCATTCGTTTGGGCAAGCGCGGCACGGAGGAATTACACGTTTCCACAGGGTGCACCCGAGTTTCTACAGGCGATGACCGGTTGTGTGGGTTAATTCCACAGGGTTATCCACAGGTGTGAAAACTAAAAAAAATTCGGTCCCTCCGGGCCTAAACAGGTTGAACCTGCTTAAAACGCCCGGAAGGACCGCTCAAATTTTCCTGTCACAGCGCTGGTTGTGACCCACACGGATGGCTGTGACCTACTTATACCGGTGGTCCTGCTTGATGCGGTTGGTCAGTTCGGTGACCTGGTTGTAAATCGAGCGACGTTCCTTCATCAATTCACTGATCTTCTTGTTCGCGTACATCACGGTCGTATGGTCGCGATTACCGAACAATTGCCCGATTTTGGGAAGGGAGAGATTCGTGAGTTCGCGGCACAGGTACATGGCAATTTGGCGGGCGGTAGCTATTGCCTGTGACCGGCTCGATCCGTAGAGGTCATCAACGGATAGTTTGAAGTAATTGGCCGTATTCGTAATGATGTCAACCGGAGCGATGACGTTGTCCTCGTCCAGGGTGATCAGGTCTTTCAACACCGTCTGAACAAGATCCATATCGACCGGCGTGCGATTGAGGCTAGCGAACGCGGTGACCCGGATCAAAGTGCCTTCAAGTTCACGAATGTTGGACGAGACCTTCGACGCCATGAACTCGAGAATGTCGTGTGGCACCTGCAGTTTCTCGCTCTGCGCCTTTTTCCGCAAGATAGCGATGCGGGTTTCCAAGTCCGGAGCCTGGACATCCGTGATCAAGCCCCACTCAAAGCGGCTGCGCATGCGGTCTTCAAAGCCGGTGAGGTGCTTGGGAGGTAGATCGCTTGTGATCACTACCTGCTTGTTGTGGTCGTGCAGGGTGTTGAAAGTGTGAAAAAAAGCTTCCTGGGTTTCCGCTTTGTTTTGAAGAAACTGGATGTCATCGATCATGAGGATGTCGATGTTTCGATATCGAGCTTGAAAAGCCGAGCCGCGGTTGTTCGCAATGGAGTTGATGAAGTCGTTGGTGAACTCCTCCGAGCTGACGTAACGAACGCGGATCCCGGGGTACAGGCTCATGGCGTAGTGGCCGATCGCGTGCAGGAGATGTGTCTTGCCGAGGCCTGATGATCCGTAGATAAAAAGTGGGTTGTAAGCCTTGGCCGGTGCTTCGGCTACCGCGACGGCGGCAGCATGGGCGAATCTGTTTGATTGCCCGATCACGAAGTTGTCAAAACTGTATTTGGGGTTGAGTCGGGTTTCGTGGGGCTGTGCCGCGACTGCGCCCTCAAAAACCGATTGCGCGGGGGCGGGAGTGATGACGTCTGAAGGGGTCATCGTTTGTTGCACCGGTCGCAACGATTCCTGCTCAAGTTCGGGGTTGACGACCACGTAGAAGGTTGAAACGGCAGTCGCTTCATCGAGCTGGCCCATTGCCGTCAGCAGGGGAACCCGCATCCGCTGGTTGAGCATGCTGGCCGTGAACTCGTTGGGGACCTCTAGATAGAAGGTGCCAGCCGCGATGCCCTTCGGCTCGACCAGGCTGAGAAACCCGTACAGCATGGGTGTGATGGTGGCGTCGGATTCCAACGTGGTCAGAACAGACCGCCATGTTTCGGCTATCGGCGCTTCTACGTCTGCCATTGTTCCTACAATCTGTGCATTTCGAGTTTCACTGTTGGGCGACCGGCGGATGCGGGTGTCCTTATGCCGGACATCGGCCGCCGACCCTACCGGCCCGCGTGAGGCGACTTTTGGAGGCCCGTGTGAGTTCTTGGTCCGAACCCATCGTTAAAGTTATCCACCGCCTGTGTACAAAATCAGCTGAATTCTCAGGTTGGTGCGACCAACCTGTGGATAACTTGACTTTACGGTAGTCACTGCCGCGCGGCGAGGCGAATTCATCGGGCGCTACGCATCCTCTCTTCGGCATTTACGTTGGAGTCATTATTGTGCAGAATCCCCGGATTCGATCTCTGAGTTTGACCAGACGTGGCCGAGGCCGTAGTTTTAATCAGTTGACCCCATCCCGCGGGCTTCCATATTCTGTGCGCGCTGCTGTTTTGGCCGAAGGAAATTTGGCCAGCGGTGATTCAAATACGTGGAGATTGAATTATGAGCAAGAGAACTTTCCAGCCGAACAACCGCCGTCGCGCCAAGGTGCACGGCTTCCGCCTGCGTATGCGCACCCGTGCGGGCCGCGCCATCCTCGGTGCTCGCCGTCGCAAGGGTCGCACCGAACTCTCAGCGTAGGTTTTCATGGTCGCCAGGTTCTCGTGCTCGCTCACATAAATCGCATTACGAGCGGCAGTGATTATCAAGGCGTCGTTCGGCGCGGTGTGCGGATCGTTGGTGCGCATACCGTTCTTTACGTGCGAAAAAGCGCTGGAGATCAATCTGGTGTCGCCGGTGTTCCGGTTCGTTTCGGCTTTATCGTCGCAAAGAATGTGGGTGACGCTGTGAAGCGCAATCTCGTTCGGCGTCGTCTCAAGGCGGTCACGTTTGAACTGCTCCCACTGGTTCCGGCAGGAACGGATGTTGTCATCCGCGCTTTACCGGGAGCGAGCAATGTCGCGTGGGAGTCGCTGCGCGACGAAGTTCACCGTTCTCTCTCCCGCCCGCAATCTGCGCGGAAGAACAGCGTGGGCCGATGAACCCGGTACTCGCGACGATTATCCTGATACCCCGCAACGTTGGTGTCGTGGTTCTTCGCGTGTATCGAGCCGTGATCTCTCCACTCTATGGAGATGTGTGCCGGTTTTACCCGTCTTGTTCGGCCTACGCACTGGGGGCCGTTCAGGAACACGGACTAGCGTGGGGCTGCGCTCTTGCTGTGCGCAGGCTGAGCCATTGTCATCCGTGGTCACCAGGCGGCATTGATGATGTACCACTCAAAAGCAATCGTCGCTTTCGTCTGACGTCGTTCGGTTTTGTTGTCGCACCTAGCCACGGAAAGGGCTAACCCACAGTATGGACCTCATAGGTACGATCCTCTGGCCTCTGAAATGGGTCGTCGAGCTGCTGCTCGTCGCCTTCCACGGGCTCTTTTCCAGCTTGGGGATGGGCTACAACGACGGCATCACGTGGGTGCTGTCCATTGTCGGCCTCGTCTTGGTCGTGCGTGCCGCTTTGATTCCCGTTTTTGTACGGCAGATCAAGAGCCAGCGCAAGATGCTCGAGGTCGCTCCGCAGCTCAAGAAGATCCAAGACAAGTACAAGGGGAAGAAAGACCAGTTCTCCCGCGAGGCGATGTCCCGCGAGACCATGGCCATGTACAAGAAGACCGGGACTAACCCGCTCAGTTCCTGCCTGCCACTGCTCTTGCAGATGCCGATCTTCTTCGCCCTGTTCTCGGTGCTGAACGACGCCCAGAAGTCCAACGCCGGTGTCGGGCCGCTCAACCAGAGCCTTGCCGAGAGTTTCGGCAACGCCAAACTGTTCGGCAATGCGCCGTTGCACGACACTTTCGCCTCTCAGTGGTCGCTGTGGACCGCCGGTGACCCCTTCAATGGGACCGTCATGATCATTGCCGCCACCATGGTGGTGCTGATGACCGCGTCGCAGTTCATCACGCAGTTGCAGATCGTTTCCAAGAACATGTCGCCGGAAACTAAGGCGAGTCCGATGTTCAAGCAGCAGCGCATCATGCTCTATCTCCTCCCCCTCGTCTTCGCTTTTTCCGGTGTTGCTTTCCCGCTCGGCGTGATGTTCTACTGGCTCACCTCCAATATCTGGACCATGATTCAGCAGTTCCTGGTCATTCGGAACATGCCGACTCCTGGCAGTGAAGCCGCCAAGGCGCGCGAAGAGCGTTTGGCGCGTAAAGGCAAGCTCATCGCGACCGATGGTGACATCATTGTGGTGGAGGAGCCTGCCAAGCCCGTTCAGCGCCAGCAGCCGGTCGGTAGGGCCCGCGCAAAAAAACAAACCGGCCCGAAGAAGTAGTGGAGATCACCGTGACGGACAAAACTGGCCTCACCGAAGTGGGCACTGTCACTGCTGACAATGCAGATGTGACTGCTCACACAGCGGATCCCTCGTCCGACGCTTCCGAATCCGGGAGCGTTACCGACGCCCCCGTTACGACCGATCAGCTTGAGCGTGAGGGTGACATTGCCGCGGACTACATCGAGGAATTTCTCGATATTTGCGACCTCGATGGCGACATTGACATCGATGCCCGCAACGGACGGGCCTACCTAGCGGTCAAAGCGTCGGACGCCGACAATCTGCGAGTGCTTTCCAAACCAGATACGGTCAACGCCCTGCAGGAACTCACTCGCCTCGCGGTGCAGAATAAAACGGGTTCTTTCTCGCGCCTGATCTTGGACATCGGTGGATCTCGCGAGACGCGCGAAGCTGAGCTCGCCACCCTCGTTGCCCACGCTATCGAGCGGATTGAGGGCGGCGCGACCGCGGCCGACCTGCCGGCCATGTCCTCCTACGAGCGCAAACTCGTGCATGATATCGTCGCAGCCAATGGTGGGTACCGCTCGGAGTCGTCCGGTGAAGGCCGCGACCGCCACACCGTCATTACCGCAGCGTAACCTCGTTCGTCATGTCGCAATCTGTCACGCCAGACCCGATCCGTGCTGCTTCGAACATGCCGGGATCCGCGCCAGCGTCGGGGAGCGCGCCCGATCCGGTCACACTGGAGATTGAACCGTTAGCGGCGTTGAGCCTCCTGGGTTCCCAAATTGATCTTATGCGAGCGTTTACCAACAATTTAGCTGATCAGGGCGAAATATTGGGTCTGATTGGTCCATTGGAACTTCCGCGTCTGTGGTCACGGCACATTCTCAATTGTGCCATTGTGGCGCCGCTGTTACGCCCCGGTCTCGTGGGGGACGTTGGTTCCGGCGCTGGTCTTCCCGGTGTCGTGCTGGCCATCGCCCGGCCGGACGTGAATTTCGTGCTGATCGAACCGATGGAACGTCGGGTTGCTTGGCTGAATGACCAGGTCGCTGCCCTGCACTTGCCGAATGTTACCGTGGTACGTGCTCGCGCCCAGGATACAAGCCTGACGCACCCACTAGATCAGGTGACTGCTCGAGCTGTGAGTGCGTTCAGCAAGCTGATTCCGCTGACTGCTCCCCTGCTGCGCAGTGGTGGTGAGCTCATTCTTATGAAAGGCGAGGGGGCCGAGCGTGAGATCGAGGCGGCGGCCAAGTCGATTCGCAAGTACCGCCTGCGCAAGGTTGAGATAATCACCCTCGGCGCTGGCGTGCTGCCTGAGGTAACCCGGGTCATCAGAGCTACAGTGGAGTAGTCGCGAATGTCACTGGATATGGTGTTCGGGGGTCCCTTTCGGGTGGCTCATCAACCGTCGAGCGTAAAGGTTTCACGTGAAACAACCTGCTGAAGATCAGCACACCGGCAAAGCGGCAGGCTTTGACGGGACAACACCGCTGGCCCGCGAAATTGCCGAACTGACGCGTCGCCGCCAGGTGATTGCTGCCGGCGAGTTGCCAAAACCCGATCAGACCCGGGTGTTGACGATTTCCAATCAAAAAGGTGGCGTCGGCAAGACAACGACCGCGGTCAACCTGGCCGCCGCCCTCGCTCGCCAGGGCGCGCGTGTTCTGGTCATCGACCTGGATCCGCAGGGCAACGCCTCTACTGCCCTCGGTGTTGAGCACCGTGCCGAGACGCCAAGCGTCTACGACGTCATCATCAACGATATGCCCATGGATGAGGTCGTACAGAAGAGCCCGGAATTCGGTGCCTTATTTTGTGTTCCCGCGACGATCCATCTGGCGGGGGCGGAGATTGAACTGGTGTCGCTCGTCGCGCGCGAGCAAAGACTCCGTCGTGCTCTTGATCTGTACCTCTCCGAGGCGGTCGAACCGTACGATTACGTCTTCATCGACTGTCCACCGTCGCTCGGTCTACTGACGATCAATGCTTTCGTCGCCGCTCGCGAAGTTCTCATTCCCATTCAGTGCGAGTACTACGCACTCGAGGGACTGAGTCAGCTGCTCAAGAACATCGCTCTCATCGAAAAGCATCTCAACCCCGAGCTCGTCGTCTCGACCATTCTGCTCACCATGTACGATAGCCGCACCAATCTGGCTACCCAGGTTGCCAAAGAAGTGCGCGATCACTTTCCGGAACAGGTCCTCAACACCGCTATTCCGCGCTCTGTGCGCGTTTCTGAGGCCCCGAGCTACGGCCAGAGCGTTGTGAGTTACGATCTCAACTCGGCAGGATCGCTCTCATACCTTGAAGCAGCGGCAGAAATGGCCCATCGTGGGGCACCGCGAACAGAAAATACGCCCCAAACGAAAGAAAAGCACTAATGGCGAAAAGAACCGGCCTCGGCCGCGGTATCGGCGCACTCATTCCGGTGCAGGACGACGCGTCTGCGCCTCGTCCGGTCGACGTGTTTTTTCCGCGCGGCGTAACCGCTGTGGCGGCTGTCTCCCCCGAAGTTCTTTCCGACGTCCCGCTGATAGCGGGCGCCAGGCTGGCGCAGCTGAATCCTCAAGATATTGTTCCCAACCGGGCCCAGCCGCGTACTATTTTCGACGAGGATGACCTTGCTGAACTGGTGCACAGCATTCGCGAGGTTGGGGTGCTCCAGCCAATCGTTGTGAGGCCGTTGGCCGATGAACCGGGCAAGTATGAGCTTGTTATGGGTGAGCGTCGACTGCGCGCCACCAAGGAGGTTGGACTCGACACCATTCCGGCTGTCGTACGCGAAACCGCCGACGTTGATATGCTGCGCGACGCGTTGCTGGAGAACCTGCACCGCGCCCAGCTGAATCCGCTGGAAGAAGCGTCCGCATATCAGCAGTTGCTGTCCGACTTTGGTATTACTCAGGAGGAACTGGCAAAACGGATCGGTCGATCGCGTCCGCAGATCACCAACACCCTGCGTCTCTTGAAACTGCCGGAACCGGTGCAGGTGCGTGTTGCTGCTGGCGTTTTGTCTGCCGGTCACGCGCGAGCGATTCTGTCGGTGGGTGACCCGGCCGGCATGCTGCGCCTGGCCGATAAAATCGTCGAGGAGGACTTGTCCGTTCGCGCCGCTGAGGCCGCGGCGGTTGCGGTTCCCCGGGCAGTAAAAGCCAAACCGCTGCCGGGTCGACGCCAGGGGCATCTTGACGAGATCGCAGAGCATCTTGGAGATCGCCTTGATACTCGCGTCAAGATCAATCTGGGGGTAAGAAAAGGCCAGATCACAGTTGATTTCGCGACCATTGGTGATCTGAATCGCATTCTGACGGTTCTCGGTGAACCGGGTTTTAGCGCCAGCTGACGAGAAGCTTCTTCGGCGTCACGTGTCACGGGTCACGGGTCACCTTTCACGTTTCACGTGAAACGGTAATGTGAGGTGGTGACGCGTTTTGAACTGGATTCCCGGCGTCGGTGGCCCGCGTAAAACGCGCCTTCCGCTTGGGTTCGTTTCAGTACCGTGGCCAGGAGTTAGTCATGATTGGCTGTACGTATCGGTTTCGGCGAGTTTCACGTGAAACATGGAACATGGAACATGGAACATGGAACATGGAACATGAGACATGGTTTTCAGACGGTTCGACAGTGTTTCACGTGAAACATGTGGATCGTGTTGTCGGCGCGCGACGGTGTTTCACGTGAAACGGCACACTACTGAGTGGCTAGGGCGTTTACTGCCAGGGCCGAGTAAGTGGCGCCGAGAGTACGGCGGTCGGCTTCGATGGCCTGCGGAACCAGGGATGTTTCGGTCAGGCCAGGGAGTACGTTGGCCTCGAGAAACCACGGGGTGCCGGCGGCGTCGACAATGAGGTCGATTCGGCTGAGGTGGCGCAGCCCCAGGAGAGTGTGAATGGCGACTGCGGCCGTGGCGACGGTAGCGGAGATATCGTCAGAGAGGCGGGCGGGGGTGTAGAAGTCCGTCTCACCCGCGTTATATCGGGCCTCGAAGCTGTAGACGCCGTTGAGGGGGACGATTTCCACGATTGGCAGGGCCGTTGGCCCGTCCCCGGTGTCGAGTACGGCGACCGTAACTTCGGTCCCGTCGATGTAAGCCTCGACCAGGGCGGTGTCGGCGTAGGTATACGCGTCGACCATGGCGCGTGGGAGGTCGGCGGGAGTGCGCACGATCGTGACGCCCTGGGAGGAACCGCCCTGGGCCGGCTTGACGACGAGCGGTAATCCGATAGCGCTCACCAGGTGCTCGAGCACGCTCGCGGCGCCGAGGTCGCGGAAGGTTTCGGTCGATAGGGCAATGGCTGGGGGAGTAGCGAAACCAGCCCGCAGAACCAGCTCTTTGGCGATGGCTTTGTTCCAGGCGAGAGCGGCAGCGGGGCCGCGCGAGCCAAGAAAAGGAAGTCCGGTGGTTTCCAGCAAGGACAGCAGTGCGCCATCCTCTCCGGTGGCGCCGTGGAGGGTGGGCCAGATGAGGTCAGGAACCTGCTCTGCCAGCGTGCCCAGCAAGTTGGCGCCAGGGTCGAGCACGGTGACGAAGTGGCCTTCATCGGTGAGGGCATCCGCGATGCGCCGGCCAGAACGCAGCGACACGTCGCGTTCATGGGAGATGCCGCCAGCCAGCACAATAATTTTAAGTGCGGAGAATTCGCTCATGATCAGGTTTTTTCCTAGCTGGGTGTGGGTAGTAAAGCGAATTTAGGAGATGTTTGCTGGCGGACCGCCGAAACGCGGATTGTGGATACCAGGCCGATCTGGGGCAGCTCCGAGTGATCCTGTGCCCGCGAAAGTATCGAGTAGGTCGAGTTCGCCGCGAATCACAGTAGCCAGTCGGCGTATGCCAAGGCGAATGCTGTCGGGGGTGGGATAGCAGAACGCGAGACGTAAATTCTGGCGTCCATCACCGTCAGCGTAGAACGCGGTCCCGGGCGTATATGCGACAAGTTCCTTGACCGCACGAGGGAGCATCGCTTTGGAATCGAGTTGTTTGGGTAGGGTCACCCAGACGTAGAAACCACCGGTTGGATCGGTCCAGCTCAGGTCGGGGAGATACTCATCCAAGGCAGCCAGCATGGCATTCTTGCGTTCGTGGTAGACACCACGAAACGTGTTGATTTGCGCTTTCCAGTCAGCCGTAGAGAGGTATTCCGAGATGACCATCTGGGTGAAGGAGCTGGGAGAGAGCACGGCCGCCTCGTTGGCGAGCACGAGTTTCTCGCGGATCGCGTGCGGGGCGAGTGCCCAGCCCACCCGGAAGCCGGGGGCGAGCGTCTTGGAGAAGGTACCCAAGTAAACGACACCGTCGCGCTCGAGCGAGCGGATGGCATCTGGTGCAGGCTTGTCGAAATAAAGCAGCCCGTACGGGTTGTCCTCGAGCACCAAGATGTTGTTCGAGCGGCAGATCTGTAGAATTTCCAGGCGTCGGGCCCAACTGAGGGTTACGCCCGCCGGGTTGTGAAAGCTGGGAATGGTATAGAGAAACTTGATGGTGCGTCCGGCTGCCTTGAGGGCCGCAATGTGCTCGATCAGTGCGGCGGGGATCAGGCCATTCTCGTCCATTGGCACGTGGTCGATCTCGGCTTGATACGACTTGAAGATCACCATGGCGGTGACGTAGCTGGGGCCTTCGGAGATGACGACGTCACCGGGGTCCAGGAATAATTTGCTCACCAACTCCAGGGCGTGCTGGGAGCCGGTCGTGACGACCACGTCGTCAGCATTGGCCTTGATGCCCTCGAGTGCCATAACGTCGAGAATCTGCTCTCGTAACAGGGGAACTCCCTGACCAGAGCCATATTGCAGGGCGGTGGCACCCTTTTCCCGCATGACGCGGTCCATGGCGTTGATGACGAGGTCCTGTGGCAGGGCGGCGACGTACGGCATGCCGCCAGCGAGTGAGACCACCTCGGGGCGGGAAGCCACGGCAAAGAGTGCACGCACTTCGGATGCCTTGAGCCCGGCGGCTCGGTCGGCGTAGTGGTGGTACCACGGGTCGAGGTTGTTGCCGCCCTGCGCAGTAATTGTCTGCACAGCGCCGGCCTGAGGGGAACCCTGAATTGTCACGTCACATCCGTTCTACTGTGTTCTTTATCGTATGGGGTGGCGCCGGGCAGGAAAAAACCCGCCCGGTCGATGCCGGACGGGTTTGATCGTGTGGAAACTGGTTTAGACGAGGAAGTCGGCCAGGTCCTTCTCGAGCTGCGGCTTCGGCTTGGCGCCGATGACGGTCTTGACGACCTCACCCTTCTGGAAGACCTTCATCGCGGGGATGGAGGTGATCTGGTACTTCGCGGCCAAGGCGGGGTGCTCGTCGACATTGAGCTTGACGATGTCGAGCTTGTCGGCGTTCTCGGTTGCAATCTGGTCGAGGATCGGGCTGACGGCGCGGCAAGGGCCACACCACTCGGCCCAGAAATCCACCAGAACGGTCTTCTCGTTGTTGATGACTTCTTGCTCGAAGTTGGCTTCGGTAACGGATCGTGCGGTCATGTAATGCTCCTTAGTTGACTGATGCGAGTTCGGTGTCGCCGGCTTGGGCCAGCAAGGCAGGGGGAAGGGTGCTGAGGTAGTGCTCTGCGTCGAGAGCGGCCGCGCAGCCGGAGCCAGCCGCAGTGATGGCCTGACGGTAGCTGGAGTCGATCACGTCGCCGGCCGCAAACACGCCGGCCTGGCTGGTAAGCGAGGATCGGCCCGCGACGGCGATGGTGCCTTCCGGTGTGAGGTCGAGCTGCTTGTGCACGAGGTGCGTGCGTGGATCGTTGCCGATCGCCACGAACACACCACCAACAGGCAGGCTGGTTTCGGTTCCAGAGACCGTGTCGCGAAGGGTGAGGCCGTCGACAGCGTCGGTGCCGGTGATGCCGACGACCTCGGAATTCCAGGTGAATTCGATCTTGTCGTTTGCGAAGGCACGTTCCTGCATGATCTTCGATGCGCGCAATTCACCCTTGCGGTGGATGACGTGCACCTTCGAGGCGAACCGGGTTAGGAACGTGGCTTCTTCCATAGCGGAGTCGCCACCGCCGATCACGGCAATTTCTTTGCCCTTGAAGAAGAAACCGTCGCAGGTGGCACACCAGGAGACGCCGCGGCCGGAGAGACGTTCTTCATCACTGAGGCCCAGCTTGCGGTAAGCGGAACCGGTGGCAAAAATGACCGTAAGCGCCTGCTCAACGTCACCGTTGCCGAGAGTGACCGTCTTGATGGGTCCCGACAGGTCAACAGATTCGACGTCGTCATAGACGACCTCGGTGCCGAAGCGTTCCGCCTGCTCCTGCATTTTGGTCATCAGGTCGGGCCCCTGGACGCCTTCCGGGAAGCCGGGAAAATTCTCGACGTCGGTCGTGTTCATCAATTCACCGCCGGCCTCCACCGAGCTGGCAACCAGAAGCGGTTTGAGGTTGGCCCTCGCGGCGTAAATCGCCGCCGTGTACCCGGCCGGTCCGGAACCGATGATGATGATCTGACGCACGCGCACGCTCCTTGCAGTAATGGGCAAGACGGGCAATATCCCGCCTCACGTTTCGATACAACACATCCTAATCGGCTGCTATTCCATGGCTTCCCAGCTTGGAGGCGCTGCACCGGCACGGGTTAGGGAAAACCGGGTGCAGCCTTCACCCCGGCGCTGGGGCGACTGCGCCCATCGTGGTACCTAGCGGCGCAATCGTTCACGCAAGGGCGTCAGGAACGCTGTGAGCTCGTCGCTGCGCATGAGCAGCAGCAGACCGAAGTAGCTCGCGGCCATGACCACACCGATCAGAGCCATGGAGACCATGGCCGTGAGCCTCGAGGACACCGCGAAGCCATTCTCGACACTTCCCCCCAGGATCATCATGAGGGTCAAACCCGCAGCCAGCGGAACGATGACGGCGACCAGATATTTAACCAGGCTGCGCAGAATACGGCGCCCGTCGATACCGTGCATTCGACGGCGCAGGAGCAGCGCGGCCAGAATGGCCTGCAGCGTGCCGGTCACGGTGATCGAACCGGCGATGCCCACGGCAATCCAGTCTGTCGGCAGCCACGCGCATGCCACCACGGCGCAGACGAGCAGAACGACCTGGAACAGGGTGAAAAAAAACGGTGTGCGTGTGTCGCCGAGGGCGTAAAAAGTTCGTTGCACAACGAACAACACGCAGAACGGCACGAGCCCCAGAATAAACGCAATGATGACGTTGCCGATGGATTGAACCTGGTCGAATGGTGCCACGAAGACGGCAGCGAAAGGGTAGGCGCAGACCGCAATGACGGCCGCAGCGAGCACGATCACCAACGACGTTCCCCGAATCGCGCTCGAGGCATCCGTTTTTACCAGAGTCCAATTACCGCGTGTGGCATGTTCGCTCATGCGGGTGAAGTACGCCGTCGCGACCGACACCGTGATCACTGAGTGCGGCAGCATGAAGATCAGCCAAGCGGTGGCAAGAACGGCAACGGATGCCTTACCGTGTGCCAACGTCACGACTTGCGTTTCGACGATGCCCGCGAAAGTGGTGAGCAGCAGCATGCCGAAGGTCCAGCTCGCCATTTTTCCTGCGGCCCCGAGACCGACGCCGCGAAAGTGGAAGTCCGGGCGATAGCGCAAACCGATGCGATGCCAGAAATAGAACAGCACGACGGCCTGGGTGATCACGCCGAGGGTGGCACTGCCTCCCAGCACAGCGACCATGGCCGATGTGATCTCGGAAGCCGAACGATCACCGAATGGGTCGGGGCGAAACAGCGTCGCGAAAACGACCAGGCCAGCAATGGCTACGAGGTTGTTGAGCACCGGCACCCACGTGAATGGTCCGAAGGATTTGCGGGCGTTGAGGACTTCGCCCAGCAGCGTGTAGAGGCCATAGAAGAACATTTGCGGAAGGCACCAGTAGGCGAATGCCACGGCCAGCGCCTTCTCGTTCTGTGGCAGGTTCAAGCCGATGAACCCGGTGATGATCGGGGCCAACAGGGTAGCCGCGAGGGTCGTCGCACACAGCACGACCAAAGCCAGCGTGAGCAGTTTGTTGATGTACGCCGTGCCGCCGTCGGCGTGCAGGCTGGCCCGAACGATTTGCGGAACCAGAACGGCCGTCAGGATTCCACCGGCCACGATCACATAGATCGTATTCGGCAGCTGATTGGCGATCGCGAAAGTATCGGCAGCGGCGCCGAACTGGCCGATTATGGCGGCGAGCACGATGACCTTGACGAAGCCGAGAATGCGCGACACGATCGTGCCCGAGGCCAGGAACGCACTCGCTCGACCGATTCCGCCGGTTCCGGTCACGGTGTCAGACATCGGATTTTGCCTCCGGCAACACCTTGTCGCCTGCAGTAGCGGATTCCTTACCGGCGCGTTCCCGGCGCCGGCGCACGATATTACGCCAGATGCCGAAACCAAAGAAGCCGACCACGAGGATCGCGAAGATGCTGGCGCCGACTCCTTCCCAGTCGGCGCGCACGCTGACGTCGATGGGGGCCGGCTGGCCCAGCGGAGTGCCGTTCAGGGTGAATAAAGTGACTCGCAAGACGACGTCGCCATTGCCGACGGCAGCGCTGACCGGCACGGAAACCGCCTGTGCGGAGTTGGGCTGAATAATAGTCTCGAGGGTGTCACCGACAACGAGTCGACCGTTGGAGGGCACAATCTCGGCGCGCACGGTGACGGCTTGGTCCAAAGCGTTATTGAGCGTGATGCGGAGGTCGACCTTGCTGCCCACCACAATAATCGGTCCACGGGTGGTGACGGTCACGGCGTGAATCAGGTCGAAGGAGGCAGCAAGGCTCGCCTGGACCTGCATATCCCAGGCCGCTGTCTGCGAAGCCCAGGTCGTGTCCAGAAGGGCCAGCAAATTCAGTCGTGCCGGCGCGGTGAACGCGATAGGGTCGGCCAAAATGGTGGCGAATTCAGCGATCGCCCCCTCGCGCTGCAACAGGGATCGGGCGAGCGTGACCCGGTTGCTGTCAATGGCCTGGTCGTTAAACGTCACCGTGGTGGCCGGGGCGGAGTTCACGGCTGACTGCAGCGGAGCAGCGTTCGACCAAGCCGTAGAATCGAGCGCCGAGAGGGTCTGAGCGATCCGGGTGGCACTCGCCGGGCTGCTGCGATCGAAAGTGACCAACATCGTGCGTGCCGCGTTGGGGTTCTCCGCAGACACGATCGCCAAAAGCGAAGCAGCTTCGGAGATGTTGACCCGCCACTCATCCTCGGTCGTTGCGGCGGCGGCGGCACGGACGGCGGTCGAGAGCACGGAGTCACTGACGAGGGCCAGCCCGCCCGGAAGAGTGAACGCCGCATTAGGGGTGAAGACGTCGGATTGTTCGACGTTGCCGCTGGAGAGGATGGTCGTGGTTTGGCCGCTCGCGGCAAACACGCCGAGGTCGGTGCGCGCAACTTGCCCGGCGACCGGCCACCCGATCGCGGTGCTCGTATACTCCCACGCCAACAGGTCACTGGTCGAGGGAATGACCGTTGCACCGGGTTCCAACGTGGGAGTCGGGGTGGGCGTTGGGGAGGGGGCAGTTGTGGCCCTGGTACGGGACGTGATGCTGGACACGTCGGTGGGTCTGGTCGTGGGTTCAGGGATTGGTGCGGCCGAGGGCACGACAAACAGACTGGCGTCAATCGCCGACAGGAACGAGGTCGGCGCGAGCAGCGTCGTGGCTCCGGCCTGCGCTTGCAACGCGATGTCAGCATCCGCGTAACCGAGTGGAAAAATGTCATTGCTCGCCCCGGCCAGGCGGTCGAGCCAGGCCACGGCCGACGCCGGAGCTGCGGTGCCGAGCACGCGAATCGAGGCGATGATCTGCGGATCAAGGGCGATCGTTGCCGTGGGGGTATCTATGGCGGCATCCAGTTGGCGAGAGAGCAGACCGACCGAGCTTGTGTACGCCTCGAGCGCCTTCGAGGTGATCAGGCCGGTCGCGCTTTCCGGGGTCGTGATCGGCAAGATGGAAGCCAGCTCGACCGGGGTGATGGCGCTGCCCTGCGACCAGACAAATGTGCCGCGGCCCTGCGCCTGAATTACGTCAGCCACACTGAGTGTCGCGGCGAGCCCACGGGATCCCCATGCGTTTCGGTCGGTCAATCCAATGGCCTCGGCCGGAACCGTGATGCTGAGGTTCGTGCTGGCACGAGCCGGAATAACTTCCGTCGTCGGCACGCCCACCAGTTGGTCGCCGGAGTTTGTGTCCTCATTGGGCCGCAGCCAGCTATCGAGCGCAGCTCGTGTGGTGAGCGCGAGTTGCGCGAGGTAGACATCGATGCGGCCGGTCGGAATGTCAGCGTCCGTGTTGTTGTGCACGGTCACCGTCAGAATCAGATCCTGGCCAGGCGTCAATTGCGGCGAAGTGGTCGGAGATACGGTGACGCGAATGGTGTTTTCGGGGGTTGCGGCGCTCGTGACCGTGCTGTTCTCCGTGTTGGAGTGGGCCACTGGGAAAGAAAACGTCGGTGCCAAAATCAGGGCGGCCAAGGTGAGCAATCCTGCCAGAAACGCCGTGATCGAAAGCAATCCCCGATGACCTAGCCCGCGTCCGGCCGGGCGCACGGCAGCGCACGCGGCAACCGGGAGCGCGGGCCGATGCGCGGGATCTGACTCGGCCACCATAAGGGGATTCTACGGCGTACCGGCCTAGAGCTGCCTGCACCGCGACTGCGCGCCTCAGGATGCCAACTAATATGGGGCTTATGCAGAGCGTCGCGGCAGCCCTCGCACGACTGGGCGACCTGGCTGCCACTCCCACGGTATCCCGTCTGGCGAACGCATTTGCGGTGGCCGGCCATGAACTCGCTCTGGTCGGTGGCCCGGTGCGCGATGCGTTTCTTGATCGTCCACTGCACGACCTGGATTTCACCACGGATGCGACCCCCGACCAGATCCTCGCGCTCGTCAAGCCCCTGTCGGAAGCGCAGTGGGACATCGGCCGGGCATACGGCACGATCGGTGCCAGCCTGGCCGGCGAGACCGTGGAAATCACCACCTATCGGGCCGACAGTTACGACGGCACCACCCGCAAGCCCGACGTCGTGTTCGGACGCCACCTGGAAGCCGACTTGCTACGCCGCGACTTCACCGTCAACGCGATGGCATTGCGCCTGCCCCAGTTGACACTCGTCGATCCGGCTGGCGGCATCGACGACCTGCTGGCCAAACGACTGCGCACCCCGAGCACTCCGGAGGTTTCTTTCGGAGACGACCCGCTGCGGATGCTGCGCGCGGCTCGGTTCACCGGGCAGCTGGGGTTCACGCTGGACCTCGACACCGCGCTGGCCATGGAGAAGATGCGGGACAGCATTCGTATCGTGTCGGCCGAACGCATCGGTGACGAACTGTCGAAACTGTTGGTCTCGAAGGACCCACGCGCCGGCATCGAAGTGCTCATGGAGTCGGGCCTGGCCGAGATCGTGCTCCCCGAGATTCCCGGGCTGCAATTGGAGATCGACGAGCACCACCATCACAAGGACGTGTACCAGCACAGCCTCACCGTGCTGGAGCAGGCCATGGGCTATGAGAAATCACGCGGCAACCTTGAGGCTCCCGACCTGATTGTGCGCCTCGCCGCCCTGCTGCACGACATCGGCAAGCCGGCCACCCGCAAACTCGAACCGGGTGGAGTGGTGAGCTTCTACCACCACGACGTGGTCGGGGCGAAGCTGGCGAAGAAGCGACTGCGCGCCCTGCGCTTCGACAATGACACCATCAACGCTGTCGCTCGCTTGATCGAGTTGCACCTGCGCTTCTTCGGCTACGCCGAGGGGGCCTGGACCGACTCTGCCGTACGCCGGTATGTGCGCGACGCTGGGGATCAGCTGGAACGGCTGCACATTCTCACCCGTGCCGACGTCACGACTCGCAACCGGCGCAAGGCCGATCGGCTCGGTTTCGCGTACGACGACCTGGAACAGCGTATTGCCGCGCTGAACGAGCAGGAAGAGCTCGGCGCCGTGCGCCCTGACCTCGACGGTGAACAGATCATGGTCGTGCTTGGAGTAAAACCCGGGCGCGAGGTGGGCGAGGCCTATCGTTATCTGCTCGAGCAACGACTTGATGACGGCCCGCTGGGTGAGGAAGAAGCCACGCGCCGTTTGACTCACTGGTGGGCGGAGCGTGTCCAGTAAAAGCAGCCTGCGTCGACGCAGTGCGATCACCGGCTATGCCCTGCTCGCGCCCAGTCTGTTCGGCGTAGTCTGCTTTCTCCTGCTGCCGGTGCTCGTCGTGCTCTGGCTTAGCTTTCAGAGCTGGGACCTGATCGGCCCGATCACCTTCGTCGGTCTCGACAACTACCGATCCGTTCTCAGTGACGGTGTCTTTGGCAATTCACTGCTGGTAACGCTCATCTTTGTCGCGCTCGTGGTCCCCATTCAAACTTTGATCGGACTGGCCGCGGCCACTCTGCTTACGCGCGGCCTACCGGGGTCGGCCTGGTTTCGCACCGTCTATGTACTGCCGTGGATTTGCGCACCACTCGCCCTCGGAGTGGTGTGGAAATGGATCCTCGCGCCCACTGACGGTGCACTCAACACCCTGCTCGGGCAGCGCGTCGAGTGGCTCAGTGACCCCGCACTGGCGCTGCCGGCCGTGGCTGCAGTGGTGATCTGGACCAACGTCGGTTACGTCACCCTGTTCTTCATGGCCGGGCTGCTCAACATTCCCGGGCAGATTCTCGAGGCAGCCCGCATCGACGGGGCCGGCGCGGTCAAGATGTTCTGGCACATCAAGCTGCCCCTGTTGCGCCCAACGATGTTCTTTGTGTTGGTCACCACCGTTATTTCGGCCTTTCAGGTCTTCGATCAGGTGTACGCGCTCACCCAGGGCGGCCCGGCACGATCGACGGATGTTGTGGCCGCGCGCATCTACTACGAAGCTTTCGACGCCTTCGACCTCGGCCGCGCGGCCGTCATGGCCGTCGTCCTGCTGGTCATCCTGGTTGTCATCACCCTCGCCCAGCAGCTCTATTTTCGCCGGAGGGTCACCTATGAGATGGACTAAATTCTCCACCACGGCCGCTGTCTATCTGGTGCTGGTCCTTGGCGCCGTGTTCACCCTCGGCCCGTTCCTGCTGAGTATCTTGACCGCGTTCAAGACGCGTGGGCAGTTCGCGCAGCAGTCGGCGCTGAGCTGGCCTGACCCGTTCACCCTGGAGAACTTTGCGCTGCTGCTGAACGGTCCGGCCCAATTCGGGCGCGCCATCCTGATCACGGTACTTGCGGCCGTGCTGATTCTGGTCGGGCAGTTGATCTGCTCGATCCTCGCCGCCTATGCCTTCGCCCGAGTCGACTTTCCCGGTCGCCAGGTGCTGTTCTGGGTGTATCTGTCGACCCTGATGATTCCGCCGGTCGTGCTTGTCGTGCCGCTGTACCTCATGATGACCGAGGCCGGGCTGCGCAACTCGTTTTGGAGTCTCGTGCTGCCATTCGTGTTCGCTTCCCCCTATGCGATTTTTTTGCTGCGCGAATATTTTCGGGGAATTCCCCAGGAACTCATCGATGCTGCCCGGCTCGATGGGGCGAACACCCTTGACGTGTTGGTCGAGATCGTCGTGCCGCTGTCCCACCCGATCATCGCTACCCTGACCCTCATCACAATCGTGAGCCACTGGAACAGTTTCATGTGGCCGCTCGTGGTCACGACCGGTACCGAGTGGCGGGTCGTGACCGTTGCCACAGCGAGCCTGCAAAGCCAGTTCAACGGCAACTGGACACTCGTGATGGCGGCCACCACGCTCGCGCTCGTTCCGCTCCTTGCACTGTTCCTGATGTTCCAGCGCAGCTTCGTGCGGTCGATCACCATCACGGGATCTGCGTAGGCTGGTCCACTGGGGAGGTTCGATCCGTCAACAAAGGACATCATGGCCAAGCGTTCCACCATCATTGCTGCCGGCGCGCTCGCCGTGCTGCTCGTCATCACCGGGGCTGTCGCCGCACTGAATTTCTTCGACTCTGACACGGGAGACACGGCGACCACGGTGACCGTGCGCCTGTGGGACGAACAGGTCGCTGCCGCCTACGAAGAGTCTTTCACCGCCTTCGAACAGGACAATCCCGACATCCATGTCGACGTCGAGATCGTGCCGTGGAACGACTACTTCGAGAAGCTGCGCACCGACGTCGCCGGTGACAGTGCCCCCGACGTGTTCTGGGTCGATGGAGGCAGCTATCCTGCCTATGCCGACGCGGGCGCCCTGCTCGACATTACGACCGCCATTCCAGCGGATGCCCAGGCCGGCTGGGTTCCAGCCGTCGTGGCGCAGTACACCCGGGATGCCACGCTGTGGGGAGTACCGCAGCTGGCCGACCCCGGCATCGCGGTCTATTACAACGCCGACCTGCTCGGTGATGCCGGCCTGAGCGCTGAAGATGTATCTGCGCTCACTTGGGATCCCACCGGGAACAATGACACCCTCATCAGCGTGCTGCAGAAACTCACCAAGGACTACAACGGGAATACGGCCGACAGCGCAGCGTTCGACGGCTCCAACCTCAGCCAATACGGCTACAACGCTGGTTACGACCTACAGGCGATGGTGCTGAACTATCTGGCCTCCGGTGGCGCCCAGTTCCAGGATGAATCGAATCAGTATGCCTTCGCGTCTGACCCGGGCCTCACGTCATTCCAGTACCTCGTCGATCTCATGAACAAATGGCACGTCGCTCCGTCGGCCGCCGATACAAACACCAACGGCGATTTCAGCCGCGAGCAGTTTCTGCAGGGCAAGATGGCCCTGTTCCAGAGCGGGGTGTACAACCTCGCCAATGTGAGTGCAGGGGCGAACTTCGACTGGGGCATCGTGCGACTTCCCAGCGGTCCCGCCGGCTCGATCAGCGGGGTCGATGGCATTGCTGCTGCCGGAAATGCTTCATCGGAGCACCCGGCGGAAACTCAGCGGGTGTTGGAATGGCTCGGGAGCGCTGCCGGCTCCGAGTACATCGGCGCGTCCGGCGCAGCATCTCCGGCCGTGCTGGCCGCGCAGCCGGCATACGCTGCTTATTGGGCCGCCGAGAAGGTCGACATCAGCCCGTTCTACGACGTTTTGGCTGCCGGAACGGCGCCGGCGCCGCGCGGGGCTGGCTGGCCGGCCGCCGAGAACGCCATGCGGCCACTGCTTGACGAGGTCTTCCTCGGTCGCATCCCGGTGCACCAGGGCGTGCTCGCCGCCCAGAACGCGGCAAACGCGACTTTGACCGAGTAGACCGGCGGATCAACTGGCGCAACGAGTCGGTATCCGGTAGTCTGGGCAGGTTGCCTGCGTGCCGGATTCCTGGCCTCCGCGTTCAGCACATGCACAACCCTCCTGTTACAGAAAGTCTGTAGCCGTTTTAGTCCGAAGGAGGTGGGTTAGTCATGCATCAGTACGAACTAATGGTTATCCTCGATCCCGAGATCGATGAGCGCACCGTAGCTCCCAGCCTTGACAAGTTCCTCAACGTTGTTCGCAACGATGGTGGAACCATTGACAAGGTTGATGTCTGGGGTCGTCGTCGTCTCGCATACGAGATCAACAAGAAGACCGAAGGCATTTATGCCGTCGTCGACTTCACCGCGAACGCCTCAGCCACGGTCGAGCTCGACCGACAGCTGAGCCTGTCCGAGGCAGTCATGCGCACCAAGGTGCTCCGCGCCGAAGAGGGCATTGCCCAGGTCGTCGTCGCTACCAAGCTGGCCGCAGAGAAGGCTGCCCGCAAGGCTGCCAACCCCAAGGTCATCGCGGCCAAGGCTGAAGCTGCTGCCGCAGCCGCTGCCGCTCCGGCGGCCAAGGTTGCTGCTGCTGCGAAGCCTGTCGTCGCCGATGCAGTCGAGGCTTCGGCCGCTGCTGCTCCGGTTGCCGCCAAGGTCGACGCGTCCACTCCGGTTGCTGCCGCTTCCACCGCGGTCCCCTCCGCGAAGGTTGCTGCCGCCAAGCCTGCTGCTGCCAAGGCCACTCCGGCTCCGGCCGCTGTTGCCGACAAGGCAAGCGACAAGTAGCCCATGGCTGGCGAGACCGTAATCACCGTGGTAGGCAACCTCACCAGCGATCCGGAACTGCGTTACACGCAGAACGGGCTGGCGGTTGCCAACTTCACCATCGCTTCCACTCCGCGTACGTTCGATCGTGCGGCCAACGAGTGGAAAGATGGCGACGCGCTGTTCCTGCGTGCAAGCGTTTGGCGTGAATTCGCCGAACACGTTGCAGGTTCACTGACCAAGGGGTCGCGTGTCATCGCTTCCGGGCGTCTCAAGCAGCGTTCGTATGAGACGAAGGAAGGTGAAAAGCGCACGAGCATGGAGCTCGAGATCGACGAAATTGGTCCCTCGCTGCGCTACGCCACCGCTTCCCTCACTCGCGCGCAGTCGTCCGGCCCCCGCAGCGGCGCTCCCGCTGTTGGTGGTCAGGGCAACGATGAGCCGTGGGCACCCAGCGCCCCCGCCAAGGCGGCTGCGCCCGCAGCGTCCGGTGGAGACGTCTGGAACAGTCCAGGCAACTTCAGCGACGAGACCCCCTTCTAAGCCACGCCTGGCGCGTAGCTAACATCTTTTTTGAGAAAGTAAGGAAATCATGGCTGGAAAGTCGAGCGGCGACCGCCGCAAGCCGCTTCGCGGAGCTAAGGGTGGCAAGAACGCCGCTCCCGCGAAGTCGATTCGGGTTGGTGTCATCGATTACAAAGATGTCCCCACCCTGCGCAAGTTCATCTCCGAGCGTGGAAAGATCCGCGCCCGCCGCATCACAGGCGTCTCCGTCCAGGAACAGCGCCTCATCGCCCGTGCCGTCAAGAACGCTCGCGAAATGGCTTTGCTGCCCTACGCAGGCTCAGGCCGGTAAGGAAACCAAATGTCGAAATTGATTCTGACGCATGAGGTCTCCGGCCTCGGTGCACCCGGCGACGTCGTAGACGTCAAGAACGGGTTTGCTCGTAACTATCTCGTTCCTAAGGGTTTCGCTGTTGCGTGGACCCGTGGTGGCGAGAAGCAGATCGAGCAGATCAAGGCCGCCCGCGCAGCGCGCGAGCACGCCACCTTCGAAGAGGCCGAGGCACTCAAGGTCAAGCTTGAGAACACCAAGGTCACCCTGGTCGTCAAGGCCGGCGCCGGCGGGCGTCTGTTCGGTTCGGTCAAGACCACGGATGTGGCTAACGCCGTCGCAGCCGCTGGCCTCGGTACGGTCGACAAGCGCAAGATCGAACTCGCTGCGATCAAGCTGACCGGTGAGCACACGGCAACGGTTCGTCTTCGTGACGAGCTCAGCGCCACGATCACCCTCGTGGTCGTCGCCGCCAAGTAACAACGCACCTCGGTGGGTCCGGTGCTGTACGGCCGGCAGCTTTCACCTACTCCCGTAGCGGGGGATTCCTCAAGGAATCCCCCGCTACGGGGCGTTAACGATCGTTTTGGGGGATTGACCCGCTGCTTTTGTGCACAGGTGAGCATTCATATCGGCAAGGTTCAAGGGTTTATTGAAGGTACTTTACTCACAACCATGTTAGTAATTAAAAAGCCTGATCAGAGTAGCTTTATTCGGCAAATTTTAATATTTGTCCACAGGTGAGTGCACAGGTTCTGCACAATCTCCACGGCGTTTCGCGCAGATTATCCACAAGGTTATCCACAGGGGGGTTTGTGGCGAGTGCCGCTGGCTCTTTAGGGTAATTCAGTGTCGGCATCTCGCTCAGGCTGGTGTGTCCCGTCTCGTGTCGGTGGGCCCTGATACACCTATGAGAACGACAGAGAAAGAGGTGCCGAGTGTCAATCGCTCACCTGGGCCTGGCAAATCAGCCAGCGTCAAATGAGTACGGTTTGTCAGCGAGTGGTGGACCCGGTCGCAACGAGCGTTCCGCTGAAGCCTGGAAGTCGGAGCGAGCACTGCCCCACGATCTCCTCGCAGAACAGAGCGCCCTCGGTGGCATGATGCTCAGCAAAGACGCTGTTGCCGACGTTGTCGAGACCGTGCGGGGCGGCGACTTCTACATCCCCAAGCACGAGATCATCTTCGACGCCATTCTCTCGCTCTACGCCCAAGGCGAGCCGACCGACGTGATCACCGTCACCGATGAGCTCACCAAAGTCGGTGAACTCTCGCGGGCCGGCGGCGCGGACTACCTGCACACCCTGACGAGCCTGGTGCCCACCGCTGCCAACGCGGGGTTCTACTCGACCATCGTGGCCGAACGCGCGCTGCTGCGCCGTCTGGTCGAGGCTGGCACCCGTATCGCCCAGATGGGCTACGCCGCAGAAGGGGAGGTTCTCGACCTCGTCAACACCGCGCAGGCCGAAATCTATGCCGTCACCGGGGGGACCCAGACGGAGGACTACGTTCCGCTCACCGATGCTGTGACGGCGGCGATCGAGGAAATCGAGGCCGCCAAGCTCAAAGACGGCCAGATGAGCGGCGTCCCCACGGGATTTGCCGACCTCGATGAGCTGACCAACGGATTCCATGGTGGCCAGCTCATCATCGTGGCGGCTCGTCCGGCGTTGGGTAAGTCCACCCTCGCCCTCGACTTTGCACGCTCGGCGTCCATCCACCACAACATGCCGAGCATCTTCTTCTCACTTGAAATGGGGCGCAGCGAAATTGCGATGCGCCTGCTCGCGGCGGAGGCTTCCGTTCCTCTCCAGAGCATGCGCAAAGGAACCGTTGAGGCGCGTGATTGGACCACGATTGCCGCTACACGCGGCCGCATCAACGACGCACCGCTCTACATCGATGACAGCCCGAACATGACCCTGGTTGAGATCCGCGCCAAATGCCGCAGACTCAAGCAGCGGGTCGGCCTCAAGATGGTCATCATCGACTACCTGCAGCTGATGACCAGTGGCAAGAAAGTCGAATCACGCCAGCAAGAGGTCAGCGAGTTTTCGCGCGCTCTCAAGCTGCTCGCCAAAGAGCTGCAGGTTCCGGTGATTGCGTTATCCCAGCTCAACCGTGGACCAGAGCAGCGCGCTGACAAGATGCCGGCCATTTCTGACCTTCGTGAGTCGGGTTCACTCGAGCAGGATGCCGACATGGTTATTTTGCTTCACCGCGAAAGCGCCTACGAGAAAGACAACCCGCGCGCCGGCGAGGCCGACCTCATCGTGGCCAAGCACCGTAACGGCCCGACGCGCACCGTCACGGTTGCCTTTCACGGACACTACTCGCGCTTCGCCGACATGGTGGCGGGCGGGTAGTTCGCACCGCGCTCTGGGCATCAGCGCGTGCAGCCCGCTCGCAGATCCGGCCGGTGTCGCCGCGTAGACTAGTCCTGTCCAACCTTGCAACGAAAGAGGTCGTGCGTGGCGAACGCGCAGGTACCATCAAGCGTCGGGCCCCGCTATTGGGCCGTGCCCGTCGGGCGCGCCATGATCGCAGTCATCCCAGCCATCATCATCACATTCAACCGCGATCACTCCGCGCAGCTGGGTTTGATCGTCTTCGGCGCATTCGCCCTGGCGAGCGGCCTCCTTCTCGTGCTGGTCGGGCCTCGCTCCCTGACCGTTACCACCGACCGCAGCCTGTTTCTCATTCATGGCGTCGTGAGCATGATCGCTGGGGCGCTGGCTCTCGGTTTCCACACGGGTGGACACGGGCTCTTTCTCTTTGTCGTGAGCGTCTGGGGAGCCGTCACTGGTCTGCTCGAAATCTATGCCGGCATCCGGGTGCGCTCACGTCCCCTGCCCGCCAAGGACTGGCTCTTCACCGGCATCGGCGCAGCAGTACTCGCCCTGCTCCTTCTGCTGCTTCCGCCCAACCCGGTTGTCTCGGTCGGGTTGTTCGGCGCCTACCTGGTCTTTCTCGTTGTATTCCTGCCGATTGCCGGGCTGTCCCTCAAAGGGGATTCTCCGCGACAGCGTTCTGATGCCACGGCACCAGCGGACGCCGCCACCGCGAACACCGCAACCAATGATTTGGACTCCCTGTGACCAAAAAGACTCCTGGTACCCCAGGCCCGGCGCACCAGCCGAGCCGTTCTGATCGGTTGAAGCCGGTCGAATTGCTCGCAATTTCTGCCGGGATGGCCCTGTTCGTCGGGTTGACCATTCTCGGGACCACACGCGAACTCATACTCTCCGTCATCGGGCTCGGTGTGACGTTTATCGTGGCGCTCGTGGTGATCGCGATGCTCGTGCTCGGTATGAAACCGAACGCGTCGGAGCAAAGTGACCTTGATGAGCAAAACGGCCACTAGCCAACGTCCAGCTACACAAGAGCACCGTCATCGGTTTCGATGACGGTGCTCTTGTGTAGCTGGCGGCTGATCAGGGCAGATAATCAACCAGGGCGTCGGAGAGACCGACGTAGCTGGCCGGGGTCAGGGCCAGGAGCCGGGCCTTGGCCGCGGCGCCGATGTCGAGGGCTGACACGAACTCGGCGAGGTCGGCGCTCGTGATGCGCTTACCGCGGGTCAGCTCCTTGAGCAGCGCGTATGGGTCTTCAATCGATGAGCGCCCCGCCGAGACCTCGGCACGAATCACAGTCTGAATCGCCTCTCCCAGAATCTCCCAGTTGGAGTCGAGGTCGCTCGCGAGAAGCGCACGGTCAATATCAATCTCGCCCAGGCCCCGCAGAATATTATCGAGCGCGAGCAATGAATGCCCAAAGCCGACACCGATATTGCGCTGGGTGGTCGAGTCGGTGAGGTCACGCTGCAGACGGCTGGTCACGAGAGTCGCCGCGAGCGAGTCCAGGATGGCGCAGGACAGTTCGAGGTTGGCCTCCGCGTTTTCGAATCGAATCGGATTGATCTTGTGCGGCATCGTGGAAGAACCGGTGGCGCCGACCTGGGGGATCTGGCGGAAGTAGCCAATAGAAATATAGGTCCAGATGTCGGTGGCCAGGTTGTGCAGAATGCGGTTCGCGTGGGACGCGCGCGAATACAGCTCGGCCTGCCAGTCGTGCGATTCGATCTGGGTCGTGAGTGGGTTCCACCCGAGACCAAGACCCTCGACGAACTCGCGTGACAGCGCAGGCCAGTCGACAGAGGGCTCCGCAGTCACGTGCGCGGCGAAGGTTCCGGTAGCGCCGCTGAACTTGCCCAAATACTCACCGGCATTGATCTGACGCACGATGCGCTCGAGCCGGTAAACGAACACAGCAAGTTCTTTTCCCATGGTTGTCGGCGTCGCGGGCTGTCCATGGGTACGCGCCAGCATTGCATCCGCTCGAAATTCCAGCGCGTTCCTGCGCAGCGCATCGATGACCAAGCTCAGCTTAGGTAGCCAGACGGTCTGGACGGCGTCACGAACGGTCAGGGCGTAGGAGAGGTTATTGATGTCTTCGCTGGTGGCGGCAAAATGGGTGAGTTCGCTGATGTGACCGAGGCCCAGCGTTTCCAGGCGCCGACGAACGAGGTATTCGACGGCTTTGACGTCGTGACGGGTGGTGGCCTCAAGCGTGGCCAGTTCGTCAATCTCGGCCTGACCGAAATCGGTCACGAGGGAGCGCAGGGCGAGCTTCTGTTGGGTGTTGAGGGGCGCGGAACCAAACAGACTGCGGTCGGTGAGGGTGATCAGCCACTCCACCTCGACGCGCACACGGGCACGGTTGAGACCGGCCTCGGACAGGAACTCGCCCAGATCGGAAACGGCGGCTCGGTAGCGGCCATCTAGTGGGCTCAGAACCTGTACGGGTAGGTGACTCATTGGACTCCCTGTCGAATTGCGGGTGCAAGTTGTTTCACAAGTGCGTGACTTGCCCTCTCAATCATGCCCAATACGGCGTCAAACAACGCATCGTCGGAATAGTACGGGTCTGGCACGTCGAACAGGGCGGCCTGCTCGGCGTCAAAGCTCAGCAGCAGGCGCACCTTGGCGCGATCGCGATCCTCCAGTGCCCAGTTACGCAGGATGCGCTCCTGGCTGCGGTCGAGGACGACGACAAGGTCGTGCTCAGCGAACCACAGCGGGTCAAACTGACGGGCCCGATGGTGACTGCCGTCATAGCCGCGCTTGGCCAGGGCCGTGATCGTGCGACCGTCGGCTTGCTCACCCACGTGCCAGTCTCCGGTCCCAGCTGAACTGCTCGCGATGAGACGACCAAGACCAAGCTTCGTGACGAGGTCGCGAAGCACGACCTCGGCCATGGGCGACCGGCAGATGTTACCCGTGCAGACGAAAATGATTCGAAACGGCGTCGACTCATCGGGGGTGAGCGGCGCGAAGGACATGCCGTCCATTGTGGAGCAGTTTCGTCTTCTCCACACGCCCAGTTTTTGGTGTCTGTGCACAGATTGCGCGTGGGTCAGCCGGCAGAATCGCTCATTCTGCGACGATCATCCCTGACGAGGAGGTGTCATGGACGGTGTGGAGATGCTGTTGCACGGTCAGAGTCGTTCTGAACGTCTGGCCATGTTGCGCACCCAGAGGAATCTTCTCTTTACGCTGCACGCAGATATAACAGCGGGCCGTCGACACCTGAGCATGCTCGACCCCAGTGATGTCTGGAGTTCGCGCTCGCAGCGCGAATACTCGTGCCGTGTGGCCGAAATGCTCGGAGACGTCGATGTGGTTTTGCACTATCTCGATGAGGCGCTCGCCAGTGTGCGAAGTCACATTCACGAGGAGGAGCAGATATGTCGAGCGTGAGTGATGGATTGGAAGACGGTGACCTGGTTGTCTCGGTGGGTGGCTCCGCCACCGTGGCAACGGATGCCATTCTGGCTCAGTCCCAATTCGTGGACGCACTCCACGACGATGCCGCCGACTGGGCTAACCGCGCCTACCGCATTCGAAATTTGGATCCGATGTGGCCGGCGAACTGGCTTGGACAGGATCCCTGGCCGGATCTTCTGCAGGCGGCCGGCAGGCTCCAGCAACTCGCGACGCTGTGTTCGGAAGTCGCGAGTAATCTTCGGGCAGCAGCCCGAAATTATGGCTATGCGGAGCGGCTGGTGCAAAAACTCGCGCTGCTTAGTGCCGCTGACATGGCTCATAATCTTGGCAGTCTTGTTCGTGCTTGTTTGTTGGCGCTGTACAGCACGCCGGTCGGTGTCGCCCTGACCGGGATTCTCACCCTCGAACTGATGCGCCGTTACGGAACCATGCAATCTCCGTCCGCGGTACAGAACGGCTCAGTCGGTGGAGTGCAGATCAGTCCTCGCTTGCTCACCAACCCGGCTGTGGTGCTGCTCGTTCGACTAGCGGCCTCATCAATCGACGATGCCGCCGCTGGTCTGGGAGGGATGCCGCGAATTGTTGGTCGTACATTCGGCGACGAGGGATTAGGACTGATCGGCGTTTCCCAGACCGCCCTCAGGGTTGTGGCTGCGGCGCGCGCCCTGGGTCTGCTTCAGGAAGGTCCGGTGACGGCTGCGGCGGTGGGAGCACCAACGCGAGCGACCCCACCAACAGGGGTCGGTGACCTCGCGGCGCGCATACCGAGAGCCGTCCCGGGCAAGCCGCAGGTGCGCATCGAGAAATACGGCACGCTCGACAACCCTTCCTGGGCGGTCTACATCGGCGGAACGGTCGATTGGGACCCTGTCGCGACGACTGAACCGTGGGACCTCACAGCAAACATTGCTGCGGTTGCCCGCCAGAATGCGGGCTCCTTCTCGGCTGTCATCGACGCTATGAAAGCGGCTGGAATTGCACCGTCCGATCCGGTTGTCCTTGCCGGCCACTCTCAGGGCGGGCTGGTCGCGACCCAGGTTGCGGCGTACACCTGGTTCAATGTGCAGGCGGTCGCAACCTTTGGGGCACCCGAATCGAGAGTTCCGGTACCACCTGGCGTGGCCACGATGACGGTAGAACACACCGATGACGTCGTGACCGCTATAGGCGGCGCCAGCTTGCTCGATTCCGACGATCGACTCCTCGTTCGGCGCGAAGCGTTTGCTGTGCAGGAGCCGCTACCCGGGACTGTGCTGCCTGCTCACAATCTCGATACCTATCAGGAGACGGCGCACATCATTGACGCCTCGCCGGAAGAAAACCTCAGCGGCTTTCGTTCCACTGTGACCGGAATCATCGGGAGCGAACCGGGTGAGGCCGTGTTGTGGCGCGGTGTCCGCTTGCCGGGAGGACCTGCGCAACAGTAGGACGCGTGCGGGTGCGGCCCGATCAGTTGCGCGCGGTGACCGGGCGCAGAATGAGACCGAGCAGCCAGGAAACAATGCCGAGAACCAGTGCGCCAAGCACGCCCCACCAGAAGCCGTCGACGATAAGGCCGAACCCCAGAAACCCGGAGAGCCACGCCACCAGCAACAGGAGCAGTCCGTTGACGATGAGTGAGAACAGACCCAGCGTCAAAACGTACAGCGGAAAAGCCACGACACGCAGCACACCGCCGACCACCGTGTTCACGAATCCGAAGATCAGCGCAAGGAGCAGATAGGTGAGCACGCTGGCACCCGCGTCCGGCGCGTAAGGCGTGACGTGCACGCCGGTCACGAGCAGTGCGGTGAACCACAGGGCTATCGCGTTGACGATCAGTTGGATCAGAAATCTAGCCATGCCCCACTATCTCACCGGCTCGCGGCGGGCGAAAGTCCGACGAACATTCATTCGTCATCGCGAATATATCCGGGCGTAGACTCACCGAGTGAGCCTCTCAGACCGACCCTCCGTCCGCCTGCGCCCGGAGATTATCGCCCTCCCGGCCTACAAACAAGGCAAACCGGCCGATGCCAGTGCCTATAAGCTCTCCAGCAACGAGAACCCATTCGACCCGCTGCCGGGGGTTATCGCTGCGGTTACGGCCGAAACGGCCTACAACCGGTACCCGGATTCCTCGGCGCTGGCTCTGCGCGAGCACCTCGCCGCCAAGTACAGCATCGGCGTCGATCAGGTGCACATCGGTTCCGGTTCGGTGGCCTTGCTGGCCCAACTCATTCTCGCTGCTGCTGGCCCGGATGATGAGGTGCTTTACTCCTGGCGGTCGTTTGAGGCCTATCCCTCACTCGTAACCGTCGCCGGTGCTGTCAGTGTGCGCGTGCCCAACCGCCCCGATCACGCCCATGACCTGCCCGAAATGGCCGCCGCGATCAGCGACAACACCCGGGTCGTCATCGTGTGCTCACCGAACAACCCCACCGGCACGATCGTGACCAAGGACGAATTCGAGGCTTTCATGGCCGTCGTCCCGACCGATTTGCTGGTCATTCTCGATGAGGCATATATCGAGTTCGTGACCCAAGCGGATGCCGTCAGCGGCCCGCCACTGCTGGCCCGCTACCCCAACCTTGTCGTTCTCCGCACCTTTTCAAAGGCCTACGGCCTCGCCGGGCTGCGGGTTGGTTACGCGCTCGGTCCTGTGGACATTCTGAACGCCGCTCGTTCGACTGCGATCCCCCTCTCGGTTACCGCGCAGGCCGCCGCTGCTGCTATCGCCTCCCTCGTGGCCGAGAAAGAGCTGCTTGATCGGGTCCGAGTCATCGCCGCGCGTCGCGATGCGACCTGGCAGGCGTTGATCGACCAGGGCTGGAACATCCCGGTGCCCCAAGGCAACTTTCTCTGGCTGCCCACCGGCGCCGAAACAGCCAGTATCGCCGAGGCGCTCAGCGAAGCTGGCCTGGTGGTGCGTCCCTTCGCGCTCGAAGGTATTCGGATCTCGATCGGTGAGGAGCAGGCTGTAGCGACACTCTTAGTAATGAGCGCAGATCTTGTCGACGCGCTTCCCGTTGACCACCCGGCTCGGAAGATAGGTTAGTACGGTGTCAGCCACCCGAAACGAAGCGATTGCGTCACGCATTGCTGCAGCGCCCACACCTTTTGGTCTCGATGGGACCGAGACGTGCGTGCGCATGATTTCCCCGACCGGGGTGTTCGAACCGAACGCCGCCGCCGAAGAGTTTCTGCCCTACCTCGACCGCCTCACCGAGGCTGACTACCGACGTTTCTATCGGGACATGGTCGTGGTGCGGAAGTTCGACACCGAGGCGGCCAACCTGCAGCGTCAGGGCCAGCTCGCTCTCTGGGTTCCAAGCCACGGCCAGGAGGCCGCACAGGTGGGATCCGCCTACGCCACCCGGCCGCAGGACCATGTGTTTCCCTCTTACCGGGAGCACGTGGTCGGCATGATCCGTGGTCTTGACGTCGTGGATATTCTGCGGATGCTGCGCGGTGTCACCCTCGGCGGCTGGGTCCCCGAAGAGCACGGAAACTTTCACCTCTATACCCTCGTGCTCGCCTCGCAGACCCTGCACTCCACCGGCTACGCCATGGGCATGCAGCTCGACGGTTCGACCGCGACCGGCAACGCAGAGACCGATCAGGCCGTCATTGTCTACTACGGCGACGGAGCATCATCGCAGGGCGACGCCAACGAGGCGCTCGTTTTCGCGGCGAGCTACCAGACGCCACAGGTGTTCTTTCTGCAGAACAACCACTGGGCGATCTCGGTGCCCGTCGCCCGGCAGTCCCGTACGCCGCTGTACCTGCGTGCCGCTGGCTTCGGCATGCCGGGTACCCAGATCGACGGGAATGATGTGCTCGCGAGCTTCGCCGTCACGGCAAAGTCGATGGACGACGCTCGCGCCGGCCACGGCCCGTCGCTGATCGAGGCACTCACCTACCGGGTCGGCGCCCACACGACCGCCGATGATCCGACCAAATACCGCGACCCAGAGGAACTCGCCTACTGGGTGGCCCGCGACCCGATCGTGCGCTTTCGCAGCTACCTGAAGGGCTTGGGCGTCGAGCAGCAATTCCTCGACGACGTCGATGACGAAGCGGCCGATTTCGCCGCCGATGCCCGTCGTCGTGCTCTCGAGATCACCGGGCCGGAGCAATCGGTGATCTTCGACAACGTCTACGCCGAACCGCATCCGCTCGTGGCTGAGCAAAAAGCCTGGCTGGAACGCTACGAAGCATCTTTCGACGAGGGCAAGAACTGATGACCGCTGCACCAGACACGAGCGTGGCATCCGCTTCGCTCCCGATGACCAAGGCTCTGAACGCCGGGCTGCGTCGCGCAATGCTCGACGACCCCAGAGTTCTGCTGATGGGCGAGGACATCGGCCCCCTCGGTGGAGTATTCCGGGTCACCGAGGGCCTCATCGCCGAATTCGGTGACAAGCGGGTGCTCGATACGCCGCTCGCCGAATCCGGCATCATCGGTACGGCAATCGGCCTGGCCATGCGCGGGTTTCGCCCGGTCTGCGAGATTCAGTTCGACGGATTCGTTTTTCCCGGCTTCGACCAGATCACCAGCCAGCTCGCACGTATGCGCAACCGCCACGAGGGCGGGCTCATCATGCCGGTGGTCATCCGTATTCCCTACGGCGGACACATCGGCTCGATTGAGCACCATCAGGAGAGCCCGGAAGCCTACTTCGCGCACACTCCCGGCTTGCGTGTGGTCAGCCCCTCCAATCCGCACGATGCCTACTGGATGATGCAGGAGGCCATCGCCAGTGACGACCCGGTGATCTTCTTCGAGCCCAAGAGCCGCTACTGGCCCAAGGGTGAGGTGCGCTTTGATGAAAGTGGAACACCGCTGCACGCCAGTCGCGTCGTTCGGGCCGGCACCGACGTCACCGTCGTCGGTCACGGCGCAATGGTCAGCGTGCTGCTCCAGGCGGCCGAACTCGCCACCGCGGAGGGCATCAGCCTCGAGGTCATCGACCTGCGTTCGATCTCCCCGATCGACTATCGACCGATTCTGGGTTCCGTGCAGAAGACTGGCCGACTCGTGGTCACCCAGGAGGCGCCCGGCTTCGTGAGTGTCGGCAGTGAGATTGCCGCCACGGTCGCCGAGCGATCGTTCTACACGCTCGAAGCGCCCGTGCTGCGGGTCTCTGGCTTTGACACACCGTTTCCGCCGGCCGCCGTCGAGACACACTTTTTGCCCAGCCCCGATCGGGTGCTGGAAGCTGTCGACCGCGTTCTCGCCTACTGATCATGCTCACTTTTACCAGCAGCAGGAAAGGCACAGTATGAGCGTGTCGAAGTTCACTCTCCCCGATGTCGGCGAAGGCCTGACCGAGGCTGAAATCGTTGAGTGGAAGGTCGCGCCCGGCGACGCCGTGACGATCAACCAGGTTCTGGTCGAGATCGAAACGGCTAAGTCCCTGGTCGAGCTGCCGTCGCCGTTCGTGGGCGTGGTCGCGGAGATTCTGGTCGCGGCGGGCGCGACCGTCGACGTGGGTACCCTCATCATCACGATCAATCCTGATGCCAGTTCAGCGGCAGCGGATGCCGCCGACACTGATTCCGGTGACCGTATGACCGTGGACGCGAGCACCAGCATCATCGACGAAGCCCCGGAACCGGTGCTCGTCGGCCGCGGCGCCGCCGCTACCATGCCGACCCGTCGGCGTCGGCATACCGCCGCAAGCGTCGCCCACGAGACACTCGCGCCCAAAGCCCCGGCGCGCGCGCGCGTCGAGGCTTTGGAACCGACCCGGCGCGCGGCATCCGTTGGACCGGTCATGGCCAAGCCGCCCATTCGTAAACTCGCCAAGGACCTCGGTGTCGATCTCTCCCTCGTCGAAGCGACCGGGCCGGTCGGCGACGTGACTCGCGAGGACGTGCTGCGCGGCGCGACCCAGACCAGCGTGTTCCGCAACATCCAGACGCCGGAATGGCCGGTCGATCGCGACGAACACATTCCCGTGAAGGGTGTGCGTAAAGCCATCGCGCAGGCAATGGTGAAGAGCGCTTTCACCGCCCCGCATGTGAGCTTGTTTGTTGACGTCGATGCCACCCGCACCATGGAATTCGTCAAGCGACTCAAGGCGTCCACGGACTTCGCCGGCATTCGCGTGTCGCCCCTGTTGATCATGGCCAAGGCCATGATCTGGGCCGTGCGGCGCAACCCCACGGTGAACTCGACCTTCACCGATGAGGAAATCATCGTGCGGCACTACGTGAATCTCGGCATCGCAGCAGCGACTCCGCGCGGGCTGATCGTGCCGAACATCAAAGAAGCGCAGGACATGAGCCTGCTCGAGCTTGCGGCGTCCCTCGAGAAACTCACTATGACCGCGCGCGACGGTAAGACCAGCCCGGCCGAGATGAGCAATGGCACGATCACGATCACCAATATCGGCGTGTTCGGCATGGACACCGGTACTCCCATCCTCAACTCGCCAGAGGCCGGAATCGTGGCCCTCGGCACGATCAAGCAGAAGCCGTGGGTCGTCGATGGTGAGGTGCGAGTTCGGTATGTGACCACGATCGGCGCGAGCTTCGACCATCGCGTCGTCGACGGTGACGTTGCGAGTCGTTTTCTGGCCGACGTCGCGAGCATCATCGAGGAGCCGGCACTGCTGCTCGAATAGGAAGCTCGCCCGCTAATGGTTTTGACAATCATTATCAGCAAGGCTACTGTCGAGGAATGCACACGAGACATTTCGCCGTTCCCGCACTCCTCGCGTCAGCCGCACTAGCCCTCTCGGGATGCTCGTCTGAAACGACCGCGAGGGCCGACGGCGCAGCCAGCGACCTCAAGATCGTAGCCACAACCACCCAGGTCGCCGATTTCACCCGCAACGTGGTCGGCGATGCCAGGGGCGTCGACCTGACCCAACTCATCCAGCCGAACCAGAGCGCGCACAGCTATGACCCGTCCGCGGCCGACCTGACCGCGCTCGGCGCCGCCGACGTGCTCGTGATCAACGGCGTCGGACTTGAAAAGTGGCTCGACGACGCCATAGCCGCATCCGGCTTTGACGGTGTCACGATCGATGCCGATGAGGGCATCACGATCTCCGAGGTCGGGGCGGGAGAGGGTCAGGCGAACGACCAGCACGCCGACGAAGAAGCGGATGCCCACACCGATGTGGCCGCGGATGAGCATGCCCACGAGGGCGGTGATCCGCACATCTGGACGAACGTGCAGAACGCGAAGACAATCGTCGCGACGATCGTCGACGGTCTCACCTCCGCCGACGCAGGCAACGCGGTGACTTTCGAATCCAATGCCACGGCGTACACGGCGCGACTTGATGACCTCGACGAATGGATCCGCACCAACGTCGACACGGTGCCGGAGAGCGAGCGGCTGCTTGTGAGCAACCACGACTCCCTCGGCTACTTCACCGCCGCGTACCACATCGATTATGTCGGTTCGGTGATTCCAAGCTTCGACGACAACGCCGAGCCGAGCGCTGCCGAGATCGACTCCCTCGTCGCGGCCATCACGGCGACCGGCGTCACGTCCGTCTTCTCCGAGGCATCCCTCAGCCCCAAAACCGCCGAGACGATTGCGACCGAAGCTGGTGTGACCGTCTACTCCGGCGATGATGCGCTCTACGTCGACTCGCTTGGCCCGAATGGAAGCGCTGGCGATACCTACATCAAGGCGCAGCTGCACAATGCCACGCTCATGCTCGACTCGTGGGGAGTCACGCCCTCTGCACTGCCCGCTGACCTGCAATAGTTAACACGTGATCGAGAACACTTCTCAAGTAACACCCACAGCGAACGCTGCCGCCGCTCTTCGTGTGGCGACGGCGTCGTTTGCGTACGGCGCGGACCCCACGCTGACCGGTATCGACTTCACGGTGCTGCCCGGTCAGGCTGTTGCCCTGATCGGCCCGAACGGGTCGGGCAAGTCCACCCTGCTCAAAGGTGTCCTCGGGCTCATCACCTGCACGTCCGGTACCGTCGAGGTGCTGGGACAGTGGCCGGCGCCGGCCGGCTACATCGGCTACGTGCCCCAGACCGACCAGCTCGACCCGCACTTTCCGGTCTCACTCGAGCAGGTCGTCATGATGGGCCGTTACCGCTCTCTCGCTTGGTGGCGCATGCCGACCAAGGCCGATCGCCGAGCCGTGGCCGAGGCGCTGGAGACCGTCAGCCTGGGCGATCGTGCAAAGACACGCTTCGGTGAGCTCTCGGGCGGGCAGCAGCAACGTGGTCTGCTCGCGCGCGCCATCGCATCCGCTCCGCGCTTGCTTCTGCTCGATGAGCCCTTCAATGGTCTCGATCAGGTCAACCGGGATGCACTCATCGAAACCGTGAAGCGCCTCAAGAAGCAGGGCGTCGCGGTGCTCGTATCGACCCACGACCTTGATCTCGCGCGAACCGTCTGTGAGTGTGTGCTGCTGCTCAACGGTGCTCAGGTGGCGTTCGGGCCGCGCGATGCGGTGCTGACCCTCGCCAACGTGCAGCAGGCATTCGGCTCCGTCGGTGTGGAAATGGACGAGCACACCATTGTGGTTCCCGGTCACGGAGGTCACTGAGTGGGTGTCTTCACGCCGCTGATCACCGCCTTCGACCTGCCGTTCATGGCCAGGGCGTTGCTCGTGCTCGTCGTTCTAAGCCTCGTCGCCGGACTCGTCGGTGTGCTCGTCAACCTGCGTGGGCTGGAGTTCATCAGTGACGGACTCACCCACGCGGTCTTTCCCGGTGTGGCCATCGGATTCGTCTGGGGTGGCCGCGACGGGCTATTCGTGGGAGCCATGGTGGCGGCGCTCATCGCGGCCGTCGTGCTCACCGTGATCGTCAAGCGCGCGGTCACGTCGGACGCCGCGATCGCTATCGTCTTCACGGCCATGTTCAGCGTGGGGATCATAGTAGTTTCACGGGAAACAAATTATGTCGGTCAGTTGGACGCCCTGCTGTTCGGACGCCTGCTGACCGTCGGCCCGGCCGAGGTCAACCAAACCGTTGTGGTCTGCCTGATCGCCCTGGTCATGGTGGGGTTCACCTTGAAAGAGCAGGTCTTTTTAGCTTTCGACAGTGAAGGCGCGGCGGCGGCCGGCTACCGGCCGCTCCTGCTCGACATTGTGCTCAATGTCGCCATTGCCCTCGTTGTGGTGGCCGCAAGCAGCGCCGTGGGCAACCTGCTCGTCCTCGCCGTGCTGATCGTGCCGGGCGCAGTCGCCCGCCTGGTGACCAATCGACTGTGGCTGCTCTTTCCGGTCGCGGCCGGCTTTGCGACCCTGGCCGCCTGGGTAGGGCTGACGCTCGGCTACGAAGCATCGGTCAACGGCGGCGTCGACCTGCCGAGCGGAGCCACTGTTGTGCTCGTGCTCGTCGCGGGTTACGTGCTGGCACTGGTCGTGCGGCTCGCACTGGAGCGAATCCGCGGCCCGCGTCGACATCGCAGCACCATACCGGTGGAGCACTGATGGGCTACTTTGAACAGGCCCTCCTGGCGGCAGTGCTGATCGGGACGCTCAGTGGCCTCGTCGGCACCCTGGTGGTGCTGCGCCAGCGCACCTTTTTCGCTCAAGCACTCACCCACGCGACTTTTCCGGGAGCGGTCGGCGCGGCGATTCTCGGAGTGAGCATTCCACTCGGCGCCGCCGTGGCGAGCGTAGTCATCGTGGGCGTCATGACGATGATCGGGCGCGTCGAACGTCAGGGAAAACAGGTGGCATCTGGAATTCTGCTCACCGCCGGATTTGCACTCGGCGTTCTGCTGCAGGGGCTCAATCCGTCTCTGCCGGTCAAGGTCGACTCGTACCTGGTGGGTTCGATTCTCACGGTGAGCGGTAATGATGTCGCACTCGTGGCTATCGTGCTGGCGTGTGCCGTACTCGCCATTGTCTTTCTGGGCAAGCAGATCATGTTCTCGACCTTCGACGTGAACGGCTTTCGCGCGGCCGGCTATCGAGAATGGCCGATCGAAGTGCTGACTCTGATACTCATCACGGCCACCGTCGTCACCGCGATGCCCGCAGTGGGGGCCATCCTCGCCATCGCCCTGATCGCTGCCCCCGCAGCAGCCGCCCGGCTCGTCTCGCGGACGACCACTCAGATGTTCGTCATTGCTCCCCTGCTCGGCGCCCTGGCTGGACTGGCCGGCGTGCTGCTTTCTCGTTCACTCGACGTGGCGGCCGGCCCGGCGATTGCCCTCACTGCGGTGGCCGTGTTCCTGCTTGCCCTGCTGCTGCGGCGGTTGGTTGCTACACGGCGACCCCGTGAAGCGGATGCGCGCCGACCACAGCGAACATCGCTACGGTTGATGTCATGAAGCGAAACACCTGGCAGCGCGAGGCCGTTCGGGGCGCCCTCGACGCGAACGACGGCTTCGTCAGCGCCCAGGCGCTGCACTCTGCCCTGCACTCGACCGGATCCCCGATCGGACTGGCGACGGTCTATCGTGCCCTGGCCGATTTAGCCGATACGGGTGAGGCCGACTCGCTCCAGTCGCCAGAGGGTGAAAGCCTCTATCGCGCGTGCAGCACCAACGACCACCACCACCACTTGATCTGCCGTAACTGCGGTCTCACGGTCGAGATCGAAGCGGATGCCGTTGAAACCTGGGCCAAGGACGTCGCCGCGAAGAACGGTTTCACCGCTGCCGCCCACGTCGTCGATGTCTTTGGTCTGTGCGCCGCTTGCACGGCGAAAGCCGCAGCATCCGCTAGGTGACGCGAATCGACAAGGCGGCACGCTGAAGGGCTGGCCGGTGGAAGCGCCGTGGTCTCGCAATTTCGACGGAGATTCGCGGATGAATTTGCACTGCGGCTGGGGAGCCCGTATCGTGGGAGATTGCTGCGCCTCTGCGCGCGCATTGCAGGTTGTTCATTTATGAGCAGCCTGCCGACAAGGGATCTTGGGAAGGGCATTCGCCCTTCGGTAATGGAGGAAACCATGGCATCTGTTTGCCAGGTGACCGGAGCTGTTCCCGGCTTCGGACACAACATTTCGCACTCGCACCGACGCACCAAGCGTCGTTTCGACCCGAACGTTCAGAAGAAGACGTACTACGTGCCGTCGCTTCGTCGCAAGGTCACACTGACCTTGTCCGCAAAGGGCATCAAGGTTATTGATGCTCGTGGTATCGAGAGCGTCGTCAAGGACGTTCTCGCTCGTGGGGTGAAGATCTAATGGCTAAGGCTCATGACGTACGTCCGATCATCAAACTTCGTTCCACGGCTGGAACCGGTTACACCTATGTAACCAAAAAGAACCGCCGTAACGACCCCGACCGTCTCGTGCTCAAGAAGTACGACCCGGTTATCCGCAAGCACGTTGATTTCCGTGAGGAGCGCTAAACATGGCGAAGAAGAGCATGATTGCCAAGAACAACCAGCGCAAGGTCATCGTCGAGCGGTATGCCGTCAAGCGCCTGGAGCTCAAGAAGGCCCTGGTTGACCCTGCCGGCACCGACGAGTCGCGTGAAGCCGCTCGCAAGGGCCTGCAGAAGCTGCCGCGCAACGCGAGCCCGGTGCGCCTGCGCAACCGTGACGCCGTTGACGGTCGTCCCCGCGGCCACCTCTCCAAGTTCGGCATCTCGCGTGTTCGTTTTCGCGATATGGCGCACCGCGGCGAGCTGCCCGGCATCACCAAGTCCAGCTGGTAACTCCTTCTAACACCGTTGAAGCTCGTCTTCATCGGCTTCTGAATCATCCAAACGGGATGTCGACTCTGGGTCGGCATCCCGTTTAGTTTTAATCCCTCTCTGGCGCCGTGTTTCGCGGAGAGCGAAAATCGAGCGCTCGAGAGGGTGAAAGTACACTGAAATGATCAAAAATCGCCGTAAATCCGGGGTTTTTGGTGGATCAATGCTAGATTTCAACTCGGTCGAACCGACCAGCGGGGCTTCTCTTCGAGGAGCATCCGTATTACGAATATCGCTGTGTATACAGACGAAGGTCCGAGGAGGACACTCAATGGCTGACAAGTCGCTGAACAAGACCGAGCTCGTTGCCAAGGTTGCCGCTGACTCAGGACAGAGCCAGGCCGCCGTTGACGGCGTTCTGAACGCATTCTTCGCAACCCTGGCCGAGACCGTTGCCGCTGACGGCAAGGTCACCATCCCGGGATGGCTGGGAGTCGAGCGCACCGCTACGGCCGCCCGCACCGGCCGCAACCCGCAGACCGGCGAAGAAATCGCCATCGCAGCCGGCCACCGCGTCAAGCTGACCGCCGGAAGCAAGCTCAAGGCTGCCGCCAAGTAGCTTTTAGTGAGAAAAGGGGCGTCGACGCGAGTCGGTGCCCCTTTCTGGTTTCCGGGCACTTTACGCGACGAATGTCCAGGGGTGGGCGAATAAACTGGACAGGTGCCCCGTATAGTCCGCATTCTCGGACCGGCAGCTCTGCTGCTGGTCGCTGTCTTGTCTACCCTTGTCGCGTTGGCCTACGGTGGTGGCGCTTCAGCCCAGCTCCTCGCCGACCCGGGGCCGGTGGTGCGCTGGGGCCTTCCCCTGGCCAAGCTCGCGGTCAACATCGCGGCGGCGGGCACCATCGGTGCACTGGTGCTCACGCTGTTCGCGCTGAGCCCCAAGCAACGTGAATACAGCACCGCCCTAGACTTCGCCGCAGCGTCGTCGGCACTGTTCGCCGTCGCATCCGCTGTCACGGGCTTTCTGACCTTTCTGCAGGTCACCAATGTGCCACTCGGCATCAGCGATCAATTCAGCGCCACGGTCGGCCAATTCTTCAGCCAGATCGAACTGGGGCAGGCCTGGCTCGCGACGACCTTGATCGCCGCCGGCGTCACGGTACTGTGCTTCGCCGTGCGTAATCAGACCGCATTGGTCTTTGTGACCGTACTGGCCCTGACCGCGTTGCTGCCTATGGCTCAGCAAGGCCACTCAGCGGGCGCGTCGGGACACAACGCCGCGATCACGGCCCTCGGGTTGCACCTCGTCTTCGCGGCGATCTGGCTGGGTGGCCTGCTCACCATTGTCGTGCTGCGTACCCAGCTGGACGGCGAACGCATCCGGCAGGTGATCGGGCGGTATTCCTCCCTCGCACTGGTCTCGTTCATCGTGGTGGCCGCGTCGGGCTATGCCAGCGCTGAACTGCGCATCGGCAGCTGGGATAACCTGCTCAGCCCCTACGGCCTGCTCGTGCTCGTGAAGGTCACCGCTCTCGTCGCACTCGGCGGGTTCGGCATTGCTCAACGCCGATTCTTTATCAAACGGATGCAGCGGAGCGGGCCGGCGAACGGTCGCTGGTTCTGGTGGCTCGTCGTGACCGAGCTCGGCTTCATGGGCCTCGCGTCCGGTGTGGCCGCCGCGCTCGCCCGCACGGCGACGCCTGTCGCCCAAGTAGTCGCAACCGAGGTTCCCCAGTCAACGCCGGCGCAGATTCTCACCGGTGAACTCTTGCCGCCGGAACTCACTTTCTCGCGCTATTTCACCGAGTGGAACCTTGACCTCGCCTGGATTCTGTTCTGTGCATTCGGCATCTTTTTCTACCTGGCCGGCGTCTGGCGGTTGCACCGCCGCGGCGACGCATGGCCGATCTACCGCAGCGTGCTCTGGATTCTGGGTATGCTCACCCTGTTCTACATCACCAACGGTGGAGTGAATGTGTACGAGAAGTACTTGTTCTCCACCCACATGCTCGTGCACATGGTGCTGACCATGCTCGTGCCCTTGTTGCTCGTGCCGGGCGCCCCGGTAACGCTCGCCGCGCGCGCGATCGCCAAGCGGCAAGACGGCAGTAGGGGTGCGCGCGAGTGGATCCTCACCGCGGTGCACTCGCGCTTTGCCGGCATCGTCGCCAACCCGATTGTCGCGGCCGTGCTGTTCGGTGTCTCACTGTGGGTGTTCTATTACACCTCGATCTTCAGTTGGGCCACCACCGACCACATCGGCCACCTGTGGATGATCGTGCACTTTCTCATTACCGGCTACCTGTTCGTGCAGTCCCTGATCGGCATCGACCCGGTACCGTATCGCCTGCCGCACGCCTTCCGACTGCTGTTGCTGTTGGTGACGATGGCCTTCCACGCGTTTTTCGGCCTCGCCCTGATGAGCGGCACAGGGCTGCTCCTGGCCGACTGGTACGGAGCGATGGGCCGCACCTGGGGAGTGTCAGCCATCGCCGACCAGCAGATGGGTGGCGGTATCGCTTGGGGAATCGGCGAACTGCCGACCTTTGTGCTGGCCGTTGTCGTCGCGATCATGTGGAGCCGTGACGACACTAAAGTCACGAAACGGCTGGATCGCACGGCGGACCGTACCGAGGACGCCGAGCTCATCGAGTACAACGCGAACCTGGCCCGTATCGCCGTGCGCGACGCTCGGACCCCCAGCTAGCCGTGCCTAGTGCAGTTGGATGGCGAGGGCACCGCTTGGCTGCACGACTGCGCTGAGCCCCATCGTGAACGGGACGTCTTCGTCGCGGGTGCTGATGTCGCCGTCGAACAGTGACTGCACCTTCACCACGATATGGGCCTGCCCGGGGGTAGCGACCATCTCAAACGCCAGTTCGCCCGCGGTGAGCACGACAGTGGGGTACGCGGTGATCGACCACACCGGAGTGCTCTCGATGCGGTCGTCGATCTGGATTCCCCATGGGCAGCTGGTCGGTTGGAGCACCGTTTGGGTGGCGCACGCGTCGAGAAACTTGTTCAGTTCCGACTGTACCTGGCCCACCATGGCCTGGTTCGGTAAGGCGTTGACCTCTACGGCGGTGGGACCGTCTTTCGTCACACGCACGGTGTTCTTCGAAGCGGTCAGCATGGCCGACTCATGTTCGAACGTATAGCGGTTCGGGGCGAACGCGAGATACGCGGCGGACGTGGAGAACGTTGCAGGGGCATCCGCTGCACTGTGGGCGCGCGTGTCCAGGGTGAGGCCGTTGACCGTGAACGATCGTTCGTGCAGCACCGAGACCTGCAGTACGGCAAGGGGGCTGGTGCTGAACGTCCAGGCGTTGAAAGCGCCGGCGAACGAGCCCGCCCGCTCGACCGTGAACGCCATGCTCGACGCGACGCCGTTCAGATCGAAATCGAACACCACGGTCTGGGCGGTTCCATCGTCGGTGGCGGGCGTAGCGGTCGCGCTCGCGAGTTCGATATTGTCGAGGCCGCTCAGAACAGATGCCCGCAGCAGGGTCTCGGGCAGACTTTTCGCTACCTCGTCGGTGAGGCCCCAGGCAGCCAGGTCGGTTGTGCTGGGCATGACGCCACCGAGAGCGAGGGCGCCGACGGTGTCGCCCCGGGCCAGGGCATCGAGGTATTGCCCGGCAAAGCCACCGGCGCTGTAGACCGTGCGATTGAGAGCATTGATGGTGCCCGCGAGGCCGACCGCGAGCAGTCCGGCGACCACCACGATGACGAGAACGGCCCGGAGCAAACTGCCGCGGCGCCCGCTCGCCCGATGCTGTTCGGCCGGAATGGTCACTCCAATATTGTATGGGGAGGTGAGCCGGCATCGCGGACAAAGCCCCGCTTCGTGCCCCGTGCGCTGCTGGAGACTACAGTGGAACGTTGCCTGTGACGATTACCCCGTGCAGCGTTCGCCTGCCAGAGAAAGTGTGCCGTGTCCGAGATTCCGCTCAGTCGTGAACAGGCGCTGGTCTTCGCTGCAATCGAAGGCACCAAGCAGAACGTGTTCGTCACCGGCCGGGCGGGAACCGGTAAGTCCACCCTGCTGAACCACCTCTCGTGGAACACGAGCAAGCAGATCGTAATCGCCGCGCCCACCGGTGTCGCCGCATTGAACGTTGGCGGTCAGACCATCCACTCGCTCTTTCGGCTACCGATCGGTGTGATTGCCGACAGCCCAATCGATCAGAACGACCAGGTGCGCAAACTTCTCAACACCATCGACACCCTCGTCATCGACGAGGTCTCGATGGTCAATGCCGACCTCATGGACGCGATCGACCGCAGCCTGCGCCAGGCCAGGCAACGCCCGTTCGATGTATTCGGCGGAGTGCAGATCGTGCTGTTCGGTGACCCGTACCAGCTGGCCCCGGTGCCGGGCGGACCGGATGAGCGTGCCTATTTCGCCGACCACTACCGCTCGATGTGGTTCTTCGACGCGAAGGTGTGGCGTGACGCAGAGTTGCGCATCTTCGAGCTCACCGAAATTCACCGGCAGCGGGACAACGATTTCAAGCTCATGCTCAATGCCGTTCGGCACGGCCAGGTCACTCCCGAGATCGGCGGAGCTCTCAACGGCGCGGGGGCGCGAACACCGCCGAGCGAGGGCGTGATCACCCTCGCGACCCGCAATGACGCTGTGAACCGCATCAACGCATCCGCTTTGAAGAAGCTGTCGGGTAAATCGCTCACCGCGAAGGCCGACATCACCGGGGATTTCGGCGGCAAGCAGTTTCCTGCCGACGAGGTGCTTGAACTCAAGGTGGGCGCGCAGGTGATGTTCCTGCGCAATGATTCTCCGCTTGACGGTGGGCCGCGTTGGGTCAACGGCAGCATTGGAACGGTGACGAAGGTCACCTCGACCGTGTTCGTGGACATCGACGGCGACGTGTTCGAGGTCGAGCCGACGGTGTGGGAAAAGTACAAGTACACCTACAACGCTGCGACCAAGAAACTGAGTCGGGATGTCGTGGCGGAATTCACGCAGTTTCCGCTGCGGTTGGCCTGGGCGGTCACCATCCACAAATCGCAGGGTGCCACTTACGCGCGGGCCATTGTCGATCTTGGTGCGCGGGTGTTCAGCCCCGGCCAGACCTATGTAGCCCTGAGTCGGCTGACCAGTCTGGACGGGCTCTACCTCACCCGCCCGCTGCGGCCGAGCGATATCATCGTCGATGAGAACGTCAAGCGTTTCATGAGCATCGAGGTTGTGCCGCCGGTAGCTGACCTGGCAGGGCTGGATGCGTCGAGCCGTGATTCTTCAGCGTCGGGTCACGGCGAATCCTAGAACGCACTATCCGTTCGATGTTCACGCAAGCGAGGCCCGTTTCACGCCCTGCGAAAGGCGTCGGTGCCATCAGGGCGATCAGTGCGATCAGTGCGATCCGTGGTCGACCGGTTGCGGCATGATGACCGCGGTCACTCCGTGCGACCCGTGGGGTAAGGCGTGGGAGCCGATCTCGGTAGCGGCGAGGGCCGGGGTGGTAAGCGCCGAGAGCAGAAAGCCGCCTGCGACGACGCCGGTGAGAAAACGCCAACCGCTGGGCGTGCCGGTGCCGTGCAGAGCGGCACCGACGGGGGCAGGGACTTTGTTCGATGCGTGCCGCTGTGCGATGGCCACCGTAGCGGCCAAGAATATGTTGAGCAGTGACGCGACGGCCATCGGGTAGAGCGGTAGCCCGGTCTGGGCGCTCGTGACGCCGAGACCGCTGCCGAGGGCGGCAGTTGCTCCCCAGATGAAAACCGGTATGAGGGCTGCTCCCACGATGATGCGGGGAACAATTATGCGGTCCCGGGCAAGGGTGGCGATTCCCCAGCCCAGTTCAGCAATGCCGAACCCGACTAGAAGAACCGACAGGGGAAACGGAGCGGTCACGCCCACGGCCAAATGGATCAGAGCGGCGCCGAGGGCGGCGAAGCCCATCCAGATACGAGTGACCGGGGACATGATGCTCCTTGGGTGAATCTACTGCGAAGGGATGGAGTGGTGCTGGGTGCTGGGTGCTGGGTGCTGGGTGCTGGGTGCTGGGTGCTGGGTGTCGGTCGTTATGCTGTGGCGTGGCTGCGAACCGTCTTGTCGGCGGTGAGGCCAACCCCGAGGAGCACGATCGCGCTGGCCAGGTGCAGAAAGTGGTCAGCGGTGTTGAGCGCCAAAATGTTCAGCGCGGTGCTCGCGATAAAGAATCCAACGATGCCCAGGAGCAAATAGACGGCTCCGATGGTGCTGTTGGTTGCCTTGGCGGCCGTGACGTTAGAGAGGCCGGCAATGAGCAGGGCGGCACCGATCAGAAGGTGCGCAACGTTGTGCAGGGGATTGACCTCGAAGATTCCGAGAAGCAATTCGCCCTGGGTGGCGATGAAGCCGACTCCGCCGGTAACTGCGAAGCCGAGTAATCCAACGAGAACGTAGACCGCGCCGAAGACGGTGGCGATCAGACGATTAGGTGATGTGCGCATTTCAGGTGCCTCCTGTTTGTTGCACGGCTAACCCGTGCTTGCTGTGAGTTCGGAGCTCCATCAACTTCGGATTGGTGACAATTGTGCCCCTAATCTCCCCTTTTGGGTCTCGGCGCATGAACTTGTCGCAAAACGCCACAAGCGTGGCACCCAGATCGGGTGCCACGCTGTGGAAACGGTTGGACGGTTCTGGCAGTTGTATTACGACTTGGCATTGCGGAACGCGCGCATCCCCGTTCGCGTGAACCTACCCGTGTGTGTGCTCGTCGTCAATGCTGCAGGGGTATCGATTCAAATGGACTCACCGAACGGATGCCCCCGGATCGAGAAGAAAAAACTCGCGTAAAACGATTCAATCCAGCCAGTAGTCATCATCGATGTACGAGTGGCCAAGGGGGGAAGTTGTGTCAATGGGGTCAGGAAGATCGTCGGCAAAAATGGCTTCCAGCTTCACGATCGAATGTGCCGTGATCAGAAGGGAGGTCTGCGAACGCAGGGAACTGAATATGTCGACGAAGCCGCCGCCGCTGTGGACTGCTGCCGTCATCGCAGCTTTGAGCGCCGAAACGTTGTAATCGCCGGAAAGGTAGAACCAGTCGTCGTTGATCGTCAGGCGGTAGCTCTGCATTACATGGTCCGTTTCGTCAGTGCAGGGTGATGGCCGCGCTCGAGGCGACCTATCGGCGGCTCAATATCGGCCGGTTGCTAGAACCTGGCTGACCCCAAGGAGTACGTCGAACCGCGAGCGCGTCTTTCAATATACGGGAAATAATTCAAAGAACAAACTACTCAATCGTTAAGAAACTCCAAAATTGAGCTACCCGCTACACTGGCAGGACAGAGCGGCTGGGACGGGTCGTTTTGCGGGCCTGCAGCGCGGGCGAAACAGACAGACCAGAGTTCGGAGAACGTATGAAACTCGATATTTCGAGACGCCCCGGGGATGGTCTCTGCGTATCCGCTCTTGCGTTTCTTCGAGGGATGGATCGCAACCGCAATCGGGTGGCGGCGGAAACCAACTTGACGGGGAGTGAGCTGCGAGCACTGGCCCGTGTCGCTGAAGCCGGAAGCATTACTCCTAAGCTGCTCGCGGAATCGATGGAAATTACGACGGGTGCCGTGACCGCGATTTCAAATCGCCTGGTGGCATTGGAGCTGGTCACCCGGGTGGCCCACCCGCACGATCGACGCAGCCTACTCTTGGTCTTGACCCCCGCCGCAGAACAGATCACCCAGAAGCTTTACAGCGATTTCGCGGCATTGATCGCCCGTGCCGCGCGGGACGTCAGCCCGGATGATCAGGTGCGTCTGGGAGAGCTGCTGACCTCGATGGCTCTCGTGGTGGATGCGGATGCGGATCTGATCCAGGCCGGGTCAACCAGGTAGCAACCTACGGGTGGAGTGTTCCGGCTCCCGCCAGGAGTGCGCGGTAGCCCTCTCGGAAGGTGGGGTAGGTGAAGGTGAAGTCGGTATCTCGCAGCAAGCGGTTGCTGAGGAGCTTGTCCCCGCCACGCTGACTTTCCCGGGTGGAGGCTGGCGCTGCTGACGGATCCAGAGCTAATTCGGGCAGGTCGAGCTCGGCGGCTAGAAAGGCCAGCACTTCGTTGCTTGGGACCGGGGCGTTGTCGACGCCAAGATACAGGGGCGCCGGCTGTTCCGGGCGCAGCAACAGGTGCACGATCGCGGCTGCTGCGTCGTCCCGGTGGATGCGGTTAGTGTGGCGTGACTCCGCGGAGAGTGCGGCACCAGCTCGTACCTGCGTGATCAGTCGTTCCCGACCGGGGCCGTAGATGCCGGCCAGGCGCAAAACGGTGGCGCTGGGGATGCGGGCGTGCAGCATTTGCTCGGCGTCGAACACGATGGAATCGGTACCCGGCTTTGGGTTAGCGGGGGTCTGCTCGTCGACTCGGCTGCCGTCGTTGATGTCGTAGACGGCCGTTGATGAGACGAGCAGTACGCGGCGGGGCGTGACGCCGGCGTCATCGAGCGCATCGAGCAGGTTGCGCAGGCCGTCCAGGTACGCGGCTCGGTAGGCCGCGATCGTTGGGCTTCCAGCGGAGATTGCCATAACGACGAACTCGGTATCGAACGGAATGACAGGCTTCTCACGGCTCAGATCGATCGACTGACCAGTAATTTCCGTCGGGAGCACGCTAGCGTTGCGGCGCAGCCCGACCACCGCGTGCCCCAAGTCGGCGAAGCGCAAGCCGACCTCGGTGCCGAGGTCACCGCATCCGGCAATCAATATCGTCATGTGTCTCCTTGCTTATCTCAACGGTATCGGGCGCACGTGACAGTTCGCCGTGCACAGGTGGCCGCTAGCATAAACGCCTGCCTATCGTCCCTGACACGTCTGACTGGACCTGGGTGCTCGAACGTTCCTGCTCCGACTGTGGATTTGGAGCGAGCGAGGTGGACTTCGTGAACTTACCGGGCCTGATTCGTGAGAACGCCGCCGCGCAACGCGTTGCCGACAGCTTCGCATCGGTGCGAACGGATGCGCAGCAGCGCACCGCGCGCCGCAGTGATGGCCCATCGTTCACCGTGGAAACGCTCGGAACGTATTTTCTGCATGACATCGTGCACCACCGACACGACGTACGCACCGACACCTGAGAAAACTCTGGAGCGGATGACGGGAATCGAACCCGCGCTATCAGCTTGGGAAGCTGAAGTTCTACCATTGAACTACATCCGCGCGCCCGCTGTAGGTGAACAACAACCGGAACGTTGCCAGCATATCAACCCCGCGCGGCTAGGCTGGCACAGTGCTGCTCTCCGATCGCGATATCAAAGCTGAACTGAACGCTGGACGAATCGGTTTGGAGCCGCTCGACCCCCAGATGATCCAGCCGTCAAGCATTGATGTGCGTCTTGACCGCCTGTTTCGGCTGTTCGACAACCACAAGTACGCCTACATCGATCCGGCCGAGGACCAGCCCGAGCTGACCCACTTGATCGAGACCAAGCCCGACGAGCCGTTCATCCTGCACCCGGGCGAGTTCGTGCTCGGCGCCACCTACGAGCAGGTCACCCTGCCAGACGACGTGGCTGCCAGGCTCGAGGGGAAGAGCTCCCTCGGTCGCCTCGGCCTGCTCACCCACTCGACGGCCGGCTTCATCGACCCGGGTTTCTCTGGACACGTCACGCTCGAGCTCAGCAACGTCGCGACGCTGCCGATCAAACTCTGGCCCGGAATGAAGATCGGCCAGCTGTGTTTCTTCCAACTCAGCTCTCCGGCTGAAAAACCCTATGGCTCCAGTGAATACGGCTCCCGGTACCAGGGCCAGCGCGGCCCGACTGCCTCACGCTCGTTTCACAACTTTCACCGCACCACCATCGGGCGCTGAAGAAACCGATCGGACGCCGGCGGTAATCCGAACGTAACCTCGCGTCGGGTAAAATTTGGGCATGACCTCCATGCCGACCCGATTCGACGAGGCGCTCATCGCGCACGGCCCAACGCCGGAATACCCCGGACGCATGCGCCTCTTCGGCCAGATGGTTGGATCCTGGACTGTTAAGGGGTCACGCTTGGATGAAACCACCAATGAATGGATTGCACGCGACTTCATCTGGATGGTCGAATTCGTCCTCGACGGCCGGGCCGTGCAAGACGTCGAGATCGTCGCAAGCACGACGCATCCGTCTGGATGTGAAACCGTCGCCACCGCGCTGCGCGTCTACGACCCGTTCGCTGGAGCCTGGCGCGTGAGCTACTTCGCCCCGGCGCTGGGCGAATACTGCCAACTCGTCGCCACCCCGTACCGGCACGGCGTGCGGCAGGAAGGCACCCGCACCGACGGTCGCCCGATCCGGTGGAACTTCACTGCCATCACCCCCGACAGCTACAAATGGGAAGGTTGGGTCTCCGCCGACGAGGGCGCCACCTGGCAACTCATCAGCCACAACGAGGCCACCCGCATCCGCTGAGAAACGGATGCTGACGGCCTCGGTGTCCAGGCGGACTACAGGGCGAACTTAAACCCGAGATCGGCGGGGTAGTCGCCGAGAGCGGTGAGATTCGTGGCTGCGGCCTGCAGGGCGGCAAGGGTCAGCGCGAGGGTGCCAGGGCCAAAGCTGACCCGGGAGACGCCGAGCTCGGCGAGACGCTGAAGCGGAACAAGTCCGGGCGCGCCGATCACGGAGATTTTGCCGTTGACCTGCTCAATCGCACGGGCGACTTTATCTTCGTCGGTCAAGCCGAGGAAGAAGATGACGTCGGCGCCGGCGCCGAGGTAGGCGTTGGCGCGGGCCACGGCTTCTCCCCAGTCGCCTCCGCCGGCCAGGGTGTCGACGCGCGCGTTGATCACGAGCGGAATGCCGCTCTGGTCGGCTCCGGCTCTGGCCGCGGCCACGCGGGCGGCGGCGGTTTCGATGTCGAACTGCGGAGCCTTTGCCGCGCCGATAGAGTCCTCGATGTTGATGCCGACAATGCCGGATTCCTCGATGAGGCGACGCACGTTGCGGGTCACGCCAACGGCATCCGGTGCGTACCCCTTCTCGAAATCGGCCGAGACGGGCACGTCGACAGCGCCGGCGATGATCGTCGCAGCGATGATGGCCTCGTCGAGGGAGAGGCCCTCGCCGTCTGGCAGGCCGCGCACGTTCGAGATGGAGTGGCTCGCAGTCGCGAGGGCCTTGACGCCGGGCGCGTCGGCGACGACCTTGGCGGTGATGGCGTCCCACACGTTGGTCACGATGAGAGGCTCACCGGGCTTGTGCAGCGAGAGCAAAAGTTCGGCCTTCTGGAGCTGGGTATGTGTCATACCATTCAGTCTGACCGGCCTGTGTCCACTAAGCGAGGGGACAGCCCTATTTCAGCGGATGCTCAGGAAAGACGGCTTGGCGCCCAGCCGGTGAACCGGCGATGGCTGTTGCTCCGGTCGTTACCGGGCGCGCAATCGCAAGTGTTCCATGCCGCCATCGACCGCCAGCGAGATACCCACGGTGGAACCGGAACGCGGGCTGGCCAGGTACGCGACAGCGTCGGCGACCTCCTGGGCATCGACGAGACGGCCGTGTGGTTGCCGCGCGTTGAGCGCGATCCGTTCCGCCTCCGGATCGGCAACAGTCGCGAGCAGCCGGCCGATCCAGGGAGTATCCGCGGTGCCGGGGCTGACGCAGTTGACGCGAATGCCGTTCCGGAGGTGGTCGGCTGCCATTGCGCGGGTAAGCGCCAGCACTGCCCCCTTGGAGGCGCTGTACAGGGCCCGTTCGGGTAGTCCGGCGGTGGCTGCAATCGACGAGGTGTTCACGATCGCCGCCGATGGAGAACGTAGCAGCCAGGGCAGGGCTGCTCGAGTGACGCGGGCGATACCGATCACATTGATGCTCAGTACTCGCGCCCACTCGTCATCGTCATTGTCGGTTATCGTGCCCTGCGCACCGATGCCGGCGTTGTTGATGATGATGTCAATACGTCCAAATTTCGCGACAACCGCGGCGATCGCGGCGTCAACGGATACGGAATCCGCGATATCGGTCTGCACCGCGAAGTGTGTGGCGGCAGCATCGTGCGGGTTTAGGTCGAGCACGGCGACCCGGGCGCCACCGGCGTGCAGGCGATCGGCGATCGCGGCGCCAATCCCGGACGCGCCGCCCGTGACGACAGCGACGAGGTTCTCGAACTCATTCATACTGGTTCCTCTCGGTGGAGGCCGGGACAAATTTCTGGCGTTGGCGTCCGAGGCCGGCGATTTCGACTTCGCACACGTCGCCTGCGGCCAGGTACGGGAAGCGTCCGGAGAGCGCAACTCCCTCCGGTGTGCCGGTGAGCACGAGGTCTCCGGGTTCCAGGGTCAGGTACTGGCTGAGATGCCAGATCACAAAGTCCACGCTGAAGATCTGGTCAGCGGTGTTCGAATCTTGTCGCGGTTCGCCGTTGACCCAGCTGCGCAGCGCGAGGTTCTGGTGGTCCACCTCATCGTGAGTGACCAGCCAGGGCCCGGTCGGATTAAAACCCGGTGCGCACTTGCCTTTTGACCACTGACCGCCGGAGACGTTCATTTGAAAATCTCGCTCGGATAGGTCGTTGGCCGTGACGAATCCCGCAATGTGGCGGATGCTGTCGGCCGGGCTGGCCAGATAAGCCGCGCGTCGGCCGATCACCACGCCGAGCTCCACTTCCCAGTCGGTTTTGGTGCTCGTGGGGGGGATCTCAACGGTGTCATTTGGCCCAACCACGGTATTGGGTGTTTTGAGGAACATGATCGGAATCTCAGGTGGGAGAGCGCCGGATTCTGCTGCGTGGGCGGCATAGTTCATGCCGATGCAGATGACCGCGCTTGGGCGCGCGATGGGCGCTCCAATGCGCAGTGAGTCGGTCTGTTCCAATCTGGGCAGCTTGCCGGCCGCGAGGGCGGCGAGGGCCGCTGCCGGGCCGCCCGTGGAGAGAAAAGTCCCATCGATGTCCGCGGTGATCGTGGATAAGTCGTAGTAGGTGCCGTCGACCAGCACCGTGGGCGTTTCCTGGCCGATCGGGCCCAAGCGGGCAAACTTCATGCGCCAACTCTCGTCGGTGAGTGTTCGGAGGGTTCCGAATCAGATCCTCGATTGACATTCTATACATCGGATGTTTAGGCTCGGGGTCCAGACTAGGAGAAAATTCTGTGAGCACAATTCTCGCGCTGCACACCAGCGATGTTCGCTTTCCCACGTCAACCTCGCTCGACGGCTCGGATGCGATGAATCCCGACCCCGACTACTCGGCGGCGTACGTGCGCATCGTCACAGATGCAGCCGACGGCCTCGAGGGGCACGGATTCGTTTTCACGATCGGTCGCGGCAACGACGTGCAGGTCGCGGCGATCACCGCCCTGGCCACTTACCTGGTGGGGCGCAACACGGAAGACCTGCTCGAGCACATGGGTGCGACCTGGCGCGAATTCGTCTGGGACTCGCAGTTACGCTGGTTGGGCCCCGAAAAGGGTGTCATGCACATGGCTATCGGTGCTGTTGTGAACGCCCTCTGGGACCTCAAAGCGAAACGCGCTGGCCTGCCACTGTGGCAGCTGCTCGGCCGCATGACGCCGGAGCAGCTCGTTGAACTTATCGATTTTCGCTATCTGACGGATGCGCTCACTCCGGGCGACGCGCTGCGCATTCTGCGGGCCGCGGTGCCGGGGCGAGCGGAACGCGAAGCCGAGCTGCTCGCTGTCGGGTATCCCGCCTACACGACTACTCCGGGTTGGCTCGGCTACAGCGACGCCAAACTGGTGCGCCTGGCCGCCGAAGCCGTCGACGAGGGTTTCGGCATGATCAAGCTCAAGGTGGGGGGCAACATCGCCGACGATATCCGGCGGATGCGCCTGGCCCGAACCGCCGTCGGTCCGAACGTTCTCATCGGCGTCGACGCGAACCAGCGCTGGGGCGTCGCCGAAGCGATCGAGTGGATGTCGCACCTGGCCGAATTCGACGTGGCCTGGTTGGAAGAACCCACGAGCCCGGACGACATTCTAGGGCACGCGGCGATTGCCAGAGGAGTGGCACCGATCCCCATTGCCACCGGCGAACACATGGCCAACCGCATCATGTTCAAGCAGTTTCTGCAGGCCGATGCGCTGCAGGTGCTGCAGATTGACGCGACCCGCGTGGGCGGGGTCAACGAAAACATCACGATCCTTCTGCTGGCCGCTCAGTTCCGCGTGCGGGTCTGCCCCCACGCCGGCGGGGTCGGCCTCTGTGAGGCGGTGCAGCACCTGTCCATGTTCGATTTCATCGCTGTCTCCGGGACCACAGAAGGTCGGATGATCGAATTCGTCGATCATCTGCACGAACATTTCCTGACGCCCGTCGTGCTTGATTGCGGCGCCTACCGGGCTCCACTCGCGCCGGGTGCTGGCACCGAGATGCTCGCCGCCAGCCGTGACGAGTATTCTTTTACCGCACATGAGTGAATTCACCCCCGGGCGCATCGGCTACGGAGCCGCCAACGTCGGCAACCTGTACCGCGCGATGTCGGATACCGACGCCCGCGAAGTACTCGACGCCGCCTGGAACGCCGGACTTCGATACTTCGATACGGCTCCGCACTACGGGCTCGGCCTGTCTGAACGCCGCCTTGGTGAGTTTCTGGCCGACAAACCGCGGAATGAGTTCGTCGTCTCCACCAAGGTCGGGCGTCTATTGCGACCAAATCCGCACGGCGCGGACCATACCGACCTGGACCATGGCTTCGCAGTGCCGGCCGATCAGAAGCGGGTGTGGGATTTCTCTTCCGAAGGCATCCGCGCGAGCCTTGACGAGTCCTTGCGGCGCACCGGACTGGACCGCTTCGACGTGGTCTACCTGCACGATCCGGAACGCCATGATCTGCAGGCGGGCATCGAACGTGCCATTCCCGCCCTCGTCGGCCTGCGCGAGGCCGGCCTGGTCGATCGCATCGGGGTGGGATCGATGACGACGTCCGCCCTGCTGGCGTGCGTGCAGACTGGTTCCCTCGACCTCGTGATGGTCGCCGGCCGATACACCCTGGCTGACCAGTCGGCGCTGTCCGATTTGGTGCCGGCCTGCCGTGACTATGGAGTTGGCATCGTGAACGCCGCGGTGTTCAATTCCGGGCTGCTGGCCACGGACTCTCCCGGATCCGATGCTCGCTACGACTACGACGCGGTTCCCGCAGGGTTGCTGCGGCGCGTGCAACGCATTGCCGAGCTGTGCCGGGAGGCCGGAGTGTCGCTGGCTGCCGCCGCGCTACAGTACTCCCTGCGGGAACCCCTGGTTCGAACCGTCGTCGTCGGCGGAAGCAGCCCGCAGCAGATCAGCCAGAATGCGGAACGGCTGCACGAAGTGATCCCGGCCGAACTCTGGCAGCGATTGACCGAGCAAGAACTCATCGTGGCATGACCGAGGGGGCCCCGCGCATCGATGCACACCTGCACGTGTGGGACCTGGAGGTGTCTGACTATGGCTGGCTCGGCCCGCAGCACGGCCGCCTGCACACGAGTTGGACACCGCAACAGGCCGCGGTAGAGCTGCGGACCGCCGGCATGCACGGCGCGGTGCTGGTGCAGGCCGAAGATTCGCACGTCGACACGGCCTACCTGCTCGATGTCGCGACGCGCTGCCGCTGGGTGCGCGGCGTCGTCGGCTGGGTGCCACTGGACGACCCCCGAGCGAGCGCTGAGGCACTCGACCGATGGAGCGAGCATCCGGCTTTTTGTGGTGTGCGCCACCTGATCAACGATGATCCCCGCGAGAATTTTCTAGAGTTACCGGCCGTGCGGAACTCCTTGGCTGACCTCGCGGCGCGCGGGCTTCCCTTCGATTTACACGATGCCTGGCCGCGTCATCTCGATCAGGCCGAGCGCCTGGCGGAGGAAATACCCAGTCTGACTCTTGTTGTCGACCACCTCGGCAAGCCGCCGCGGGAGCCGGACGCTTTCGCCGCCTGGCGCCTGGCGCTGGCCCGCGTCGCCCGCCATTCCCAGACCGTGGCGAAATTCTCGGGGCTGTGGAGCGTGAGTGGGCCGTATTCGGTCGACGCGTTGCGCGGCGTGTGGGAGATCGCCCTCGATCTCTTCGGCCCCGACCGCCTCATGTACGGTGGCGATTGGCCCATCACCGAGCTCAACAGCGGCTACCAGCCCACATGGCAGGTGGTTGACGACCTTGCAGCCGAGCTGAGTGAATCCGAACGCTCGAATGTTCTGGGCGGCACGGCCGCACGGATCTATCATCTGCCCCCTAACGATTGGACCTGGCCATGCTGAACGGAATCAACCCCCTCCTCACCGGAGAGCTACTCAACCACCTCGATGCCATGGGGCACTCGGACTCGGTGTTCATCGTGGATGCCCATTTTCCGGCCGCCCGCCTCGCAAATCGCCTGGTCGATCTTCCCGGCACCACGTCACCGGAGGTGCTCACCGCCATTCGCAGCGTGCTCCCGCTCGACGATTCCCCCGCCGTGGACCTCATGACGTCGGCCGATGGCTCGGTGCTCCCGGTGCAGACCGAACTGCTGCGGGCAGCCCGGGTGGAGTCAGACGCAGCCCGGTTCGTCGACCGCTTCGATTTCTATCGGGACGCAGTCGATGCCTTTGTGATCGTTCGCACCGGTGAAATGCGCACCTACGGCTGTGCCATTGTGCGCAAGGGCCTGGTCGGTATCGAATCGGCGTAGCCCCGAGCAGCACCGCAGACTCCTGTGACGCGCGATCGAGTGACCTTCGACTCAATGCAGGGCGACCGACTGCACGGCCCGCAGCTGGTTGCGGATGAACGTGTTGGCATGCCCGGCCAGGTCATCGGAGTCTTCCCACAGGTTGCGCCAAATGCCCAGGGACCGGCTGAGGTCACGATTCACGACAGACGAGGAGAACGACTCGAACACGACGGGCCCGTCGTACCCGATCCGGGCCAGACCGCGGAAGAAGGACCCGAAATCAACCGTTCCGGATCCTAGATAGCCGCGGTGGCTTTCGCCGATGTGCACGTACCCGAGGCGATCCGCCACATCGAGCACGGGAGAGAACAGATCGGACTCCTCGATATTCATATGGTACGTGTCGAGGTGCACGGAGACGTTGTCGTGATCGATCTCATCGAGAAACCCCAGGGCCGCTCGCCCGGTGTTCATCACATTCGTCTCATAGCGGTTGACCACCTCGAGGGACAAGTGAATGCCGAGATCGGCCGCCCGAGAAGCCAGCCGGTTGATCACGGCGGCACTCGACGCCCGACCCGAAAGGGTCACCGGCTCCATGTACTTCTGCATCGCGCTGTAGATCACGCCGCACAACCGCGTGCCGCCGAAGGCATACACGATGTCCAGGCACTCCTCCAGCATCCGCTCACCGGCAGCGACACACGCGGGGTCCGCGCTGGTAAGGTCCGTTGATTGGCTGAGTCCGAGCGACGCTGTGGCGGGCAGATCGTAGTCGGATAGCAGATGTTTTGCTAGCGCGCGATCGAAAGTTGCCGGGTCCATGAGCGGAATTTCGATCAGGTCGAAACCTGCCTGCTTGGTCTTCTCGATCGCGAGGGTCAAGCCTGCTTGGTCGAAAGTTCCCGTAAACACGAGGGCGTGGGCACCGATTTGCATGTGGACGTCTTTCTCAAATTTCTTCATTGAATCCTGCGTTGCGTAAGAGCAACGCTTTTACACTATTGCTCATGGCCGCCTTTTAGATACATTATGATACAACTCATGATCGACTGATTCTTCGCAATTGGTCGGATCTTTGCAGCCGTATCTGCCATGATCGAGTTGCTCATGGCCAAGGTCCATCCTCCGATGAAGTAGGTGATGTATGTCAAACCAATTGTTGAGAGTCACCGGAATCAGCAAAAGCTTTCCGGGCGTTCAGGCGCTTAAAGACGTCCAGTTCGAACTCGATCGTGGGGAGGTCCTCGCGCTCGTTGGAGAAAACGGTGCCGGCAAGTCCAGCCTGATGAAAATCCTGTCCGGGATCTACAGCAAAGACGAGGGCAGTATCTTCCTCGACGGGGTGGAGGTGAACATTGACTGCCCGAAGACCGCGCAGGCGCTCGGTATCAGCATCATCCATCAGGAGATGAACCTGATGGCGCACCTCACGATCGCGCAGAACATCTTCATCGGACGTGAGCCGCGGGGAGGATTGTTTCTGCGCGAGCGGGCGCTCAACCGCAAAGCGGACGAGCTGCTGAAGCGCCTCGGTATCAACTTGGACCCCAAGGCACTGGTGGAAACCCTCACCGTCGCGAAGCAGCAGATGGTAGAGATAGCCAAGGCCTTGTCTTTCGACGCCAAGGTGCTCATCATGGACGAGCCCACATCGGCCCTGACGGACGTCGAGACAGAAACGCTTTTCAGGCTCATCGAGGATCTGAAGCGCGCCGGCACGGGCATCATCTATATCTCGCACCGCATGGACGAACTGCGCCGGATCACCGATCGCGTCACCGTGCTACGGGACGGTGAGTACATCGGGACCCTGCAAAAAGAGCAATTGGATATTCCGACGATCATCGAGATGATGGTCGGTCGCCACATCGAAGAGAGTGCACGACCGACAGCCCGCGACCACGCGAACAACGAGGTGGTGCTCAAGGTGGAGGGACTAAACACCCGCCAGCTACTCAAAGACATATCCTTCGAACTCAAGCGCGGCGAGATTCTCGGCTTCGCCGGCATGATGGGAGCCGGGCGCACGGAGGTGGCCAGGGCCATTATCGGTGCCGACCTCTCCGAGGGCGGTCGCGTATTCATTAACGGCAAGCCGGTCAAGATCAAGCAGCCTTCGGATGCGGTTGCCCACGGAATCGGCTATCTCTCGGAGGACCGCAAGGCCTACGGGCTCCTGCTCGAGCAAGACGTGAACACCAATGTTCTGCTGGCCTCTCTGCGCGACTACACTGATGCCCTCGGCTTCGTGCACACCATGAAGGGCAAGCAGAAGTCGCGCGAATACGTCGCTTCTCTGCGAATCAAAACCCCCTCGATCTCGGCGATAACCAAGAACCTCTCCGGCGGCAACCAGCAGAAGGTCGTCATCGCTAAATGGCTTGCGCGGGATTGTGACATTCTCATCTTCGACGAGCCGACCAGGGGCATCGACGTCGGCGCCAAGGAAGAGATCTACAGGCTGCTGAACGACCTCGTGGCCGCCGGCAAATCGATCATCATGATCTCCTCCGAATTGCCGGAAGTTTTGCGCTTGTCGCACCGCATCGTGGTGATGGCCAATGGCCGAATCACCGCAATTCTCGACAACGAAGATGCCGATCAGGCAAAAATAATGGACTACGCCACCCGCATGGGTGACGAGAAAGAGTTGTGACGGCCATGAACGCTACCCCCGTAACTGAACAGACCCGCGTTGAGGGAGGGACCCCGGAACCGCAGCGTTCGGCCAAAAGCTTCCTGCGTGCCCAGATCCAACAATCGCTCGCGTTCGCAACGCTGGTCGTGTTGCTGGTGTTCTTCTCGTTTGCGAGCAGCAACTTCTTCACCTGGAGCAATATCTCCGGCATCCTGCTCTCGACGGCGGTGATCGGGATCCTCGCGCTCGGTACGACCTTCGTGATCATCACGGGCGGGATCGACCTGTCGATTGGCACGGGCATGACGCTCGCGGCGGTCATGACCGGCATCTTCCTGGTCAACCTCGAGCTTCCACTCATCGTCGGGGTGATCGGCGGCATTCTCACCGGTGGGCTGATGGGATTTGTGAACGGGTTCAATATCGCTATTTTGAGGCTTCCACCGTTCATCGCCACCCTCGCAATGATGCTCATCGCGCAGGGACTCGCACTCGTCATCTCCGGAGTGCGTCCGATTTATTTCAGCGGCGTTTCAGGGTTCAAGGACATCGCTCTTGGGTTCGTCATCCCCAGTCTCCCGAACGCGGTCTTGATCTTGTTCGTGCTCGCCCTCCTGGCCTACGTGCTGCTGAGCAAGACGCTCCTCGGGCGCTATACCTTCGCAATCGGCAGCAACGAGGAAGCGACCCGCCTGTCAGGAGTGGATACCCGTAAATGGAAGATTGTGATCTACACGGTCGCCGGCCTGTTCACCGGCGTCGCCGGCGTCGTCATCGGTGCCCGACTGGACTCGGCCCAACCGCAGTTGGGCACGGGGTATGAGCTGCAGGCCATCGCCGCCGTCATCATCGGCGGAACGTCGCTGTTGGGTGGTCGAGGATCGATCCTCGGCACCCTGATCGGCGCTCTCATCATGAGCGTTCTGATCAACGGGCTGCGCATCATGTCAATCCAGACCGAATGGCAGAACGTCGTCATCGGCGTCGTTATTCTGATCGCCGTATTCACCGATGCCCTGCGTCAACGTCGGGCGGCGTCCTAGTCCCGACGCGCCCCGGAGCTAATATATGAAATCGGTTGCATCCCCGTGATTGCGCCAATGTAACGATCTTGTACCTGCCTGTACTTATGAAGCTTTTCCCGCACTATTCTCGCTAGCATTACGTGACAACTACGAAGTTGTCCGCCGAAAAAACAATGGAGTTAATCGATGAAAAAGAAAGTTGTCTTTCTGGCCGCTGCGGCTGCTATCTCGCTCGCCTTGGCAGGCTGTTCTGCTGGCGGCTCAGACGCTGGCGGCGATGCTGCCAATGGTGATAAGCCGTACATCGCCCTGGTCTCCAAGGGCTTCCAGCACCAGTTCTGGCAGGCGGTGAAGAGCGGGGCGGAAAGCAAGGCCAAGGAGCTCGGCGTGACCGTCACGTTTGACGGGCCGGCTTCTGAGACCGAGGTCGACAGCCAGTTGCAGATGCTGCAGGCCGCTATCGACAAGAAACCGGATGCGATCGGATACGCGGCGCTCGACCCGGAAGCCTGCGTCTCTCTCATGGACGCGGCGAAGACGGCATCGATTCCCGTCGTGCAGTTCGACGCCGGCTGCAGCAGTGACTACCCTCTCAGCATCGCCAAGACCGACAGCCTCGGCGCTGGCGCACTCGCTGCTGACCACATGGCCGAGCTGATCGGCGGCAAGGGCGAGGTTGCCATCGTTGGTCACAGCCAGATCAACTCCACCGGCGTCGAACGTCGCGATGGGTTCGTCGATCAGATCGAAGCCGAGTATCCCGACATCACGATCGTGGACATCCAGTACGGCGATGGTGACCACCTCAAGTCGGCGGATATCGCCAAGGCCATGATCGCGGCTCACCCCGACCTCAAGGGTCTCTACGGCACCAACGAGGGCTCTGCCATCGGTATCGTGAATGCCGTCGGCGAGCTCGGACTTGATGCGGGTGAGCTGACCGTGATCGGATTCGACTCCGGCCAGGCTCAGATCGATGCGATCACCAACGGCCTGATGGCGGGCGCGATCACGCAGAATCCCATCGGAATCGGCGAGGCGACGGTTCAGGCCGCCTTCGACGCCATCAACGGTAAGACCCCGGAAAAGGTCATCGACACCGGCTACTTCTGGTTCGATAAGACCAACATGAAAGACGCGGAGATCGCAGCCGTTCTCTACAAGTAGTCTTGTGGCCAGGTCGTAGCGGCCCGACCACAGCCCGATACACACAGAAGCCCCCACCCGATCGGGTGGGGGCTTCTGTGTGTATCGGGCTGTTACGCGATCACGTCACCGCAGAGGTGCACGAGCACGCCGAGCTGCTGGAACAGGGCGGCCTTGGCGACGAGCGCCCGGTCCGCGGCGTCGGCATCCGTTGCGTAGGCGACCTGCACGTGGTTGGCCTTGTGACGGCCCATCAGCTGGTTGCGCGTGACGCCGTGCAGCACGGCATGCATGATCGGCCACTGCGGATCGGTAGCGTCGAGGCGGCGCTGGGTTTCCGCCGCGGGCAAGTCGGCAACGTGCCCCCGACCCATGTCGACGTGCAGCACGCCGTCCATGATGAATACTCGGGACCAGACGATTTCACCCGGCTTAGAAATTCCGCTGAGAGTGCCGCCGCCGAGGGGGAAGAACATCTCCGGCTGGCGCATGCTGTAGCTCTTGTCGTAGCCGCCGTTGTGCGACGCCGGAACCGATCCGGAGATCTCGAAGACCCAGACGAACTCACCATCGTATTCTTCGCCCCAGCGCACATCGTGCAGCGTGTTGGCCGGGTCGAGGCCCATCGCGGTCCAAACCCGGTTCGTGATGAGGGCGTCGACCGCGACGCCCTCATCCACCTCGTTGAAATGTGGCAAGGCCAGCCCGGCGTAGAGTTCGCGGCTGCCGTCCCGTGAGAAGACGGGAGGGCGTTCCACGTTGTTGAGCAGCCCCTCGGCGAGGTCGCTCGCGGGAACGAGATCCTTGAGCCCCTGCTGGTACTGGATACCTACGGCATCCAGGCCGTAGTCATCCGATATGCGCAGCGCAGCAATGTACATTTTGAACTGGCTGTGCACCTGGGCGGGGGTGAGCTCGGTGGCGTCGTCCTGGCCGAAGTGGAATGTGAATCCGGCGTCGTCCAGCCAGGATTTAACCGCGTCGGCTTCCACATCCGTCACCCGAGCCATTTCGGCGAACAGAGCGCTCTGGGAGAGGCGCTCCTTGTAGATTCCGAGCGCGTTGAGCAATTCATCGTCAATGATCGCGTTGTACATGCCCATGCAGCCCTCGTCGAAGATTCCGATGATGGCTTGCTTCTGCTGCAACTGCTGCGCCAGCGCCACCCCGAGGGCAACTTCGGGCTGGGCCACATCCAGAACGGGCAGGTCGCGCACGTGGCTCTCATCGGGAACGATGCGGCCCGTATCGAGCCAGGTCTGCAGCTGGCCAACCGCCCACTCGTCGGTAAAGTCTGCGCTCCAAAGCGAGGAGTAGGCGATGCCAGCCTTGGTGAGGCTTGCCGTGAGGTTGAGCAGGCCCACTAGCCCAGGGAAATCGCCCGCCCAGTTGGCCACGACGAGAATTGGTCCCCGGTGAGCGCGCAAACCGGCGAGCACGTGGTGGCTGTATTGCCAGACTGCCTCGACCACCACGATCGGCGAGTCGATCGGGATGGTCTGGAAGACCTCAATACCCATGCGCTGGCTGTCGATGAAGCCGTGGCCGCTAGCCGATTCGGCGGCGTGGCCGCGCTGCACCGACCAGCCGAACTGATGTACGGCGGCAGTGAAGTCAGCTTCAAGCCGTGCCTGCGTCGGCCAGCATTTGAGGTTCGCGGCCTGACGGAGGTCTCCGCTGGCGACGGTGAACAGTGTTCGTTCGGGCGCTGGCGCTCGAACGATGGGTGTGGGCAGGAGGTAGCTGGTCATACTGAATTCGCTTTCTGATTGCTCGAGCGGGGTGGGGGCGTACTGGTCTGAGTGGTGATGTCGCCGGATCGGCCCTGCCGAGCGGCGAGGGCATGGGATATATCACGGGTGGCCGGATACAGCTCTCGGTACAACGCGTACAGCTCGTCGTATTCCGCAGCCAGAGCCAGGTTGGGCTGGCGAACTGCGGCCGCCGGGTTCCAGGAGTCGATGTCCGCCTTCGTGACAGCGAGGGCGGCAAAAAAGGCTGCGCCGTAGCTGGCTCCGATGAGCACACTCGGGAGTACCTGGGGAAGTCCGGTGACGTCGCTGACAATTTGCGTCCACAGGTCTCCCTGGGCGCCGCCGCCGACGGCCACGATGCGCTCAATTGAACCGCCCGCCGCCCGCATGGCCTCGATGTTGTGCCGCACGCCGAACGCGGTTGCTTCCAAGGCCGCGCGATACAGATCGCCGGCGGTATGCGAGATGGTGAGACCGGCGATAATGCCGCGGGCATCCGGATCTTGAATCGGTGTGCGTTCTCCTGCGAAGTACGGCAGCATGAGCAATCCGCGCGCGCCCGGGCCGGACGCCGCGGCCAGACCGAGTAACTCGGGGAAATCACCCTCACCGAGCAGGTCGCGCAGCCAGCCGGTGATCGCACCGGAGGTCGCCATGCCGCCCGCGAGATTGTGCGTACCGGGAAATGCGCCAACCGTGCCCCACAGCCCGACGGCCGTGACCGGCTGGGGCACCGTATTGACGAGGAACATGGTCGTTCCGTACATGAGCATGAGGTCTCCGGTGCGCTGGGCGCCCACGCTGACCGCCTCCGACCAAGCATCGATCGTGCCGGCGATTACGGGAATACCCGCGGGTAATCCTGATTCGGCCGCAGCGGCAGGACTCACCTGGCCGGCCACGTCGCCGGGCCAGCACAGCGAGGGAAGGTCGATCGGGCCGATGATCGGCGCGGCCCACGGTTCGTACCAGGAGTGCGAACCGGCGTCGTAGAGTGGTGTGCACTGGCTGGCCGAGTGGTGATCAAGCAGGTATTCCCCGGTCAGGTGCCAGGCTAGCCACGAACTCGGCATGAACAGTCGACGGGAGCGGGCGAATATCTCGGGTTCGTTCTCGGAGAGCCAGGCCAGTTTCGGCCCGACCGCCTGGGTGGACAGCGCGGAGCCCGTGCGGGCCATGATGGCGGCGTCGCCGCCCAGTTCGAGCGTAAGCTCCGCGATTTGCCGGGTAGCCCTGGTATCAATGCCGTAGAGGATGGCGGGGCGTAGGGGGGTGCCCGCCGCATCAGTAACGAGCACGCACGGGCCCATGCCGCTGACCCCGACCGATACGATCACCGCCTCTGCGCGAGCGGCCGCGTCGACAAGTTCGCGGGCGATGGAGACAAACTCGCTCCACCACAGCTCGGCGCTCATCTCGACCCAGCCCTCCCGGGGTCGTTCAGGGACGTGCGAGCGGCTCGCGGAACTCAGAACGGTACCGTCGAGTGTGACGAGCACGCCCTTGCTACTCGACGTGCCGATATCTACCCCGATAATCGCGTCAATGCTCATAGACCCAGCGTAAATGAAATCGATTTCAGGGTCAAGGATGCCGTCGGCGTCAAGCCACGATTCAGGAGTGATTTTCGAGCATGATCGTGCGGCGGGGCTGGTCATCGCCGCGCAGCCGTTCGATCAACAGGCGAGCCGCTGCTTCGCCGAGTCGGCGGGCCGGGAGGGGGATCACGGTGACGCCGCGCGGTGAGAGGGTTGCGAACGGCAAATCGCCGAAACTGGCAATGCCGATCACCGGGGCAGTAAGTCCACGCTCGATCAGGGCGCGCAGGGCACCGACCGCCATGAGATTGTTGGCGACGAATACGGCATCGGGCGGTTCCGGGAGGTTCAACAGGTTCACCATGGCGGCATGACCGCCTTCGACGCGAAAATCGGCATGGCGCAGGTAACGGTCCGACGAGCTGTCGATCACCGCCTCGCGCCAGCCGTCAGCGCGGGCTTCGGCGGTGGGTCCCCCGCATGGTCCGGTTATGCAGGCGATCCGGCGAAAACCCTGCGCGACCAGGGATTGGGTGGCATCGCGTCCGCCCGCGACGTTGTCGACTGTCACGGTATCCACATCGGGCAGGCTGCGGTCAACGGCGACGACCGGGCGTCCGCGCCGGGTCAGGTCGGTCAAATCCACGTGGTCACTGGTCGCGGCAAGAATGATGCCGGCCATATTTTCCGACACGACAACGTCGAGATAGCGTGCTTCCTTCTCGGCATCCTCGTCGGTGTTGCAGAGCACGACCGAGTAACCGGATGCCTGGGCCACGTCTTCTACGCCGCGCGCCAATGCCGTAAAAAACGGGTTCTCAATGTCTGGAATAATCAGGGCGATGACCTCGGACGATTGCTTGCGCAGCGTGCGGGCGGTGCGGTTGGGCGTGAAAGACAACCGCTCGGCGGCCGCGCGAACCCGCTCGCTGCGTACGGCCGAGACCGCAATGCCGTTGAAGACCCGGGACACGGTGGCTGGGGACACTCCCGCAAGCGCGGCAACGTCGTAAATAGTGGCCATGTTGGTCCTTTCGTACGAACGTCTCCACCCTACTGAACCCACACCGGTCCGGTGGGAGGCCATTTACGAGCCGGGTCGGTCCGGTGTCCAGGTGAGAAACCGTGCGGCGCTCTCACGCACGATTGTGTCCGCCGAAGCCGACCCGATCCGAGCGCGTAGCGCCGGTAGGTAGCGGGTGCCGAGGTAGGCCAACCCCGGCATGCCGCCGTAGGCGATGTCTCGGCTGCGCCAGGCCAAATCGCCGCCGATGAGAATGTGTCGCAGGCCACCGCCGGCGATGACGGCCTCGGTGAGGTCGAGCAATTCGGCATCGCTTCGGGTGCGCGGCCGGGCAACGCCGTCATAGCCGAGCCAGGCACCCCGCGCCACGAGTTCCAGGTGCAGGGCCGGGTTGGGTTGGAATCACGATCGGCGTGAGCCAGCACGACCCGGCTCGGCTTCACGCCGAGCGCCACTAGAAGGTCAAGCACTTCGTGGGCCGCCGTACAGTATTCAAGGTGCACCATGATTGGCGCGCCGGTCGCTTCGTGGGCGATGGCAACGGCCTCGAGGGTCTCGCGTTCGAACGTGGAGATTGACCAGTAATCAATTCCGGCCTTTAGGACACCGGCGCGCACGGGGTCCCCGGCCGGAGTGAGAGCGGGCTGCTGGTGGTGGTCGTGGCGAGGCATGCCCTCACGCAGGTCGGTGAGGAACAGGTCGGCGCGACGGCGGGCATCCAACCGGCGCAGCCAGTGGTCGGGAGAATAGTGCGCGCCGCGGTGCGCGCCGGTGGTCGCGATCACGCTCAGCTTAGTAGACCGGTTGATCCGGGCCACCGCTTACGGGTCGCGGCCGAGCCCAATCGGGGTCGCATCAATCATGGCGTCGAACCCGCTCGCGCGTGGCAGCGGCTGTGCTGCCCGTCCAGAGTGCCTGTAATCACAGGTGACTTGTAATTACAGGTGAATATTTTCTCCCGAGGGTGGAGCGTCCCGGGCGGACAGGCCGGTATGACGCAGAGCTGCCGTGCTCTGGGTGGCAGACGTTGCACTCAACTGGAACTCGAAGCGGCTGCGGTCGCCGCGGTGATAGGCAACGAAATATTCCATCGGTTGTTCGTGTTCGTCGTAACTGATGCTTCGCAGCACTAGCAAAGCCTGGCCGGAGCCGACCTTGAGCAGCGATCCCTGGGCCCGATTAGCCGATGCCGCTTCGGCCGATCGCACACCGCGGACCGCGCGGATTCCGTGGGTCTCGAGGAGCGCATAGAGCGATTTGTCCCGCAGATCATCATGCAAAACAAGTAGTCCGATGTCGTGCGGCAGGTACGTCGTCGTCCATGACCACGGTTCGTCATCGACGTAGCGCAGCCGCTCTATCACGACCACCGGCGACCCGGGCGCGACACCGAGAGAATCTGCGACGTCGTTGTCTGCCCGGATAACCTCCTGCCGGCGAACCTCACTGCGAACGTGCCCGCCGCGGGCTGCGACTTCCTCGTACAGGCCAGTCAGTGTGTGGACGAGGCTTTCCGGCACCTTTTGATGCGCCACGAAAGTGCCCTTGCCTTTGACCCGCTCGATCACCCCCTGGGTTTCTAGCTGGGACAGCGCTTGACGCACAACAGTGCGGGAAACATTGAAATCCTTGCACAATCGGTGTTCGCCGGGGAGAAGGTCGCCCGCTCGCAACCCTTGGCGGGCGATGTCGTCGATGATTCGGCGCTTGAGCTGGTGGTACATGGGCGTTGCAGCGAGCCGGTCGATCTTGGGTGGAGTGTCACTGCTCCTCGGCGGCGCTGCCGCGTCGAGCAGGGACGGATTCGTGTTCACGATGGCACGATCGCGCCGAGACTGATTCATTGTCGTAGTCAGTAAGCTACGCCGGCGTGCAGGATCACGTTGGCGTAGGGCGTAAATTCGCCCGTGCGTACGAATGCTCGAGCGGCGCGGGAATGCGTCTTGAACTCGGCGTGGGAAACGACGTCGATCTCGACACCGAGGGCGTCGAAGCGTTCCCGCAGAGCCGCATACAAATCGGGACTGTGCTGGGCGATTTCGGCCGCCACAGTCGCCTTTTCAATGACGAGCTCGGCCAGGATGGTGTCGAGCACGTCGAGGAAAGCGGGTGCGCCTGGACGGTACGCCAAGTCGATCCGTTCGGAATCTGCGGGTATGGGCAGCCCGGCGTCAGTGACCACGATGAGGTCGGTATGACCGGTTTCGGAGATGACGCGGGATAGCTGCGGATGAATCGTTGTATTCGTTCGTCTCATGAAATTGTCGCTTTCTGGGAGTGCAAGAGATCCTCGACGGCCGCGCGCTGCGGGAGACTGGGGGATGCGCCGCGCTGGGTGACGGTCAGTGCACCAGCGGCCATCGCTTGGCTGATGGCGCTGGCCAGATCAGCATCGCGAGCGAGCGCTGCACCGAGATATCCGGCGAAGGCATCGCCCGCCGCAGTCGTGTCGACTGCCACCACGGGAATCGACGGAAAGTGCCGGACGGAAGTTTCAGACACTAGAATAGCGCCCGCTGACGCCATCGTGATCAGCGCGTATCCCGCGCCCCTCGCGGTAAACCATCGCCCGGCGGAAGCAGCGGACGCAGCGTCGGTGACGACAATACCGGTGAGGCGGCTGGCTTCGGTCTCGTTCGGCGTGACAATATCGACCAGGGGCCAGATCGCGTCGTCCAGTTCGGTCGCAGGCGCAGGGTCAAGAATTACGGTGAGTCCCACCTCGTGTGCTTTGCGAATTGCGTGTTGGGTGAGCGCCCAGGGGATCTCGAGCTGGGTCAGGAGCACCTTTGACAACGGGGCACGGTCGAGGAACGCGGAATCGATTTGCGCCTCGCTGAGCGAGGCATTGGCTAGGGGCACCATAACGATGTCATTCTCACCCGAGTCATCGACGCGAATGTGCGCGATCCCGCTCGGTCCCGGCACCCGGGACACATGATCGATGTCGACCCCCGCGTTCTGCAGGCCGCCGGTCAACAACGGTGCGAACAGGTCGGTGCCAACGCAGGAAACCATGTAGGCCGGGCTTCCTGCGAGAGCGACGGCGATCGCTTGGTTAGCGCCCTTTCCGCCGAGGACAAGCGTGAAGTCATCGCCCAGGATCGTCTCGCCACGAGACGGGAGGCGTTGAGAGAAGGTCGTGAGGTCCGCCGTGATACTGCCCACGATCAGGACTCCGTCGGTCCGAGGTGCAGACGACTCTGTCTGGCTCATTGCTGCCCTTTCTGCTTCGTGCGCCATAGTGACGTGTGATTACATTACCGGACAGGGAGCGACAGGATCATTTGGTTCGGTTGCCAGGGTCGAGTGCCGGAGCAACCGGCGGATCACAGGAGAGCCCCACATGCGCCGAGAACGTCGTCGCTATGTTGACAGCGCACAGGTGGACGAAGTCAGCGAGATACTTCGTGACGGGCTCGTGCACGGAGTGACAACGAACCCGACGATTCTCGAACGGGCGCACCGTTCCGCCGCGAATTCATCGGAACTCTACGCGCGTTGGGTCTCCGAGGGCGCTCAGGAAGTCTTCTTCCAGGCCTGGGGAGAAAACACTCAGGCGCTGCTGCGCCTTGCTGAGGGGATTCTGGCACTCGGACCGAAAGTGGTCGTCAAAGTTCCGGCAACTCGCACCGGGTTCGCTGCGGCCGCCAACCTCAGCCGGGACGGGGCGACGGTTCTGCTGACAGCGGTCTACTCGCCAGCACAAGCACTCATGGCGGCGAGCCTGGGGGTGCGCTACATCGCCCCGCATCTTGGTCGGATGCAGGACAGTGGCCTGAACGGAATCGCCGAGATCGCCGCTATGACGGTCATGGTGGCGGGAACCGACACTGACGTTATCGCCGCGAGCCTGCGCACCCCGGGCGCCATCGTGGCGCTCGCTGAGGTGGGGGTGCGCTACTTTACGGCGGCACCGGCGGTGGTTCTGGCCGTGATGCAGCACACCGTGATCGACAGTTCGAGTGCGGAGTTCGAGGCGGCCGTTTTCCGCGGAGCAGTGCGGGGCTCAGGTTCGGTCAGTCCGTGACCATTGCGTCTCGCAGCCACTGTTCGATACCGGAGATATGCACGATGGTCAGGGCCTGCGCGAGCTGTGCATCGTGGCCTTCCAGGGCGTCGGCAATCGCCTTGTGTTCCGCGAGCGTGCGTTCGACGGAGTGTTCCTGGGTGAGTCCACGCCAGATCCGGGCCCGCATCGTGTGGCTCGACAGGGCGTCGATCAGGCTGGCAAGGTAGGCATTGCCGGAGGCCGCGGCTATGGCCCCGTGAAAGCTGACGTCCGCCGTTACCAAGCCCTCGACGTCGGTCGACTCGTTCGCCAGCTCGAGCAGGGCGCGCAGCGTAGCCAGTTCGTCTGCGGTTATGCGCATCGCGGCCAGTGCCGCTGCGGCCGGTTCCAGGATGCGTCGGACCGCGAAAAGTTCTAGCACGGACGAATCGGTGTGGAGGTCCGTGATGAACGTCATCGCCTCGAGCAGCAGGCGTGGTTCCAGGCTCGTGACATAGGTCCCGTCTCCGCGCCGCACGTCGAGCACGCGGATGACTTCGAGCGCCTTAACCGCCTCCCGTAGTGAACTGCGTGAGAGTCCCAGCCGCTCGCTCAGCTCCTTCTCCGGGGGGAGTTTGTCGCGGGGTTTGATCTCACCGCTCAAGATCATGTCCTTGATCTTGAGAATCGCTTCATCGGTCACGGCCATGAACGAATTCTACCTATGCCAAAATCTTGTGTCGAAGCTTGAATCGGACGCCCGCTGCGCCGGGAAACGGCTAGATGAAGCTTCGGTCAATGCCGACGGCTGCGTAAATAGCATCAATGGCGACCATGTTGTTGATCGAGTCAGTGCCCTCCGTGGGCAGCGGTGTGTAGTTGGCCAGAGCCACGACGATCGCTTCCAACTGGTGGTCGTATGTGGTGCGACCAGCCACGGTACTGACCTGAGTTATTCCGTCGACCGTTTCGATGATGCTGTGGCCCGCTGACGGGAAGACGAGATTATCCACGTGTACGTTGCCTCGGGTGCCGTAGATGTCGAGTGTCGACGTCTCGTTCGGTCCGGCTTCCATGCTCGCCGAAACGTGGGCGGTCGTGCCGGACGGGAAGCGCAGTTCTGACTGGACACTCGTGTCGGCACCGAGCAGATTCGTCGATGCTGTCGCGCTCAGTACGGCGGGTTCCTCATTCATTAGGCTGCGCACCCAGTGCAGGGGATAGCAACCGAGGTCCATCAGTGCCCCACCGCCCAGGGACGGCACGTGACGGATGCCGCGGGGGTCGAACGGGTTGCAGACCGAGAAATCTGCGCGAAGCGACACGATGTCACCGAGCCGACCCGAGGACACCACGGCATCGATCTCAAGGCTCAAGGGGTGGTAGCGGTCGTGGAATGCCTCGATCAAGCGGTGGCCGGTAGCCTGCGCCGACTCGAGCATGCGCTTGGCCTGCGCGGCGTTCATGGCGAACGGCTTTTCGCACAGAACGTCTTTGCCGGCCTCGAGCGCCGCGATCGACCACGCGGCGTGTTCGGACGGCGGCAGCGAGTTGTAGATCAGATCGATGTTGGGGTCTACCAGTAACGCGTGGTAGTCGTCGTAGGACCGCTCGATGTTGTGCGTGACGGCATAATCGGCCGCGGCGAACGGGCGACGTGAGGCCACGGCGACAATTCTGACGTCGGTGCGGCGCGCGGCCGGGCGAATCACCGCTGCCGGGGCTATTCCTGACGCGCCGAGTATGCCAATGCGAAGCATATGTCTTCTTTCACAGTCTGTTTGAGAGAGAGGAATAGTGCAAGACGAAGAATTGATCGCTCCACGAGAATTCCCTGATGAGCGTAGAATCTGTGGCTCATCGGCGCCATTGTAGCAAGTCGTTTCACGGTTTCTGAGCCGCGTCGCGGCAGGCCAGGGCATCGCGCGCCGACTAATGGACCGTGCGGGGTCAGCGGATCTGTTGCTGCCGTGCCGTGACGGGGATCAGCAGGAGCAGGCCGAGGAGCAGCACCAGCATTATGCCCAGGATGCCCCAGTGGGTGGCGCCGAAGATCGACACGAAGACCGCGAAGGAAGTCGGGGCCAAAAAGCTGACGGCGCGACCGGTCGTCGCGTAGAGCCCGAAGACCTCGCCCTCGCGGCCGATGGGAATGAGACGTGCCAGAAAGGTGCGGCTGGCCGATTGGGCCGGGCCGACGAACAGGCAGAGGGCGAGGCCAGCGGTCCAAAAAACGATCTGGCCGCCGTCGTGCAGAAGAAATACGAGCATCCCGCTCACCAAGAGGCCAACGAGTGCGGTCACGATCACCGGTTTCGCACCGATTCGATCATCGAGCACCCCCACCGCCATGGTGGCGATGCCGGCGACCACATTGGCGGCGATGGCGAAGAGGATCACCTCGCCCGGCGAGAATCCGAAAACGGATGCCGCGAGCACCCCCCCAAAAGTGAAGACGCCGGCCAGGCCGTCACGAAAAACGGCACTCGCCAACAGAAAGTAGACGATAGGGCGGCTGGTGTTCCAGAGGCGCTTGACGTCGCGAGCGAGAACGACATAGCTTCGCAAGAAACCGATCTTCTCGCGGCGGATGGTCGTGGGAACCCGATATTCGGGCACCCGCAGCAGCACCGGCAGCGCAAAGAGCGCGAACCAGGCAGCGGCAACGAGCATGGTGACGCGCACGGCCAGGCCGTTCTCGCTGGTCACACCGAATAAACCCACCTCGGGAGCGATGAAACCGAAGTAGACGATGAGTAGCAGCACGATCCCACCGAGGTAGCCCATGCCCCAGCCGAACCCGCTGACCTTGCCGATGCTGCGGGGAGTGGACACCTGGCTGAGCATCGCGTTGTAATTGACGCCCGCGAATTCGAAGAAGACGTTGCCCGCAGCGAGCAGAACGAGTCCGAGCATCAGATAGCTGGGGCTGGCCTCGACGAAGAACATGGCCGTGGTGAGGCCGACGACCACGAAGGTATTGGCACCCAGCCAGAATTTACGCCTCCCCGAGGTATCAGATCGTTGCCCGGTGATCGGGGCGAGTACCGCCACCAGCAGTCCGGCAATGGCGAGTGCCCAACCCAACTGCGCGGAGACGACGTTTTCATCGCCGAACGACGAGCCGGTGAGGTAGACGCTGAACACGAACGTCGTGACGACCGCGTTGAACGCTGCCGATCCCCAGTCCCAGAACGCCCAGGCCACCACCCGACCACGCATTGGAGGGGCACCCGCGTCGACGGTGACAGTCTCGGTCATATCCACAATCTACTGCCCGGCGGTAAACATCTGGATGAGCTGCGTTAGAGCGTCCTTTTCCTAAAGTTGAGTCACTCACACTCAACTTTCAGCCACAGAAATTGACAGGGACGCGACAGCGCTGGAATACTTGAGCCATCGAGGCTCAAGTCTTGAGATTACTTAGTAGTTCGTTTCGCACATGATCGAAGGAGAACAACCCACATGGCTCGTGCAGTAGGTATTGACCTCGGAACCACCAACTCTGTGGTGGCCGTGCTCGAAGGTGGAGAACCCACCGTCATCGCCAACGCTGAAGGCTTGCGTACTACCCCCTCGGTGGTCGCGTTCACCAAGGACGGCGAGGTCCTCGTCGGAGAAACGGCCAAGCGTCAGAACGTCACCAACGTCGATCGCACCATCTCCAGCGTCAAGCGCCACATGGGCACCGGCTGGAACGTCGCCATCGACGACAAGAAGTACACCCCGCAGGAGATTTCGGCGCGCATCCTCGCCAAGCTCAAGCGCGACGCCGAGCAATACCTGGGCGAGAAGGTCACCGACGCCGTCGTGACCGTGCCCGCATACTTCAACGACGCCGAGCGTCAGGCCACCAAGGAGGCCGGCGAGATCGCCGGACTCAACGTGCTGCGCATCATCAACGAGCCCACCGCCGCCGCGCTGGCCTACGGCCTCGACAAGGGCAAGGAAGACGAGCTCATCCTGGTCTTCGACCTCGGCGGCGGAACCTTCGACGTATCCCTGCTCGAGGTGGGCAAGGACGACGACTTCTCCACCATCCAGGTGCGCTCGACCGCCGGTGACAACCGCCTCGGTGGCGACGACTGGGACCAGCGCATCGTTGATCACCTGATCAAGCGCTTCAAGGAGACCACCGGCGTTGACGTGTCCAAGGACAAGATCGCCAAGCAGCGCCTGAAGGAAGCCGCCGAGCAGGCCAAGAAGGAACTCTCGTCGAGCATGTCGACGAGCATCCAGTTGCCCTACCTGTCGCTGACCGAAAACGGCCCGGCCAACCTCGACGAGACGCTCACCCGCGCCCAGTTCGAGAAGATGACCGAAGACCTGCTCGACCGCACCAAGAAGCCCTTCCAGGACGTCATCCGTGAGGCCGGCGTCAAGGTCGGCGACATCGCCCACGTCGTTCTCGTCGGTGGCTCCACGCGTATGCCCGCCGTCTACGAGCTCGTCAAGAGCGAGACCGGCGGCAAGGACCCGAACAAGGGCGTCAACCCGGACGAGGTCGTCGCCGTTGGCGCTGCCCTCCAGGCTGGCGTGCTGAAGGGCGAGCGCAAGGACGTTCTGCTCATCGACGTCACCCCGCTGAGCCTGGGCATCGAGACCAAGGGCGGCATCATGACCCGCCTGATCGAGCGCAACACGGCCATCCCGACCAAGCGCAGCGAAACCTTCACGACGGCCGACGACAACCAGCCGTCCGTTGCGATCCAGGTGTTCCAGGGTGAGCGTGAGTTCACCCGGGACAACAAGAACCTCGGAACCTTCGAGCTCACCGGCATCGCCCCAGCGCCGCGCGGAATTCCGCAGGTTGAGGTTACCTTCGACATCGACGCCAACGGGATCGTGCACGTGTCCGCCAAGGACAAGGGTACCGGAACGGAGCAGTCGATGACCATCACGGGCGGATCCTCGCTCGCGAAGGAAGACATCGAGCGCATGGTGCGCGAGGGTGAAGAGCACGCCGCCGAAGACAAGCGCTTGCGCGAAGTCGCCGAGACCCGCAACACGGCCGAGCAGCTCGCCTACTCGATCGAGAAGCTGATCAAGGACAACGTCGACAAGCTGCCCGAAGACGTGAAGAATGAGGTGCAGGCTGATGTCGACGCCCTCAAGTCTGCTCTTGCGGGCGACGATGACGACGCGGTGAAGACCGCGTTCGACAAGCTCAATGAAAGCCAGGGCAAGCTCGGCGAAGCCATCTACAAGTCCAGCCAGGCGGATGCCGCAGCCGGCTCCGACGAGGCCGGTACCGACGAGACTCCCGCCGAGGAGAACAAAGACGAAGACGTTGTCGACGCCGAGGTTGTTGACGACGACGAAGACGACAAGACAAAGAAGTAGGCCGCAACTATGGCTGACAAGAAAAATCCTGACAACGACGCGGCGGGGGTGCCGGATGACGGCGCCGCCGCGGCGGGCGCGGGCGTCCCTGCAGAATCGGTGCCTGACTCGGCATCCGTTGCTGATGGCGAGGCTGCGGCCTCGGCCGACGGAATCGAAGAAGACGAGTTGACCGTTCAGGACATCCTGGACGCGGCAGAGCGCGAAGTCGCCGAGCCGACGAGTGAACACCTCGCCGACCTCAAGCGTGTGACGGCGGAGTACGCCAACTATCGTCGGCGTACCGAAGCCAACCGTGCCATTGAGAAAGAGCGAGTGACCGGGGATATCGTCAAGATACTGATTCCGGTACTCGACGATATCTACCGGGCGGAGAAGCACGGCGACCTCGTGCCCGACTCGGCCTTCGCCACGATCGCGGCCAAGCTGCGTTCGAGCGTTGAGCGTCTTGGACTCACCTCGTTCGGCGCGGTCGGCGACCCCTTCGACCCGACTATGCACGAGGCGATCTTCCAGCAGCCCAGTGCGGTCGTCGACACCGAAACCGTTGGCGACGTCGCGGAGACGGGGTACTACCTCGGTTCCACGCTGTTGCGTGCGGCCAAGGTTGTCGTTCAGGTACCGAGCGATGGCTAGCCAGGACTGGTTCGACAAAGACTTCTACAAGGTTCTCGGGGTGTCGAAAGATGTCACGCCGGCCGAGTTGAAGAAGGCGTATCGAAAACTCGCTCGAAAATACCACCCGGACTCCAACCCGGGGAACCCCGCCGCTGAGGCGAAGTTCAAGGAATTGAGTGAGGCGCACTCGGTGCTGAATGATGCCGCCCAGCGCAAGGAATATGACGCCGTGCGGGCAATGGGGAGCGGGGCGCGGTTCGCCGCGCCCGGCGGCCGGGCCCAGAGTGGCGGCTTCGAGGACGCTTTCGGCGGCATGTTCGGCGGCGGAAGCCGTCAACAGAGTTACACCTTCGAACAGGGCGGTTTCGACGATATCCTCGGGGGTATGTTCGGACGAGGTGGCCAAGGTGGGGGCGGCTTCGGCAACCCCACCGGTGGCTACCGCGGCTCGGGCGCACCGACGCGCGGGCGTGACGTGATCGCCTCGACGACCATCGACTTCATCACAGCCACCCAGGGCGACCAGATCAGCCTGCAAACCCAGGACGGTCGACCGATCAAGGTCAAGGTTCCGGCCGGAGTCGCCGATGGGCAGAAGATTCGCCTGCGTGGCAAGGGGCAGCCGAGTCCGGACGGTGGAGAAACCGGCGACATCGTGTTGACGATCACCGTGCGCAAACACCCGGTCTTCGAACGCGACGGACTCAATCTGCGGGTAACCGTACCGGTCACTTTCGTCGAGGCCAGCCTCGGCGCGACGATCGAGGTACCCACCCTCGGCGGCAGCCCCGTCAAGTTGCGCGTTGCCCCCGGTACTCCTGGTGGCCGGGTGCTGCGGGTCAAGGGTCGCGGCGTCACAACGGCCAAGGGCACGGGGGACCTGCTCGCCGTCGTGCAGGTCGCTGTGCCCTCACACCTGTCGAAGGATGCCGAAGAGAAACTCGCCGCGTTCGCCGAAGCGCTGCCCAAGGAAAACCCGCGCGATGAACTGATTGCTCGGGCCAAGGGCTGATTATGGACGAGACCACCCGGGTTTTCGTGATTTCGACGGCGGCCGAGCTTGCGGGAATGCACCCGCAAACCCTGCGCCAATACGATCGCCTGGGCCTCGTCAGCCCAGAACGCACCCCCGGCAAGAGCCGAAGGTACTCCATGCTCGACGTGGCAAAGCTCCGTGAAATTGCGGAACTGGGCTCTGAAGGCGTGAGTTTGGAAGGCATCCGTCGTATCCTCGAACTCGAGGATCACGTGCGCGGGCTTGAAAACCGCCTGCGCGAGTTGGAATCGACGCTCGCCGACGAACTGCTGAACCGACCGGGCCGCCGCGTTTTCGCGGCTGGCTCGGCTGGCGATGTTATTTCAATGAAGGCGGGCACCCGCACCAGGCGCAGCAACCAGGTTGTCATCTGGCGGCAGCCCAGACCATAGTTAGTTATCTGTAACAAGCTTCACGTTTCTGCCCCACAGCACGAACTGGTTGCACCAGCACTACTCTCAGGGGGATCCATGTCCAAATCGGACGCGTATGACCAGTCCGCGCCGCGGAACGCAAACACTACGTCGAAAAGTGCCATGTCGGACGAGTTCGAGGCCGTGTCGAATAACAGCATGAACGGGTTCGATTTCGACCGCCTGCGTCGTCGCCCCGACATTGAGGCGGAGAACCTGTTCGCCGTCGACGCGAGTGACCGCCTCATTCTCGATGAGGCCGCCGGCGCACTCGCGGCATATCGTTCCGGTGGCGTCGTCGTGCTCGAGGATCGCTATGGCGCCCTGACCCTCGGTGCCGCTGCTCTGCACAACGCCCGCGGCATCCGTGTCTACCAGGACGCGCTCTCGGGCGAATATGCGCTCGACAGCAACGCCTCCGGCGTCAACCTGACGGATGCCTACCGCTCACTGCCGCTCGGCGAAGAGTTGTTGAAAGACGCCCACGTCGTGCTGTTACAGCTGCCGAAGAGCCTCGACGCGCTCGACGAGATCGCCGCCGCCGTCGCCAAGTACGCCGCTCCCGACGTGATCGTCTTTGCCGGCGGCCGCATCAAGCACATGACCGTGAGCATGAATGAGGTGCTGCGCCGCCACTTCGGGGCCCTCAATGTGCGCCCGGCCCGCCAGAAGTCCCGCGTGCTCATCGCTTCCGCACCGTTGGCCTCGTCGACGAGCGACTGGCCACGCAGCGAAAAGCACGACGACTTCGACCTCACCGTGCGCGGCCACGGTGGCGTGTTCGCCGGAACCAGCATCGACATCGGCACCCGGGCGCTGCTCGAGGTGCTCGACCGGATGAAGCCCGACGCCGAGCGCGCCATCGACCTCGGCTGCGGCACCGGAGTTCTCGCCGCGGCCTTGGCTGCCCAGCGCCCGCTGCTGCAGGTGCTCGCGACGGATCAGTCGGCTGTGGCCGTCGCATCCGCTCGCGCAACCGTCGACGCCAACGCACTCGCCGATCGTGTCACCGTCGTGCGCGCCGATGGCCTGTCTGGCCAGCCGGATAACTCGGGTGATCTGATTCTGCTCAACCCGCCATTTCATATTGGAGCGTCGGTGCATGCGGGCCTCGCTGAGAAACTCTTCATCGATGCGGCGCGGGTACTGGCACCCGGCGGAGAACTGTGGACCGTGTGGAACACTCACCTCGGTTACCGTCCGATGCTCACCCGCATCGTCGGTTCGACCCGTCAGGTTGGCCGCAACACGAAGTTCACGGTGACGGTGTCGACCGGCCGCTGACGTTACGCCGTGGTCAGGCGCGCACGAGCAGCTCGCCGTTGAGTACCTCGAGCTGCCACTCGGCCACGCCATCCGCGTGGTCGTAGTGGTGGTGCACGAGGTTGATCGAGGCATTGTTGATGCTGCCGATGGACTGGTCCAAGGCGTTCTCGAGGCTCAGTCGAATGAGCGTGCCGTGCGCGACTACGATGATGCGCTCTCCGGGGTGATTTCGAGCGAGCTCGCACAGGGCGTCGATGCCACGCGCGGCGACGGCTTCCTCGGTCTCGGCACCGTGGAATCCGCCCGGAAAACGCAGGGCGTCGAGCTGGGCGCCGGCGCTTAGGCCTTCGGCTGGTCCGTAATCGCGCTCGATCAGACCCGGAATGCGGCGGGCCGCGTCGAGGCCCAGCTCTTCGCCGATCAGGTCAGCGGTTTCGGCCGCACGAGAAAGCGGCGACGAGACAATGAAATCCCACTCATACCGGGAGAGTGGGGAGACGGCAGCCGCTGCCTGGCCGCGCCCCACGTCGTTCAGCGGAATGTCGGTGGCGCCCTGGATGCGCGCGGCGGCGTTCCAATCGGTCTGGCCGTGGCGGATGAGGGCGAAGGTTGTCGTCGTGGTCACTGGTCTATTCTGCCTTGGCCGACTGGGAGTGCGCGGCGGGTCAAAATTCGCGCTTCCCGTTTCGGCAGAGCCCAAGCCAAACGGGCCAGGTCGGTGATTGCCGAGGCCAGCAGCACGACGAGCAGCGCGTTGCGCGCTGTCAGCAGCAGCAGGGAGAACAGATCGCCGTCGATAAGCGGCAGGTAGAAAATGGGAAAGACGAGCGTCGTCAGGCCGGAGATAGCCAGTGTCAGAGTGGCGGGCACCCGCCACTCAGCCCAGCTGCGGGCGACACCGACCGCAACCACCGGCACCAGCCACAACATGTATTGCGGTGAACCGACCTTGTTGAAGACGATGAACGCGCTGACCAGGGCAAGGGCTCCGACAAGCAGCAGTTGGCCGGCATCCGCTCGCCGATGCTGGGCAATGAGCATCAGCACGAAAATCACCGCGATGGCGCCGAACATGACCGGCGTCATCAGGGAAGCGACCACGTCGGTACCGGGTCCGCTCACCTCACGGGTGGCGATGGCAAAATTCTCGTAGATGAACGTGCTGTGGTGACCGAGTGTGGCCAGCCACACCCACACAGTTGTGATGGGCGCCTCGAGTTGCAGGGCGCGGTCAGATTGTTCGGTGACGAAACTGGTGAGATGTTGCAGGCCCCCCACAAGCCAGACGAATATCGAGACCCCCGCCGAGACGGCCGCACCGATAAGCACTACCGTGCGACGGCGCGGCGATACGGTGACCACCGCGAGGAACACGGCCGCTGGCCACACCTTGATCCAGGTGGCGAGGGTCAGCACAACCGCCGCGACGGCCGGCCGGCGCGCGAGCAGCACGAGTCCGACAATGACGAGCGGTGCTGTGAGTCCTTCCAGTCGCAGTAGCCCGACCGGGCTCAGTAGAAACGACGCGAACAGCCAGTACCAGGCCGATTTGAAGCCGCCGCGGCGACGTCCCCAGTCGGTGAGCGCTCCGACCGCGACGGCATTCAACGCGGTGGTCAGCAGGTACCACAGGAGTTGGTACAGGAGCGGACCGGCGATGCCCGCGAACGCGATCGGCAGCATGGCGCCGATCGGGTACACCCACCCGGTATCGATACCCTGCCAGATGCCGTGCTCCAGGCCGAGTTCAGCCCAGGTTCGGTACAGCGGAAGGTCGCCGAGTACCTGGCCGGTCAGGATGGTGGGCAGCAGGGCGAACAGGAACACCGCGTGCAGACCGAGAAAACCGAGCGCGAGGGTGCGTGGGCGTTGCAGCGTGAGGCGGCGAGCCGGAGTGAGTGTACGAGCCAGGCGAGCGTCGACCCGATCAAAAATGGTGGACATAGGACCGTTTCTGCAGTGTGCGACGTGGTGCCGTCGCGTGCAGTCTAGGGGGGCTAAATGAACTGTTGGTGTCGCCTCAGGCCAGGAGTTCGCGAATGTCGGCCGCGGTCAGGGCGGTGCCCTGCGGCGCTCCGTCGGTCATGACGCTTTCGAACAGGCGCGCTTTGGTGGCTTTGAGGGCCATGACTTTTTCTTCGATGGTGTCCTTGGATACCAGGCGATAGACCATGACGTTCTTTGTTTGTCCGATGCGGTGTACGCGGTCGACGGCCTGGGCTTCCGTCGCCGGGTTCCACCACGGGTCGAGCAGAATGACGTAGTCGGCCTCGGTGAGGTTGAGGCCGAATCCGCCGGCCTTGAGGCTGATCAGAAAGACGGAGCTCGAGCCCTCTTTGAAGTCGCTGATGGCCTTGGCCCGGTTGCGGGTCTTGCCGTCGAGGTAGGAATAGCTGATGCCGGCGGCGTCGAGCCGGTCCCGTGCCTTGCCGAGGTACTGGGTGAACTGGCTGAAGATCAGGGTTCGGTGACCCTCGGCGACGGTATCTTCCAGAAGTTCCAGCAGGGCGTCGAGCTTGGTCGAGGGAATACTGTCGTACTTCGCGTCGTACAGGCTGGCGTCGAGACTGAGCTGGCGCAGCATGGTGAGTGAGCGAAAAATCTCGAACCGGTTCGCGTTCATGTCCTCGATCAGGCCGAGCACCTTCTGCCGTTCGCGGGCAAGGTGCATGTCGTAGACCTTGCGGTGCCTCGGGTGCAGGTCGAGTTCGAGCACCTGTTCCTGCTTCTCGGGCAGGTCGCTGGCGACTTCGGCCTTCGTGCGCCGCAGCATGAAGGGTCGGATGCGGCGGCGCAGCTGCGCGAGCCGGTCGGCGTCGGCATCCGTTTCAATGGGCTTGCGGTAGTAGTCGGCAAAACGGCTCGGGCTCGGAAACAGGCCCGGCGCGGTGATGGAGAGCAGCGACCACAGCTCCATCAGGTTGTTTTCCATCGGGGTTCCGGTGATGGCGAGCTTGAACGGGGTGCGCAGGCGGCGGGCGCAAACGTGCGCCTTGCTCTGGTGGTTCTTGACGAACTGGGCCTCGTCGAGCAGCAGCCCGGCCCAGTCGTGAGCGTTGTACTCCTCGAAATCGAGTCGGAACAGCGTGTATGAGGTGATCACGACGTCTGCTTGGCCCATTTCATCGAGCAGGCTGGAGCCGCGTTTGCCGGTGGTCTGGGTGATGGCTGTTGTCGTCAGGTCGGGCGCGAATCGAGCGCATTCGGTGGCCCAGTTGGAGACGACGCTTGTGGGAGCGACCACGAGAAAGCGCTTGCGAGTGGAGCCTTCAGCAGCGCGTTGGCTGTCGCGGGCGTGGGCAATGAGGGCGATGGCCTGCAGCGTCTTGCCGAGTCCCATGTCGTCGGCGAGCACGCCGCCAAGCTGGTGGTCGTAGAGAAAGCTGAGCCAGTCGAATCCGGTCTGCTGGTAGGCACGCAGGGTGGCGTGCACGGCCGGCGGGAGCGGGCGTTCGGCGATGGGTGCGGCCTCAGCCGAGCCGTGCAGGGCGGCGAGACCCTCGACGGCGCTGCGCCAGGACGCAGCCTGCTCGGCGACGACACCGAGCAGTTGAAGTTCGTCCCACAGGTCGGCCTGAAAACGGCTGAGACCAAGCGTGCCTGCGTTGCTCTCCTGCAGGCCGCGGGCTTCTTCGATCAGCCGCCGCAGCTGCTGCAGTTCGGGCCGGTCGAGACTGAAGTACGTGCCGCTGTCGAGGATCATCAGGTCTTGATCGGTGGCCAGCGCCCGAAACAAGTCGTCGAAGGGGATGTCTTCGCCCTCGATCGTCACGGTGACGGCAAGATCGAACCAGTCTCGGGTGTCGGTGCTTTCGGTGGTGGCGAGGCTGATCACCGGCGCTGCGTCGGCTTCACGGTAGCTCGGGGCGTCGGCCGAGACCTGCACGGCGATGCCGGCGGCCTCGAGTTTCGGCACGGCCTCGCCGAGAAACGTGATCATGATGGCGCTGCGCAGTTCTGACTGCTCAAGGAGTCGGGCCGGGCTGATCGGTGTGGCAGGTTGCCAGAGCTCCGGGAACGAGGCGATTTCTCGGCTGACCGCTTGCAGCGTGTCGTGTTCGCGGGTGAGGTCGCGAAAGTGGGTGTCGCCGGGCGTCGGGCGCAGGGGGTGGCGGTACAGCACGGGGGCCGGTTCGACCGCGTCCGTGCTGATCGACTCCGGGACCGATTCGGTGGGCGCGACGTAGTGCCATTCCCACGCGACGGTGATGCGGGCATCCGTTTGGTGGGTGATCGTCAGCGCCAGCTGGGGTCGGGCCGTTCTGGGCAGCTCGAATGAGGCGTCGTGACTGGTCAGGGTCAATTTTTGCTGCAGAAACGGGTAGTAATCAGCTAGGAATGAAGGTTCGTCGTTGGCTGGAATGTCAAAGCCCCCGGTGACAGCAAGCGCGCGGATCTCAGAGCTGACCTGTACATTCAGTGGTGCGAGAACGAGCTGCCTGCCGGTTGCGAGCGGGTCAGCGGGGCTCGTGAACGTGTAGGCGCCGTGCGCCGGGTCACCAATGAATCCGAATTCGGCGCCGCGGTGCAGCTGTTCGCCCAGCATGAGCAACGGGGTCAGTTGCAGGCCCTCGTCGTCGCGGCGAATGTTCAACTCGAGCGCGGCCGGCGTGGGCGAGAGCAGAACGGGATTCTGGGCATCCGTAGCGCAGACCATGGGCAGCCCGCTCAACTGTGCTTCGTGCAGCAGGTCCCAGAGGGCCTTGTTCTCGAAGTTGTCGAGGTAGAGCCAGTGGTCGGTGTAGCTGTAATAGCGCTGGCCGGTGGCCGAGAGGGCGTAGAGGGCGTTCAGTATTTTGCGGTGGGCGCGGTTATAGGTGCCGGCGGTCCAGGACAGGTTGTCCCAGGTGAGGGAGCCTCGAATCCATTTGCCCTTCTTTCCCATGACCATCGGGCGTGCGCCGAGACGGCGGGGGGCCGGGCGTTTGTTCGGGCTGTAGGCCGGGTCGAGCAGGTCGAATTGCAGTGCGAGGGCCGTGCTTGTGACGGTGGCGCCGGCAGTCGGCTTGGCGATCGGCGCCAGGGCGGCGCGCCACGCGGGCACTGGCGGGCGAATGGGAATGACCGGTGCCGGGGTGGTCGGCTGGTATGCGCCCGGCACAAAGGTTGATTCGAACACCGGCGTGCGACGGTCGCCGATGGCGCGCACGTTCGAGGCGGCGCGCTCAGCGTTCAGTTCGGCGGGCGTGCTGCGGCTGGCCAGGAGCAGGGCGGCGACGTGCTTGCAGTTGCTGCCCATGGGGCAGGTGCAGGTTCCGCTGGCCCGCACAGCCTGGCCGGCAGCATTGAGCGTGAACGAAACGAGTACGGTGTACGGCTGTGGGCTGGTGCCACTCACTCGACCGGTGAGGTGTGTCCCCGACGAGGCCCAGGACTGCTCGGTGACGTGCCCGTTGCGGGCGTACCGTTCACCGCGCGAGAACGACTGGCTGCCAACGATGCGGGCGATCTCGTGAGTGCTGAGGGAATGAGCCATAGGTGGGGGAGCTCCGTAAGAAAATGGGACCAACCTTTATTGTCTCACGGGAGGCTGCCCGGCCCCGCGCTGAATCCGCCGCTTTCGCGGCACTCGTCGGTGGCGGTGGCACTCCTAACCCGGGGTGCCCCGAACTCTGACGAGTGCCGCGACACCGGCGGATGACGGGTGTCAGCCGTATGGGGCAGACGAGATGTTCAGCCCTCGAATATTCGACGCCGGGGAGATGGCCGGGGTACTAAACTTGAGCCAGCAAGGCTCAACTTTAGAGGAGACAGCGATGCAAGCCGGTCAGCGACCACCGCAGCAAGACGCCAAGACGGCCCTCGAATTGTATGGGGTGAACCTCACCGACATCGCCCGCAGTGGCAAGCTCGACCCGGTGATCGGGCGTGACGCCGAAATTCGCCGGATCAGCCAGGTGCTCACCCGGCGCACCAAGAACAACCCCGTGCTGATCGGAGAACCCGGCGTCGGCAAGACGGCCGTGGTCGAGGGGCTGGCCCAGCGCATCGTGGCCGGAGACGTTGCCGACTCACTCAAAGACAAGCAACTGGTCTCCCTCGACCTCGCTGCCCTCGTAGCCGGCGCCAAGTATCGCGGTGAGTTCGAGGAACGGCTCAAGGCCGTACTCAAGCAGATCAACGACGCCGACGGGCAGATCATCACCTTCGTCGACGAACTGCACACTCTGATGGGTGCTGGCGGCGGCGAAGGCTCCGTCGCGGCCAGCAACATGCTCAAGCCCATGCTCGCCCGCGGGGAACTTCGCCTGATCGGTGCCACGACCCTCAACGAGTACCGCGAATTCATTGAAAAGGATGCCGCGCTCGAGCGCCGCTTCCAGCCGGTGCTCGTCGACGAACCGTCGGTTGAGGACACAGTGGCCATCCTCCGCGGGCTCAAGGAACGCTATGAAGCCCACCACAAGGTGACCATCGCCGATTCTGCCCTCGTGGCCGCGGCATCCCTCTCCAATCGCTACATCACCGCCCGCCAGCTGCCCGACAAGGCCATCGACCTCATCGACGAGGCTGCGAGCCGGCTGCGCATGGAGATCGATTCCTCGCCGGTGGAGATCGACGAGCTGCGGCGCAGCGTCGATCGGCTCAAGCTCGAAGAGCTCGCTCTCAAGAAGGAGAAGGACGATGCCTCGAAGGCACGTCTGGTGAAGCTGCGTAGCGATCTGGTGGAGCGCCAGGCCACCCTCAAAGAGTTGCAGGCGCGATGGGACAACGAGCGGGCCTCGCTGAACCGGGTCGGCGAGCTGCGTGAGCGGCTGGACGCCGCCCGCATTGAATCTGACCGGGCGCAGCGTGAGGGAGACCTCGAGAAGGCGTCCCGGCTGCTTTACGGTGACATTCCGGTGATGGAGCGCGCGCTCGCCGACGCCGAACAGGAAGAATCCGTCGGCCCGCGCATGGTGAACGACCAGGTCGCGAGCGAGGATATCGCCGCAGTGGTCGCTGCGTGGACGGGCATTCCGGTCGGCCGGCTACTGCAGGGCGAAACCGACAAACTGCTCAACCTCGAAAACGAGCTCGGCCACCGCCTGATCGGACAGAAGCGCGCCGTGAGCGCGGTCGCCGACGCCGTGCGGCGTTCGCGTGCCGGCATCTCCGACCCCGACCGGCCGACCGGATCCTTTCTCTTCCTCGGCCCGACCGGCGTCGGCAAGACCGAGCTGGCCAAAGCGCTCGCCGAGTTTCTGTTCGACGATGAAAAATCCATGGTGCGCATCGACATGAGTGAGTACGGCGAGAAGTTCTCGGTGTCCCGCCTGGTTGGAGCGCCTCCTGGCTATGTCGGCTACGAGCAGGGCGGCCAGCTCACCGAGGCCGTGCGGCGTCGCCCGTACTCGGTGATTCTGTTCGATGAGGTGGAGAAAGCGCACCCCGAGGTGTTCGACGTACTGTTGCAGGTGCTCGACGACGGCCGCCTCACCGACGGCCAGGGGCGCACGGTAGATTTTCGCAACACCATTCTCGTGCTCACCTCGAACCTCGGTTCGCAGTTTCTGATCGACCCGACCCTGTCGGTGGAACAGAAAGAGGCGGCAGTGCAGGGCCTCGTGCGCCAGGCTTTCAAGCCGGAGTTCGTCAACCGGCTCGACGACATCGTGGTGTTCTCCTCGCTGACAACCGATGAGCTCGGCGAAATCGTCGAACTCGACGTCGACCGATTACAGAAGCGCCTCGCCGAACGCCGGCTGGACCTCGCCGTAACACCGGATGCCCGCCGCTGGCTGGCCGAGCGTGGTTACGACCCGATCTACGGTGCGCGTCCGTTGCGGCGTCTCATGCAGCGTGAGATCGACGACCGCCTGGCGAGGGCGCTGCTGGCCGGCGACATTCGTGACGGCGACACGGTGCTGGTGGCGCTGGCGGCCGACGGTGACGCGCTCACCGTGGCATCCGCTCCGTCGCTCGCAGCGACAATGTGACCCGAAGGGGGGGTAGATCCGGGTTGGGCGGGTTAGGGTTTATCAATGAAAGCAACTGTGATTTATGGTGAACGAGATATTCGCCTCGAAGAAGTTCCTGACCCTGTACTTTCGACCGGTGGCGACGCCATCGTTCGGGTCGTCGCGGCTTGCGTCTGTGGGTCTGACCTGTGGCCCTACCGCGGCGTGACCGCCACCAAAGAGCCACACCGTATTGGCCATGAGTTTGTGGGCATCGTCGAGGAAATTGGCCCAGACGTTTCGACCGTCAAGGTCGGGGACTTCGTCATTGCGCCCTTCTACGACTGCGACAACACCTGCGTCAACTGCCGCAATGGCGTGAGCTTTTCCTGCCTCCACCTTGTTCCGTGGGGTGAGAAAGACGACATGGGCGGCTTCGCCGACGGCGCTCAGGGCGAGCGGGTACGCGTTCCCCATGCCGATGGAACGCTCGTGGCAACCGCCGAGGTGCCGGATGACGCTCTGATTCCGGGACTGTTGACCCTCTCGGACGTTTTAGGCACCGGACACCACGCGGCCGTGTCTGCCGGCGTCACCGCCGGCAGTACCGTTGTCGTCGTCGGTGACGGAGCCGTCGGGCTCTGCGCCATACTCGCGAGCAAGCGACTCGGCGCGAGCCGCATCGTCGCCATGTCCCGTCACGCTGATCGCCAGGCCGTGGCCCGCGAATTCGGTGCGACGGACATCATCGAAGAACGTGGTGATGAGGGTGTTGCCGCGGTGCAGGCACTGTTCGATGGAATCGGCGCCGATTGCGTGCTGGAGTGCGTCGGCACTAAGGAATCCATGGATCAGGCCATCCGGTCAACCCGGCCCGGTGGGATGGTCGGCTACGTCGGCGTGCCCAACGGCGGCGCCGAGCTGCCCATCCGCTCGCTCTTTGGACGCAACGTGGGCGTGAACGGCGGCGTGGCATCCGTTCGCGGCTATATCGAGGAACTACTGCCCGAGGTTCTTTCAGGCCAACTCAACCCCGGTCGGGTCTTCGACCTGGAACTTCCCTTGTCCGAGGTGGCCGAAGCCTACGCCGCGATGGATGAACGCCGAGCCATCAAGGTGCTGCTGCGACCATAACCCGCCCGCGATAGCGAAAAAAATGCCCGTTTGGCTTAGGCCAACGGGCATTTTGCTTGCGCCGGAGCGATCTAATTCGGAGCGCGTACTATTCCATCTAAGGCTTCACGGTTGACCGGGCAGCCTATTTGCCTTTCAGGCGGTTACGCACCTCGCGGCGCAGCACTTTGCCGAGCAGACTGCGCGGCAGGTCGTCGACCTCGACGATGCGCCGCGGTACCTTGTAGGACGACAGCCGGGTGCGGCAGTACTCACGCACCGCAGTCACATCGAGGTCGACGCCGGGCCGCAGCACCACGACCGCCACGACGTCTTCGCCGCCGGTCGGGCTCGGCAGCCCGACCGCGGCCGCGTCGTCGATGTCGGGGTGCGACAACAGAGTCTCTTCAACCTCGGACGGCGACACGTTGAAACCGCCCGTGATGATGAGTTCCTTCAGGCGGTCGACGATGGTGATGAAGCCGTCGGCCGAGACTCGCACGATGTCGCCGGTGCGCAGCCAGCCACCGGGGAGCAGCACCTCGGCGCTCTCGCTCGGGCGGTCCCAATAGCCGGAGAAGACCTGAGGGCCGGCTACGAGCAGCTCGCCCTCCTCGTCGAAGCCGCGCTCGATCGTGGGGTCTTCCGGGTCGACCACACGAATGTCGGTGCTCGGAAACGGCACACCGACCGTTCCGGGGCGACGGCTCGGGCCGATCGGGTTGCCGGCGACGATCGGTGACGCCTCGGTCATGCCGTAACCTTCGACCAATAGCCCGCCGGTGGCCTCCTCCCAGCGTTCCACGATGGACACCGGCAGGTTCATCGCGCCCGAAATAGCAAAGCGAACGCCCGCAAGGCTCACTTTTTTCTTCGCTGCGGCCGTGACTAAGCGGTCGTAGATCGGCGGTACCGCCGGCAAAAAGGTGGGCGGTGCGTGCTTGGCCGCGTCGAGCACGAGCTTCTCGTCGAACTTGGGAAACAGTACGAGACGGGCGCCGATGCTCATCGCAAAGGTGAGGCAGAGGGTGAGGCCGTAGGCGTGGAACATCGGAAGAACGCCGTAGACGGTCTCGCCACCGGGGCGGAGGCCTGCTACCCAAGCGGAACCCTGCGCGGCGTTGGCGCGCAGGTTGTAATGGCTCAGGATGGCGCCCTTCGGGGTGCCGGTCGTGCCGCTCGTGTACTGCAGCACGGCCGTATCCGTGAGCAAGGGCCGCTGGTGCGACGGGTGCAGTTTGCGGGCACCCACGATCGACTCCCAGCTGATTGCGCCCTTTCCGGGCCCGGCGGTAAGAGAGGCACGAGCGTCCTGGGCTTTTTTGATCGGTAGTTTGAGGGCCAGCCGTTTCGAGAACGGCATCGCACGCGTGAGGTCGACGGTGACGATATCCGCTACGCGCATGTCTTTGGGGAACCTGCGCGCCGACTCGTAGACTTTGTCCCAGACGATTGCGACGCGGGCGCCGTGATCTTCGAACTGATGGCGCAGTTCCCGGTCGGTGTAGAGCGGATTGTGCTCGACCACGATGGCACCGAGGCGCAGTACTGCATAAAACGCGACGACGTGCTGCGGACAGTTCGGCAGCACGAGGGCAACGCGGTCGCCCGGGCTCACGCCGAGTTTGCGCAGGCCGTTCGCGGCCCGGGAAATCTGTTCTCCAAGCTCGGCGTAGGTGGTGCTGGAGCCGAAGAAGTCCAGTGCGATCGCCGGCGCAAACCGTTCAGCCGAGGTCTCCATCATGTCGGTGAGGGTTTCGGTGGTCTCGGCGATTGTGCCGGGAACGCCGGGCGCGTACGAGGCGAGCCACGGCCGGTGCGTGAAGGTCACGACAACTCCCGGGTGATCGCGGCCACGAACATGTCGACGTCGTCTTCGGTGGTATCGAAGCCGCACATCCAGCGCACCTCGTTTTTGGTGGCGTCCCAGTCGTAGAAGCGAAAATGTTCGCGCAGCCGGTCGGCGACGCCGGCGGGCAGGGTGGCGAAAATGGCGTTGGCCTGCGTGGTCTGGCTGAAATCCAGCCCGGTGATGGTGCCTTGGGTGATTGCGCTTTCGAGCGCGTCGCGCAGACGGGCGGCCATCGCATTGGAATGGGAGGCGTTGTGTAACCACAGGTCCCCGTCGAGCAGCGCGATGAGCTGCGCCGAGATGAAACGCATCTTGCTCGAGAGCTGCATGTTCGACTTGCGCAAAAACTTCAAACCAGTGGATGCAGCCGGGTTCAACACCACGATGCACTCACCCAGCATCATGCCGTTCTTGGTGCCTCCGAAGCTGAGTACGTCGACCCCGGCATCGCGCGTGAAGGCACGCAGCGGCACTCCGAGGCTCGCCGCCGCGTTGGAGATGCGAGCACCGTCCATGTGCAGCGTCATGCCTTTGGAGTGGGCGTGATCGGCGATCGCGCGCACCTCGTCGACCGTATACGCGGTGCCGAGCTCGGTAGTCTGGGTGATGGCCACGACGAGCGGCTGGGCGCGGTGCTCATCGCCCCAGCCCCAGGCTTCCTGATCGATGAGTTCAGGGGTGAGCTTGCCGTCTGAGGTGATCACCGGAAGCAGTTTGAACCCGCCGACGTGTTCCGGAGCGCCGCCCTCGTCGTTGTGGATGTGCGCGGTGGCTGTACAGATCACGGCGCCCCAACGTGGCAGCATCGACTGAAGGCCGGTGACGTTGGCCCCGGTGCCGTTGAACACCGGAAAAGCTTCGACGCCCTCGCCGAACTGTCGGGCGAAGACCTCCTGCAGCCGGGTCGTGTAGACGTCTTCGCCGTAGGCGATCTGGTGGGCGCCGTTGGCCTGGACAATCGCCTCCAGAATTTCCGGATGGATTCCGGAGTAGTTGTCGGAGGCGAAACCGCGGGAAGACAGATCATGGAGTTGGGTCACTCGTCCATCCTGCCGCATTCGGCTGAGCGATTCAGGCTCGCGGTATTTTCCCGCGATTCGTTGCGCATCGACGCCTCGCGTACGAGCAACGTCTATGGTCATGGCCGGTTCATCATTCGTTTGCCGGGCGGACACAGAGTGCGGATAAACCATATAGCTATACGCCTTCGCGTAGCTTCCTCCGCTCGGAAAGAGACCCCATGTATTTCAGAGTTGCCGCTTCGGCCCTCATCGCTCTCGTCGCCGTCACAACCGTTACCGGTGCCTCCCCACGCGTGGCGGAGGTGCCGTCACGGGTCACCCTCGGCGTCCCGCAGGATGCCGCCCATGCTCACAATGACTACGAGCATGACCGCCCTCTCTTCGATGCCCTCGAACAAGGCTTCACCAGCGTGGAAGCCGATGTCTGGCTTGTGGACGGTGAACTTCTCGTCGCCCACGATCTCGTGGATGTTCAACCGGGGGTCACCCTGGAAAGCCTCTACCTTGATCCCCTGTCCGAACTCCTGCGCGGGCACGGCCGCAGCGTCTACCCCGGATGGGATGGCAGCTTCCAACTGCTGATCGATATCAAAAGCGACGGTGAGAGCAGCTACGCCGCGATCGAGAAAGAGCTGGCGGGGCACCGCTCCATGATGACCCGGTACAGCAACGGCAAGACACAAACTGGACCGGTGATCGCCGTCGTCAGCGGCAACCGGCCCCTGGAAACCATGCAAAATCTGAAGTCGCGGTTCGCCTTCTACGATGGGCGTTCCACCGACCTGGCGTCCGGGCTACCGGCCGACCTTATGCCGCTGGTCAGTGAGAACTGGAACAAGCTCTTCGCCTGGCAGGGTGCGGGTCCCATGCCGGAGAGCGAGAAGGTCAAGCTGCGCGACTATGTGGAGCTGGCGCATGCCAACGGTTACCGCGTGCGCTTCTGGGGAACCCTGGACGTGCCCGGCGCAGCCCGCGAGGCCATCTGGACCCAGCTGCACTCGGCCGGCGTTGACCACATCAACACCGATGATCTCACCGCACTGGCGGAGTTCCTCGGGAGTCGAAACTAGCGAGCCGGTGCGCCTCTGCCTCCCGCTAGCCTTTCAGGGCGTCGCGCAGCGACACGCGGGCGCCCATGCGCAGCAGCGCGTTGGAGTAGATGCGCGACCCGATCAAAATCACCACCATTGTCGACAGTGCCAGCACGACCAGAGAGAGCACGGGTTCCCACCATTCGGCCTGGCCGAGGAAGATACGCACCGGCATCCCGACCGGCGCCGAGAACGGCACATACGACATGATTGCCAGCACGAGCGGGTTGTCGTTGAAGAAGACCACCATGAAATAAGGGATCATGACGAGGAACAGCACCGGTGAAGTCGCTGAGCCCACGTCTTCCTGCCGGGACACCATCGACGCCGTTGCCGCGTAGAGCGCGGCGAGCAACACGAATCCGAAGGCGAAGAACACGGCGAACCAGATGATGGCCGGGCCGACGTCGGCCAGGAGCAGCCGTTGCCCGGTCACCGCCAGGCCGATCGACACCAACAGGCCGATGGATACGATCTGTCCGAACGCCATCAAGCTGTTGCCGAGCACTTTGCCGGCCAGCAGCGCCCGCACCGAGATGGTCGACATGAGGATCTCGACGATGCGGGTTTGTTTCTCTTCGACCACACTCTGGGCGATGGTGGCGCCAAAGGTGGTCGCCGACATGAGAAAGATGATGCCAAAGCCGATGGCAACGAGGTAGGCGAGAAAACCGTTTTGCGAGGCCGGCTGGAGAATTTTCACATCGGGGCCCACGCTGAGCGTGCCGAGAACATCGAGCGGCGCCGAATCCAGGGCGATCACCGTGATGCCGAGCAGCGAATCGGCGTTGTCCGATGGCACTACGGCCGCGTCGACGGTGCCGTCGCGCACGAGCGCTTCGGCGCCTGTGACAGTGTCGGATTCGACGATATCGAAGGCGTTGGTTTGTTCGACGACGCTGGTGGCCGTGCCGACCACGGCCACCTTGGTGAGGCTTTCATTCTGGCTGGCCAGACTGCCGACGATGACCGATGCCACGGAGATGAGCAGCAGAATGCCGGTCGCGATGAGAAAGGATTTGCTGCGGAGGCGTGCCGTGATCTCGCGGTTGGAAACCAGCCAGACGCTCTGGGCGAAGGTGGGCGCGGTGTGCAGCGGACGTGTCACGTTGCTCATGCGATGACCTCCTTGAAGATGGTGGCGAGCGAAGGTCGCTGCTGGCTGAAGGCGTGTACCGCGCCGAGCGCGATCGCACGGTGCAGAACGGCTTGGCTGGCGGCATCCGTTTCGCTTTCGAAGACGGCGAAGTCGCCGTCGCAGTCGATGACGGTGACGCCGGGTTGGGAGCGGATCCAGCCGGTGTCGCCCGCGGTGCGAATCTCAAAACGGGGGCTGCTGTGCTGCTCCCGCAGCGCCTCGCGTGAGCCGTGCGCACGAATCTCGCCGTCGGCGATGATGACGAGGTCGTCGCAGAGCCTCTCGACGATATCGAGCTGGTGCGAGGAGAACAGCACGGGCGCGCCCTGCGCGGCGTAGCCGGTGAGCACGCTCATCACCACCTCCACTGCGAGCGGGTCGAGGCCGGAGAACGGTTCGTCGAGCACGAGAAACTCGGGGTCGTGCACGAGAGCAGCGGCGATCTGAGCGCGCTGCTGGTTGCCCAGCGAGAGTGATTCAACGGTGTCACTGGCGCGTTCGGTGAGGCCGAGGCGCTCCAGCAGATCGTCGGTATTGCGCCGGGCGAATGCTGGTGCCAGCCCGTGCAGGCGCGCCAGGTACACCAACTGTTCGGCAACCTTCATCTTCGGGTAGAGGCCGCGTTCCTCGGGCATGTACCCGAACCGGCGGCGATCGCTCGCCGTCACCGGCACTCCGTCGATGAGTACGGTGCCCGAGTCCGGTGACAGCACGCCGAGAATGATGCGCATAGTGGTGGTCTTACCGGCGCCGTTCGCGCCGACAAAGCCGGTCATGCGGCCGTCCCCGACCGTGAAACTCACGTCGGTGAGCACCTCTCTTGTGCCATAGCGCTTGGTCACTCCCCTGATGTCGAGCATTCGCGCCCCTTCGTCGTGCGTATCTTCACGGTAGCGCGGACCGTCGGGAGCCGGGGGCTGCCGACGAGGGGGGAGCCGAAAGGTGCGACGGTGCCAGCGGACGAGTATGTGTCAGGTTTCGGGGGCCTTTCGAGCCAGCACAACCCGGCCGGCATTGACGGATGCCGCCGCCTCATCCCACAGACGCGTCACGCCGGTAGCCAGCTCTATTTCCAAGCCGTCCAGGGAACGTACGACGAAAATCACTGCCGCGGCGGTGTCGCCGGCCTGTGCAAATCCCGATGCGACCGCGCGCACCCACGTTTCGGCTGCGGACTTCGCCGCCGCATAATTCGCGCCGCTTACCGAGGGCTGGTCGACCGACACGCTCGACACGATCGCGAGCCGCCCGGCCGAAGAGGCCAGCAGGTCGGCGTTATACGCCCGGGTGGTGTTTCGCAGCGTGGTGACCACGTGCGAGTGCAGAAAATCCCAGTCTTCGTCGCTCTGGCCGGCCAGGCCGCCGCCGCCGCGCCAGCCGCCCACCAGATGAATCAAGCCATCGATTGGCCCGGTCGCTGAGGCGAGCGCGGTCACCGCATCAAAGTCTGAGAGGTCGCACTCGTAGAGCGCCGCCTCCGGTGCCACGGCGAGCACCGACTGGAGGCGTTTGAGATTGGAGCCGACGGCGACGACTCGCGCGCCGGCCTCCGCTAGTGAAGCGGCGACGGCCAGACCGGCCGTGCTGGACGCCCCGGCGATCAGCACGGTGCGGCCAGCGACGGCCAAACTGGCACCCATCAGTCGACCACGCTGCCGGTGATGCCGGCCGTGGACTCGATGACCGTGCGCATCTTCTTCTCGAGCGCTTCGAAGAACATCGACAGCGGAAATTCGTCGTCAAGAACCTGGTCGGTGTAGCCCTTGGGAGAACCGGCGAGCACCTCGAGCGGCAGCCCGCGGGCCCAGGTCGAGGCCGGATTCGGCGTGAGGGTCTTCGAGATCATCTCGTAGGCCGCGAGCCAGTGCGCCTTCTTCGGCCGGTCGATCGACGCCCAGTACAGCTCGTCGATCTGCGCTCCGAGCGCGATGACCACGTCGGGCACGGCTTCCCAGTCGAAGGTGAGCCGGGTGTCGGTCCAGTGCAGCACGCCGTGCTGGTGCATCCAGGCGAACAACAGTTGACCGCCGAGGCCGTCATAGTTACGCACCCGGTTTCCGGTGATCGCGAATCGAAAGATGCGGTCGAAGATGACCGCGTACTGCACCAGTTTCGCGTGCCGACGTGCCTCGGGGCTCGCCAGCTCACTGCGCTCGATCGTGACCGATTCACGAAAAGCGGTCAGGTCGCAGCGCAACTCCTCGAGCGAATAGAGAAAGAACGGCATGCGTTGCTTGATCATGAACGGGTCGAAGGGCAGGTCGCCGCGCATGTGCGTGCGGTCGTGGATGAGGTCCCACATCACGAAGGTTTCTTCAGTGAGGTGCTGGTCGTCCAGCAGCACGGCCGCATCGGCGGGCAGCTCGAGCCGGGTGATCTCGGCGGCTGCGCGTACGACCCGGCGAAAACGGGCGGCTTCGCGGTCGGCGAAGATCGCCCCCCAAGTGAACGTGGGAATCTCGCGCATCGCGACCGTCTCGGGAAACAACACGGCCGAGTTGGTGTCGTAGCCAGGGGTGAAGTCGAGAAAACGAATCGGTACGAACAGTTTGTTCGTGTACCCGGCTTCGAGCTCACCGATGAATTCCGGCCAGATGACCTCGATCAGCACGGCTTCGACCAGGCGATTGGCGCTGCCGTTTTGCGTGTACATCGGGAACACCACGAGGTGGCGCAGCCCGTTTACGCGGTGTTGCTGCGGCTGGAAGGCCAGCAGGGAGTCGTAGAAGTCGGGTACGCCGAACCCGTCTGACGTCCAGCGGTCGAAGTCCACGACCAGGGCGGCCAGGTACGCGGCGTCGTGCGCAAAGTGCGGGGCGAGGTCGGTGACGGCCGCGGTGATGCGCGCAACGGATGCCGCGGCATCCGCGTGCCGGCCCACGTCGGTAATGGAGCCGTTCTGCGACTGCACCGCCTGCAGCGAGGTCGCCGCTGCCTTGAGGCTGAGCCAGGAGGGGTGTTGCGCGAGGCCGTCTTCAAGAACCTCGGGCTCTCCGACTAGAGCGTTAGCTACGTGTGTTTTTTCAACAGATATCGACATGGGAACCTCCGATTCGAATGAGTGTCGCGGTTGCGGCGGGCGTGCCACTTCAGAATATCGGGCGATGCCCGGCGTTTTCTTGCGATTTCTCGCAACGAATCGTCGCTCGTGGGGCGTAGTGGCGCTCGAATTCATCGTGGCCCATTGAATGGCGAGCCGAGACACGACGACGCTGTTCGATTGTGACCAGTTATCAGGGCAACGGGTCAGTTCCCGAGCGTGCTCACCAGCACATCTGAGTGGGCAAGGTTTTTACAAGGCCGCCACTGCACTCTTATGTGCGACCTCACATCGATGCACCACTCTGGAGTGATTATGACCACACGTAGGGAAGTGCTGCAGTTGGGCGCAGTGGGCGCCGTCGGTGCGATGAGCGCCGTCGGAATGGCGAAGATGGCGGACCCGGTCCCCGGCGTGCTGGCCCCGGCGAATATGCCGGTCCCGTATCGGGGTGTGTTCCGTCGCCCGCCCGAGCTGGTGCCGTACGCTACGGGCTTCGATGACGGTGACCCGGCTCGGCCGTTCGCCAAATTCGCCCTCACCGCGAAGGTAGGACAGGCCCAGATCCTTCCGGGGCTCTCCACCACTCTGGCAGGGTACAACGGTGTTTTTCCCGGTCCGACCATTCGGGTGCGGCAGGGAACCCGATCCGAGATACGCATCCGCAACGCTTTGCCGGCTACGGGGCTCCTGCACGCGTCGGCGTTCAACTCCGTCACTCACCTGCATGGCTCAGCGTCGTTGCCCCAGTACGACGGGTATGCCAACGACTTCACTGCTCCGGGCAAAGTCAAGAACTACCAGTACCCCAACTGGCAGTCCGCGCGCACGCTCTGGTACCACGACCACGACCACCTGGTCACGAGCCAGAACGTGTATTCCGGGCTCGCAGGTTTCTACCCGATGTCGGACCAGTTCGAGCAGGCGCAGCTGCCTCAGGGCGAGTTCGACGTGCCGCTGATGATTTCGGACGCAACGTTCAATGCCGACGGCTCTTTGGGATTCAACGACAACGGCCACGCGGGTCTGTGGGGTGACGTGATCATGGTCAATGGGGTGCCGTGGCCGACGATGAAGGTCAAGCCGCGCATCTATCGCTTCCGCGTGCTCGTGGCCTCGATCACACGCTCCTATCGGCCCACACTGTCCACCGGTGACCCGTTCTACATCGTCGGCACTGACGGCGGCATGACGCCCAAGGTGGAGGCGGTGCAGTCCTGGCGGCAGGGTACGGCGGAGCGCTACGAGATCCTGATCGACTTTCGCAAGTACAAGGTCGGCCAGATGATCGAGATGCGCAACCTGAGTAACAAGAACAACGTCAACTTCGTCAACACGAACAAGATCATGCGGTTCCAGGTGGTGGCCGACTCAGGTTCCACGACCGGATCGATCTCCGCCATCCCGACCACTCTCGACGACGGCGGCTCGCCGAACCCCGAGCTCGGCGGCCTCGACGTGATGAAGCTGACTCCGGACATGGCGGTGGCGAAGCGGATACTTCGGGTGAAGCGCCAGAACGGAGAGTGGACCATCAACGATGAGACCTGGGAGGACGTGGAGGCCTCCGGGTTCTCCCGGTGCTTTGCCAGCACTCAGCCATACTCCGTTGAGCAGTGGACCATCACGAACGAGTCTGGAGGTTGGTTCCACCCGCTACACATTCACCTGATCGACGGCAAGATCATCGCCCGAAACACCAATGGCGGCAAGCCGTTTTCCTGGGAGGGTGGGCCGAAAGACGTCTTCTATGCGGGTGAGAACGAATCCATCACCGTGCTGATGCAGTTCAACACCGGTGCGCACACTGGCGGGCGGTACATGGTGCACTGCCACAACCTGGTGCACGAAGATCACGACATGATGGTGCAGTTCTCGGTGGGGGACTCGCGAAACAACGACCCGGTCACCTCGGACTATCCGGTCGTGGATACCACCCCCATGAATTCGTATCCGCCGGTGTACCGGCCGGGGTTTGCCCCGGGAACCTGAGATGAACAACGCCACCAGAATGGCCACGGCAGTACTCATTGCGTTCGCACTGAGCGGATGCACCGCCGTGGCTCCACCCCCTACCAGCACTCCGGTCTCGACCGGATTGATCGGCTCCGCTGAGAGGGGTACCGATGCGGGGAACGACCGACCTATCGTGAACTACGACGGGCTGATGGTTCGACGTCGGGTAGTGATCGCAATCCACTCGACTCCCGACGCCGATGTGACCGCGCTCCGTACGGTGCTGGAGAAAGCGGCGAACCAGAGCCAGACGAACCTGTTCGATATCTCTCCCGACGTGCTGGACCCCGCCTCGCTCGAGCACTTCGTGCCGGAGCTGATCGTAGCTCTGCCGGCGGGGGGTACCGTTGCCGAAGCTGGGGAATTGGTCAATCGTGCCTACTTCCAAGACCCAGCGGTTTCCGGGGTGGACCACTACCACGTCGCCGAGGTCCTGGTGCACGATCTCCGGTTCGCGGTTCGAACGACCAGCCCTGCCGCACTGGAGGAGTCCATCGCCAAGGAAGGCATCTTGTCGGACGCGCTCGGCAACTATTCCACCACCCTGCGCACCGGTGAGCTCGACGTTACCTATACCGGCCCGCTGCTGAGCGATGAGCTGATAAATTCGGTACAAAACGGCATGGCACGCGCGGCGCACACCAAGCCGGGAGCCGTCACCGTTTCCTCCCGCTCGACTGCCGGGGTTGGTGTGGACATGGCAAACGAGCCGGCATCCTCGCCCGGAGCCACCGAAGCTCCTTCGGATCATAGCCACGACGACGCCGCGCACGACCCCGCGCACGACCCCGCTCACGACATCGCTCACGACATCAACGACGCTCCGGATGACAGCGACGGAGGACGGTAGTGGCGGCTCTGGCCACGGAAAAGGAAGCAACGTCGCCTAGTGTCGGCTGGCGCCGAGATACTCCCCACGGGCTATCGACTCAGACGAGTCGGTAGCCCGTTCTGCGTTCCGTCTTGGGGCGCGCTGTCCCGCGCTGGGTCCGCAGAACTCCCACATAGACAATCACCTTCTCGACCGGGCAGATCATCGTGGATGCTCACTCTCGGATGCGCGCTCGGGTGGCCGCCCGTACGTTCAGGAACCGGAGAGCACGACGCCGCCGGTGACGTGCACTGGAATCTTTTCCAACGGTGACGGCGCGGGGCCATCGAGTACCTCGCCGGTGGCAGTGTTGAAGCGTGACTGATGGCACGGGCAATCGAATTCACCGTTGCCGGATTTGACGACACAGCCTTGGTGCGTGCAGATGGCGCTAAAGGCAACGACACTGCCCTCTTTCGGCTGGGAAACCAGGATCGGTTTCCCGTCCAGGGTGGCTGAAATGGAGCCTCCGACCGGGATGTCGGCAAGTTTGGCGACCTCTTGGGGCGCACTCCCGCCCGCGGGCGTCGGCGTCTGGCTGCCAGCATCCACTCCGGCGGAGGCGTCGGTCGAGCAACCGGCAAGCGCAGCAGCGGTACCCGCGCTTCCGATCAAAATAACGGCGCGGCGGGAGAGATCGGTGGCCGGTGTCATGGTCGTCCTCGGATTCGGCATAGTGATTAGATGATCAATGCTCGATAAAGCAACAAGGTGGATCATATAGCCGGTACCGGCAGTATTACCCGAAGATGCCCAAATACGGCTTGGTCCTGCTCCACGGTGGAGCAGCCGGACCAAACCGTATCCTTCGCTCCGCGTCGCACGCCGGTCTGGTCGCCCCGGCGTTGGTGACCGCAGTGACCGCGGCCTGACCGAGGTGCGCGGCGCCCTACTCGCCGATCAGCCGTAGCCCGTTGTACCAGCAGACGGCGCGCAGCCAGTCGTCGTCGAGGCGCGGTTCCCGGTCACGCAGGCGTTCGAGCGACTCCAGCTGGTGCGCGTACGGGTACGGAATGTTGGGAAAGTCGCTGCCCAGCACTACCCGGTCGGGCAAGTCGGCCAGCCTGGACAGCAGCGCGGGGTCGAACGGCGCGAGCCGCTCGAAAAAGTCGGTGAATGCCATTGTGGTGTCGAGGTGCACCCACGGATAGCGTTCAGCGAGATCGAGAAACTCCCCGTATTCCGGGGCGCCGAGATGGGCGACGACGGCCGTCAACAGGGGATGCCGCGCCAACACCCCCGCAAGCTTGTCCGGCCCGGTGATTCCCGGCCGCGACACTGGCCCGCTGCCGACATGGATCACGACCGGAATCCCGGCGTCTGCGAGCAACCCCCAGACCGGATCGAGCAGGGGTTCGCGCAGGTCGAATGCGCCGATCTGCGCGTGAATCTTGAACACCCGAGCGCCGCGGTCGAGGGCGGATTGAACCTGCTCGAGCACGCCCTCTTCCGGGTAAAACGTGGCACTCGGCACACAATCGGCGTTTTCGGCGGCCAGACCGAGCGAGAAATCGGTCAGGGAAGCCGCCATGCCCGGTCGATGAGCATAGGACAGCGCGGTGAATCGGCGCACGCCCAGCCGGCGTATCGTCGCCAGGCGCGACTGTTGATCGTCTCGGTACTGGATCGGCCACTCGTGACCGATCAATGGTTTGATCTCGTCGAAGTGGGCCCACACGCGCCGCAGCATCCGTTCGGGTAAAAAGTGGGTGTGCAGGTCGATTAGTCCGGGCAGGCCGAGGCGACGCCACCAGGCCGGGACATCGTTGTCGGTGAGCATCATTTCATCCAGTCTGTCAGAACGCCTCGTGACGAGCGGATGCCCGGGGCTGTCTTCTCGCGCCACTCGATCTTTTTGGGCCTGGGCCTGGGCCTGGGGCAGAGGCTACGACCGGCTCGAGGCGGGACTCGCCCAACTCCAGGTGACCCGCTAACTCAGGGCGGGCATGACCTCCCGCTCGAACAATTCAATCCCCGACCGGTCGTAGGCGGCCTCTGGAAAGTAGTGGATCGCGTAACCGAGGCCACGCTTCTTCATCGCGGTCAGGCGCTCTACGATCTGTTCCGGCGTGCCAACACCCTGTGCGTCACCGTCACGGTACTCGGCCATGAACGCGGCGGCCCCTTCAGCCCCGAGATAAGGGGTCACCCGGGCCTCAATCGCGTCGAGCCGCTCGGCAACCTCGGCCTCGGTCGCACCGATCACCGTGTTGTAGTTCGCCGAGCGAACAATGCGATCGAAGTCGGTGCCCTGGGCCGTGCAGTGCTCGGCCAACAGCGCGCTCTTGTGTGAGAAGCCCTCGGGTGAGCCGTCGAAGTTGGTGTAGTCGGCGTACTGCGCGGCAATGCGCAGGGTGACCTTTTCGCCGCCGCCGGCGATCCAGATAGGAATGCCCCCCGCTTGCAGTGGGAGCGGCTGAAAGATGGCGCCGTCCATCTGGTAGTGCGCACCGTCAAGGGTGGCTGTGCCCGTGGTCCAGGCCTGTTTCATGATTTGCACGCCTTCGTCGAGGCGGGCCAGGCGCTCGCCGGCACGGGGAAAACCATAGCCATAGGCTCGCCACTCGTGCTCGTACCAACCGGCGCCGATGCCCATTTCGACGCGTCCGCCCGAGATGATGTCGGCGGTTGTGGCGACCTTCGCCAGGTATCCCGGGTTGCGGTAGCTCATACAGGTGCACATCTGTCCGAGGCGCACCCGTTTCGTCGTCGCCGCGAAAGCGGACATGAGCGACCAGGCCTCGTGGGTGGCCTGCTCGCTCGGCACCGGAACGGTGTGAAAGTGGTCATAGACCCAGATCGATTCCCACGCACCGGCATCAGCGTGGGCGGCTAGGCCACTCATTGTCGCCCACTGCGCGGCCGGTTCGATTCCGACCAGATCGTGTCGCCAGCCCTGAGGTACAAAGAGTCCAAATCGCATGGATTCAGCCTAGAGGCCCGTCGGTGCGAAGCTAAACGATACGCTTTAGCCATCGGGGTAAGCGCCGCGAGCAGACGATAGACAACGGACGGCGGTGGCAGTGCACGCTCTCGACTTCGCCGGTATTATGAGCGAGATCCTCACTTTCGTCGGCCTCATCATCGGAGCGCTCCTTTATCTGGTCGGCCTGTCCGTGCGCGGCATCAGTGGCCGCTGGACTCGCTCGACCGCCGTGATTGCCGCGTCGAGAACGGCCGCATCGAGTACGGCCGCATCGGGGCCCGCCACGGTCATCCGCTGGTTTGATAACGACGGCGATGTGCACGAGTGCCCGGCCGACACCCACGAGACGCAGCATCTGGTGGCGGGCGATGACGTGCGCGTCTGGTTTCGCGATCGCCGGCCGGAGAAGTGCCGCACGCACGACCCCGACCTCGATGGCAAGGGACTGCGCCTGATCGGCCTGGTATTGCTGGGCATTGGCGTTCTCGCCGGTGTGACCGGCATCGTGCTCATGTTTCTCTAGCCGCCCGTCGGCCCAGAAACGGATGCCGTGCGCGGCTGGGCAGGTCAGGCCGGCGCAGCGGATGCCGCGCGCGGCTTGGCCCATCCGCTCGCCACCGCGGTCACCGCGATAGTCACGAGTGCTCCGAGGAGCAGGGCCGCTGCCTCCCCGGGGGCGAGCACCTGCAGCTTGGTGCCGATGGTCGCGGCCGCGATCGGAATGCCGAGCTGGGCGGCTGAGAGCATTCCAAACGACAGCGGGAGGCCCAGCACGCGCGTGGTCGCGTGGGTGAGCAGGGTGGCAACGCCAAGCACGAGGCCGAGGCCGATCATCTGCGGGTGGTCGGCGAGGTCGCCCAGGGCGAGGGAGGCGCCCAACCAGACGAAGAAAAGGGGTCCGAAGAATCCGTCGGCGAGGGCGAAGAGCTGCCGGGCGAGGCGGCGCGGTTCGCCGACGGCCGCGACGGCGAGGCCGAAAGCGAACCCGGCGAGCATGACCGAAACGTGGCTGAACACGGCGACCGCTGACAGGGCGAACAGAATGGCCAGCTGGATGCGCAGCTCGAGCGCGAATTTGCGGTTCGCCGACAACTTGTGCAGGCGCAGGCGGTAGCCGTTTCGTTCCAACCAGGCCAGCACAACGTAGAGCGCCACGGCCAGCAGCGCCACGAGCGCGGCCCCGAGCGCGGCGCGGTCGGCATTCGGCGGGTCAATGGCCAGCGGCAGCGCCACGATCGCAGCAATATCGGCGATCGCGACCTGCGCGGTGAGCTCGAGCATCGATCGGCCATGCAAACCCAGCGAATGAATAAGAGGCAGCACGAGCGCGGCCGACGAGGAGGCGAGCAAGACTATATATAGGAGTGCATGATTTGTGCCAAAGATCAACGCGATGGCCACGCCAAGGGCGATCGCCGAGAGGGTCACCAGAATTGCCCGCACCAGGCCGGTCGCCAGTGCTGCGCGAATTGCGCCGGAGCGAACAGGCACGTGCGTGCCGGCCACGAACATGATCAACGCGAAGCCGACATCCGCTAGAAGGGTCAGTGTGGGGTCGCTTGCGTCGACAAAGCCGAAACCGGTGCGGCCGACGATCACACCGGCACCGAGCTGACCGATCACGACGGGAATGTTCCACCGGCGCGGTGTCGCCAGCAGCGGCCCGAGCAGTGCGATCACGGAGATGATCGCGAGGGTATGAAAGTCCATAGGCACCTCACCGATTCTGCTGCTAGCTCGAGCGTAGTCCCGCAAGAGAAGGCGCAGGCGGCATGATGGAGGTATGAGTCGAACCGTAGCCGGAGCCCGCGTGCTGATTACCGGAGCCGCCAGGGGAATGGGCCGCTTGTATGCCGAACGCTGCGTCGCCGAGGGGGCGAAAACCGTCATCCTGTGGGACCGCGACGGTTCCGGGCTCGCCGCGACCACCGCCATCCTGACTGAACGTTCCCACGGACGCACGCGGGTCGCCCCCTACGTCGTCGATATCGCCGACCTCGGCGCCATCGCGCAGACAGCGCAGCGGGTGCGTACGGAGATCGGCGACCCCGACGTGGTCATCAACAACGCCGGCATCGTGCGTGGCAAGTATTTCTGGGAGCACGACAACGGTGCAGACACCCGCCCGACCATGCAGATCAATGCGCTTGCGCCCATGTACATCGCGCGCGAGTTTCTGCCGGCGATGATTGCGAGCGGATGGCGCGAGTCACGCATCGTGAACATCGCGTCGGCCGCCGGCACCCTCAGCACCCCGCGCATGAGCGTCTATGCCGCCTCGAAAGCGGCCATGATCGGCTGGAGCGATTCGCTGCGGCTCGAACTGGTGCAGCAGGGGCACGGCTATGTCAAGGTGACCACGGTCTGCCCGAGCTACATCGACACCGGCATGTTCACGGGGGCCAGCGGGCCGCTGCTCACCCCGCTGATGACGCCGGAATACGTCGTTGATCGGGTCTGGCGGGCGATGCTGGCCGGCAAGCCGCAACTGCTGTTGCCGTGGACGGTGAACCTGTCGAAGGTGCTTCGCGGCGTACTGCCATTGGCCGCCTGGGACGCCGTGGCTGGTCGCGTTTTCGGTGTCTACCGGTCAATGGACCGCTGGGTCGGTCGCGGGTAGCTGCCCAGCTTCGGTGAGGCTGACAGGCTCCAGGTAGACCAGCACTGGTGCCGAACCGATTTGTTCGTCGCCAAACCATCGTCCGACGTCACTTCAGCGTTGACGCAAGCCGAAACAAATGGGGACTCTGGGTCGACCGCCGTCGGCCTGCTTGGGTCGGCCGGCTCGAGTCGTCCTGGGCGAGTCGGCCAGCTCGAGTCGTCCTGGGCGAGTCGGCCAGTGGTTGCCGCCGCCGGTCGAGTCCGTCGAGACTCCGTCAACGAAGGCGAAACGGTCTCAAAACGCGAATGATGTCCCGAATATAACTTCGTACTGAAATCTAAAGCATACTGAGACTTCCTCGACTTACAGCCTTGATTTTGGTAGAATTCAAGCATGAGCCAGAGCGGCGAGACCCCCCATGCGGGCTCAGTCGATTCCGATTCCGATTCCGACTTCGTCGGCGTGTCCGAGGGAGAATTCGCCGAGTGGTCGTTCTCGGTTGAAGACCGCGCATTCTTCGACGCGTTTCGGCTGCAGTGCTTGTCCGAGTGGCAGGCCGAAGACGAAGTCGAGGCACAAGCCGCCGCGACCGCTGCGGTAAAAATCCGGCAGGACTTGCAGCTCGCCGATGGTCCGACCATCCCAGCCGACCTCGACCTGGCTGAAGTGTTCGCCGCCGTCCCGCCCGAGCACCTGTTCGACGAGAACCTCCGCGAGGAGTTTCTCTACGCCGAGTACACCGCTCACCAGCTCCGCGCTGACCCGCCCGCGCAGGACTTGCCCGCGCAGGACTTGCCCAGTGACGTGAACCCGTTCCAGCGCAGGCAGGCGCAGTTCGTCGACCGGGTGCTTTATCTCGAGAGGGTCATTTCCTGGGCGCAAACGAGCAAGGCCGAGGTTCTCACCGAGGCGTGGGATTACACCACCAACACCGCCGAGACCGGCCGACCGCAGGCTGGGCCGCAACACGAACACGATTGGGACGCCACCTTCGCCGCCCAGCAGGGTTTGGTCGCGGAGATGGCGTGTGCGCTGCGCATCCCGTCCGGCACCGCGTCCGGTCTTCTGCACGAGAGCCGCGTGTTGGTCGAATCGCGTCCGCAGACCCTTGCTGCGCTCCGCGCGGGGAAGATCTCCCTGCGTCATGCGCGGCGGGTGCTCGACCAACTCGACTCCGTGCCCCCTCCCGCCCGGGCCGAGCTGGAGGCGGTGTTACTGCCGCACGCCTGCACGCTCACTCCGGCACAGTTCGACGGTAAGGCCCGAAAACTGCGTGAACGATTCCACCCCGACAGCATCACCGTTCGCCGTACCAAGTGCCTGGCCGACCGCAAAGTCATGTTTTTTCCAGACAAAGACGGCATGGCCACGCTCTGGCTGCGCGCCGCCGGTGAGGACCTCCACGGCATCTACACCCGCGTCACCGACGCCGCCATCAGTCTGCAGTGCCCCGACGAGCCCCGAACGCTCAGTCAACTCCGCGCCGATGTCGCCGTCGACCTGCTCGCCCAAGGGGTCACCAGCACCGGTCTCGGCGCCGGCCTGACGGCCAACGTCAACATCACTGTGCCGGTTCTCACACTGATGGGGAAGAGCGAGGAGCCGGGCGAACTCGAAGGGTACGGGCCGATCGAACCGGAGACCGCCCGCCGGCTGGCGGGAACCGCGACGAGTTTTCTGCGCATCCTCACGCATCCGCACACCGGCATCGTGCTCGACGTCAGCGCAGAACCGTTCCGAGTGCCAGCAAGCCTGAAGAAATACCTGCGCCTGCGTGATGGAACGTGCCGGTTTCCCGGCTGCAACCGCTCCGCCGGGCATAGCGACCTCGACCACACCCGCGACAAACAATTCGGTGGCCCCACCACCGCCACCAACCTGCACTTCCTCTCTCCTGCCCACCACAACCTCAAGCACTACTCCGCGTGGACCGTCATCGGCGACCCCGACGGCACCCTGAATTGGACCAGTCCGGCTGGCAAGCACTACGCCACCGATCCCGCCACCCGCATCAGTCCACCGCGACAACAGGCCGACACATCACCACCGCGACCCGGGCCCACAGCCGACCCGACCACACTCGACCCGACTCCGCCCGGTTCTACCCAGCCCGACCCGACAGCCTCTGCTTGGGACATAGTCGACCTCGACCCGCAGCCGTTCTAGGTGCGGGGCTCGTAGCCCCCGCCCGTTTGGAAGACCGGTCCGATCGTGAACCACGTGCTGGGCGCAATCGCTCGGCACCGTACGGCACCACACCGCACCGAAGGGCACGGCCTGGCAGGGCGCAGCACAACGGCACCGCCTGGCAGGGCGCACACAACGGCATGGCCTGGCAGGGCGCAGCACAACGGCACCGCCCGAAACAGCGCAGCACCCCCGTTGCAGCGCAGCACTGCCCTGCGCAGCACTGCCCAGCTACCGCAGCGCACTGATGCGCAGGGCAACCGACTTGAGGTTCGCGATGCGCTGTTCGTAGCGTGCAGCGAGCACGATGAGCAGAATACCGCCGCCACCGAGCCAGAGGAACCACGGAATCACACTGTAGGCGAGGGCGATCCACGGCCAGAGCTGGGCGACACCGTGGATGAGCAGCACGACAGCACCGATCACGAACGGCGCTTGCAGTCGCCGCGAGCTACCGATCACGAGCACAATGATCGCTGCAATTCCGAGGCTGACGATGCGCCACAGGTCGTTGTACGTGAAATCGAGGAGTAGCGACGGCACCAGCAGCAAAGACAGTCCCGGACCAAACCAGGGCCAACTGCGCGCTCGTGGATCGCCGTGCAGGCGCAGCCAGCCCGACCCGATCAGCGCCAACGCTACCGGTACGGTGACGAGTTCAAACGGGTCGACCTTGCCAGAGCTGGTCACCGTGATAGCGGCCAAGCCGGCCAGCCCGAGTACAATCCAGGCGGTGATTGCCCCCAACGGCGCTCGGGGCTGCGCGAGGGCGATCACATGCACCGCAGAGAGAGCAAGCACGAGCAGAACGGCCCGGGGCGTTGACAGCCCGGCATCTGCGGGGGCACTGACAACGGTGAGTTCGACCCAGGTCAGAACGGATGCCCACACCAGCACAAGCGCGATGCCCGTGCCGCGTCGAAGTGCGGTGGTTTGAGCATCCGTTTGGCGCACCAGTAAAACCGCGGTCATGCTCGCCGCCATGGTGGGAAGTACCAGCCAGAGCTCGAGTCGCCCATCGGGGGCGCCGGGCGCCCCCGCCAGCCGCTGCGTCTGTGCGAAGGCTGTGACGACGAGGGCTATCGCGCCGGCCAGACCGGCGGCAGCCAGATAGGTTGACGACGGCGGAGCCCATCGCACCAGTGCGGCGCCGATCATAAGGGTCACAGATACGAGGGCCAGCACGAGGGGGCGCACCAGCGACCCCGACTCGGACGACACGGCAAGCGGTACCAGAGCAATGAGCAGCGCGGCGAAAGTCAGCACGCCGGCTACCGGACTTGGTTCGCTCAAGCGATCGGTTGTGCCATAGCGGCGAATCAGCGCGGCCGTGGTGAGCACCATACCGGCGACGGGCAGCACATACGGTTCGAGTGCCACGATACCTGCCTGATCGAGGCCGAGCCAGAGGCCGGCCGTGCCGAGCAACAGGGCAAGCCAGCCGAAGTGGCGGCGATTCGACCGGGAGCCGAACAGCCCGTCGGGCGCGATCGCCATGATGAGCGCCACGATGCCGGCGAACACGATCACGAGCCAGCCGAGGGAGCGGAACGTGCCTGCGGTGCCTAACTTGTCTGCCGTGCCTACCGCGGCGAACACGGCAGGCACGAGCACAATCGCGGCGCCGATTTCGAGGGCAATCCGGTCGCGGCGTGCCGTCGAGTCCACATTCAGTGTGCCGGTCGCACCGATGGCAACGGTGCCGGACGTGACGCGGCCAGCACCGCCGCTCAGGGTTGCACCGCCACGACGATTTGTACCGCGCAACAGCGCGAGCGAGCAGACTACGAGGGCGACAGCCGGTGCGGCGAGTATGAAAACAGATGTGACGGCAGCCGTTATGAATAGAACCTCGCGTGTCAGTAAATACACCGCCGGGGCCAAGGCGATGGCAGCGATTGCACGTTCCAAGTGCAGCCCGCCATGGTTGGCGCGCAGAAAGACCCATGAAGCGGACGCGGCGACCAGGATACTGGCGCGCAGGATGGATCCGAGAGGTTCGGGCTGCAGCAGGGATTCGCCGGCGGCAAGCGACCACATTCGAATCGGAAGGACGAAGACAACCACGCTTGGAACGAGGAGGGTGAAGAATGCCCAGCGCCGATCGAGAAGGGAGAGCGCCGTTGGCCGAAGTGCTGCCGCAGCGACGAACAGGTGCAGGAGGGCCGTTGCGAGGGCGATGGCTGCCGTGACGTTGGCCAGATTGATCGCTTCAAACCACTGCTGTTCCGGCGCGAGGGCCAGTGGAACGTGACCAACCCCGACCAAGGTGATAACGATCGCCGCGGCCAACAGAGCTCCGCGCGCGTGAGCGTGGGAGGCACTCGCGAGTGCTGGGCTGGTGAGCGCGGGGCTTGCAGCCCTGTGCGTGACCAACAGGCGGGCAAACCAGAGCGCGACTATGAGCGATACCGTGCCGAACCACCAAGTTGTGGGGTGTGCCCAACTGATGACATAGCCCAACGTCTCGCCGACGACCAGAAACACGATGGTGGCCGGTGCCAGAAAGCCGAGCGAGAACCGACCGGCGTCATTGACTGTAGGCGGCACTGAAGTTGGCTCAGGTGATCGAGCGAGGAGCAGGCTGATGAGTGCGCCGGCGCCCAGCAGCAGGTAGAGCGCGACGATAACCCCGATGGAGGGGGAGAGCGGCACAGCGAGAATGACGACGGCCAGTGCGAGCGCGGTCACGATCTGGCGCCGGGCGCGCAGCAAACCGCCCAGGGCCCAGCCGATGAGCAGTGTCGCGCCGACCCCGACCAGCGCGAGCACTGCCCAGACGTTGTCGGCGTTGGCAAGGTCAAGGACGACCTCATGGCCGCGTAGCCCGCTTGCTATGGCCTGGATGAGTGGCCAGGCGGCATACCCGGCAGTGAGAAGCAGCGGAATGGCCGCGACCGTGCCGGCCGAAAGGGCTGCCACCAACCCGGCCATGCGTGCGGCTGAGGACGCAGCAAGGTGACGTGCGAACAGTTCGAGTGCCACGGCCAAAGCGGTGGCGACGAGGAGGGGCACGGTGAGTGAAAATGGCAGACTGTCGGAGCGACCGGCAACGACCGGCGCGATGCCAGCCGCCGCGAACGCGGCCAGAGACGCCGCCAGATAGGCGAAAGCTCGGTATTCCCCCATGGGTCGGGCCGGCTGCGCCACGTCGACGCTCTCGACGATCAGCGCGGACCGCGGCGCACTCAGTACGAGCACGGCATGGGCCGTGGCAACAAGCGCGACCGCGCCGAGGGACCAGACCGGCGCGATCAGGCTGTCGGACTCTACGAAGACCGCGACGGCGGCCGCCGTGACCAAGGCCAGCGCGCCCAGCGCGAGCAGCAGTATCCGCTCGGGGAATCGATCGAAGGCCGGCGAGCGGCGCCCATCCGCGGGCCGGGACAACGTTGCACGATGCAGCAGGGCTGCGATGGCGGCACCGAGAAAACCGACGAAAACGCGAGTGAGCGTGTTCTGGCCCTGCAAGAGACCGGCCGCGAAGAGTCCGACACCGGGAACCGCGACGACGAAACCGGCGATACTGCCCACGCGCAGCTTCGATCGGTTGTGCCAGCCGAGAAAGAGCGTCGCGCAGACTATCAGGGCGACTCCCCAGTAGAGCGCCCCATCTCCAGCGGCGAGGCCGAAGAGGTTGTTCTGCCGCATGCCCCAGACGTCGAGAAGCACGAGAACCACTGCGAAGCTTCCGATTCCCTCGGCGGTGGATGTCAGCCGCGAACGACGCATCCGGGCGGCGACCACGAGAGCCGCCACGGTCAGCAGCGCGACGACAACAAAGCGGAATCCCAACCCGGCGACGATCCACGCAACGGTGAGAAAGAAGATCGCAGCAACCGAGACCAACAGCACACCGATGAAGAGAAGTACGACCTGCACGCTGGAACGCCGGGGCTTTGTGGGCAGGGGTGACGCAGCACTTCGGTCTGGGTAGAGCAGCGCTGGCGCCTGCGGCGGTGCCATCGCCCCGGGACCCCGCGTGCTGGCCGTTGGGTCGAACGTCGATGGTGCGGCGGGGAGCCCGGCGCGCGGCGCGGCGGGAGCGGCTGTCGGCAGAACCGGCAGAACAGGCAGAACCGGCAGAACAGGCAGAACAGGCAGAACCGGTGACGCCAACGTCGTGGCGACTGAATTGAGGGAGCTCGAGTCAGCAGTGACCGAATATGTACTGAAAGGACGGGGTACGGCGACCCGGCCGGTCTTCGTTTCGTAGCGGATGCGCCCGATCAGCTCGGCGCGACGCTGCAGCGCTGCTGCGGCATCCGCTGAACTGGCCAGTAACTCGGTTGCGGCCCCGTGCTGCAGGTCGAGTCGGCAACTGGAACAGACCGGCGACCTCAGCGGTGTGTGGCAGGCCGGGCACAGCGCCGAGTCGATAAGGTCCCTGGCATTGCGCGGCCAAATAATGCGACCGGTATGCCGGAGGTAGAATTCTCCGCTCTGGACTGGCTCGTGCTCTGACATCGATCTCCCCGCGGTCGGTCACTCTGCCCACAGGCTACCGGGCACAGAAAACCTGGGCAGACCCCACCGCAGGGTGTGGACAATTGTCGCAGGGGACGGCGGGGGAGGAGACGGAAGGATCAGAGGCTGTTGGTCGCGAGCCAGCTGACCAGCACGCGCTGGAATTCCAGCGGATGCTCGACGCTCGGCAGGTGAGCGGTGTCGCGGAACGTGCAGCCGCTGGCCTGCGGCAGCATCTCCAACAAAAATTCGTAGTGGGCCAGCGACGACGTGACGTCGAGCTCGCCCACGGTCACCAGCGCCGGAACGTCGATGTCACTGACCCGGTCGAGCGCGGCTGGCTCGAGCGGAATCGGGATCGGCGCTTCCGTGGCGTGGATGACGTTGCGCAGATTGAGCTCCTGCGCGAGGGCCAGAAAAGCGGGGTCGACGTCGGCCGCCTTGCGGGTCGGCCCGACCGCCCACAGTGCAACTTCGAGCCGCGCCAGCCGCGGCCATTGGCGGCCGGCGAAGGCCGCATCCAGCTTGTCGAACAGGGCATCTTCACGTTCGGTGAGCTCCACATCGGGAAATCCGCTGGGTCCTGACCCGATCGTGACCAGGCCCGCGACGCGCTCGGGGCTTTCCACGGCAAGATCGATTGCAATCGTGCCTCCGCGCGAGCACCCAATCAGGGTGGCCCGGGCTACGCCGAGATGATCGAGCAATGCCGTGGCATCCGCTCGGTTGGAGAATTCAACATTCTCGGTCGTTGTCTGGCCAAAACCACGGGTATCGAAGCGGATGACGTAGTGGTGGGCAGAGAGGGCGGCGATCTGCGGGTCCCACATGCGCAGGGTCGCGATGCCCGCGTGGAACAGGAGCAGGGCTGGCGACTCGGGGTATCCGTGGGTCTCGTAGTAAAGGGAAGCGCCAGGAACGTCGAGTCGGGGCATGCGTTGAGCGTAGCAACGTCGATCGCGCGGCCGAAAGGGCCGCGCCGGTTTCTGCTCGGGCACGCCTTAGGCTCGTCAGAATGGGCGGTGTTTTGATCGGTTTTTCGATTATCGGGTTTGTGATCCTGATCGGGTACTTTGTTGAGCGGTTCGGTATTGTCGGGGCGGGCGCAGGCCGAATACTCAACCGGATGGCCTTCTTCGTCGCAACTCCCGCGCTGCTGTTCACCGTGCTCTCCCACGCGGACGTGTCGGTGCTCTTCTCTGAATTTCTGGTCGCCATCGTCTGTACCATCGTGGTCGGGGTATTCATCTACCTCGTCCTCGCGCGGCTGTTCTTTCGAACGCCGCTGGCCGAGACTGTGCTCGGTGCGTCGAGCGCGACGTACGTCAACGCCAACAACATCGGTCTGCCCGTGGCCATCTACGTGCTCGGCAGCGCCCAGTATGTGGCTCCCGTGCTGCTGCTGCAGCTGGTGATTCTGGCACCTGCCATCCTGGCCGTGCTCGATATGGCCACCCGAGGACGGGCCTCGTTCGTGTCGATCGTGACGCAGCCGTTTCGAAACCCGATGATTCTCGGCTCGCTTGCCGGCGTACTCGTGGCGGCCTTCGGGATCACGGTTCCAGCCCCGATACTCGCACCGTTCGAACTGATCGGCGGAGCCGCCATTCCCCTGGTGCTGCTGTCGTTTGGCATGTCGCTACACGGCCAACGACTGCTGAAGGCCGGAACCGGGCGCAAACAGGTCGTAGCAGCCACCCTGATCAAGGTCGTACTGATGCCGACCATCGCGTTTCTGTTCGGACACTTCGTCTTCGACCTTGATGGCGCCGAACTGTTCGCCGTAGTCGCCGTGTCGGCGTTACCGACGGCGCAGAACATCTTCAACTTCGCCTCGCGTTACGATCGAGCCATGGTCGTCACGCGGGACACCGTTTTACTCACCACGATTCTGTCGATGCCCGCTTTGCTCGTGATCGCGGCTCTGCTCGCCTGAGTCCCGAAAGGACCGCATGTCTGCTTCTGGCCCGTTCACGGCACCCGAACCCACGAGCTTGCCGATCGTCGGCTCGGCTGAGCGCTTCTACGTGCACCGGGTGTACTGCGTCGGCCGCAACTACGCCGAGCATGCCCGGGAGATGGGCAACGACCCCGATCGGGAGGCGCCGTTCTTCTTCGCGAAGCCGACCGACGCCGTGTTCGCCGTCGACGAGGGCGTTCCCGCATACGGTGTCGCTTCGCACACGGTTCCTTTTCCGTCAGAGACCGACAACCTGCACTACGAGATGGAACTCGTGGTCGCGATCGGCGTTGGCGGCGCCGATATCGTCAGAGCGGATGCCCTCACCCACGTCGTCGGCTACGGCGCCGGCGTCGACCTCACCCGGCGCGACCTGCAGGATGCCGCCAAGGCACTGCGTCGCCCGTGGGATCTCGCCAAGGGCTTCGATTTCTCAGGACCCTGTACGCCGCTCGTTGCCGCCAGCGCTATCGGCCATCCCGCTTCGGCACGCATCTGGCTTCACGTCGACGGCGAGGCCCATCAGGACGGCGACCTTGCCGACCAGATCTGGCCCGTGCCCGACGTGATCGCCGCCCTATCGCGGTTTGTCACCCTACGGCCCGGTGATCTCATCTTTACCGGCACTCCCGCCGGTGTCGGCCGAATTGAGCCGGGAAGCGTCGTCACCGCCGGCATCGACGGGGTCGGTGACCTCACCTTTCGCGTGGTCTGAGCGCAAGCTCAGCGGAAAGACCGCCTTCTCGTACCACCCGGCACTGTCGGCTTGATGGTCGTGTTGACGAAGGCGCGCACCTCGTTGTGCAGGGCAATCTCGGCCGCAGTCAGCAGGGAATCAATGCCCACCAAATCGGCGGCGTCGGTCGGGTCGGCGTCGATCAAGGCTGCAGCACGCATGAGTCGTCTTTCGGTCGGTGAGGTCCGCCGTCATGCCGGTTTGGGTGGGCAAATGGAGAGAAGGAAATGGTAAAAAGCCCGGATTTCTGCGAGACTGGCGCCTTTACCTTGCCCGCAGCGCGGGTAATCACGTCCTGTAAGTCGGGCATCCCAACAAAGGAATCCCATTGACGGATCAAACATTTCAGATAATCGCGATCGTTCTCTATCTCGCTGGCATGGTGGCCATCGGGTATTTTGCATTTCGGCAGACCAAAGATCTTGACGACTATATGCTCGCTGGCCGCGGCCTTAAACCCGGTACCGCTGCGCTGAGTGCCGGCGCTTCCGATATGTCCGGCTGGCTGCTGCTCGGACTTCCCGGAGCCATCTACGTGTCCGGCCTCGTCGAGGCCTGGATCGCCATCGGCCTCACCATCGGTGCCTGGCTGAACTGGAAGTTCGTAGCCCCGCGGCTGCGCTCGTACACCGAGGTGTCGAACAACTCGATTACCATTCCGAGCTACTTCGAGAACCGGCTGAAGGACACCTCGCGCCTGTTGCGCGTCGTCTCCGGTGTCATCATCCTGGTGTTTTTCACGTTCTACGTATCGTCCGGCATGGTGGCCGGCGGCGTGTTCTTCGAGGAGTCCTTCGGTTCCACCTTCCTCACCGGCATGCTGATCGTGGCCGGCGTCACCCTGCTCTACACGCTGTTTGGCGGCTTCCTCGGAGCGACGCTCACCGACGTCGCCCAGGGAATCCTCATGCTCATCGCGCTGATCGCGGTTCCGCTGGTGGCGCTCAACGCCACTGGCGGCATCACCGCCACCCTCGACTCCATCCGCGAAGTTGACCCGAACCTGCTCTCCCTCACCGCTGGTGGGTCCGTGCTGGGCGTTATCTCGGCCGCAGCCTGGGGCCTCGGCTACGTCGGCCAGCCGCACATCATCGTGCGGTTCATGGCTATGCGCACCCCGCAGGATGCCAAGGCCGGTCGCCGCATCGGCATCGGCTGGATGATTCTCACCGCTCTTGGTGCAGTCGCCACGGCACTTATCGGCATCGCATACTTCCAGCAAAACCCCGACGTGTCGCTCGCGAACCCGGAAACGGTCTTCCTGCTGCTGTCGCAGACGCTGTTCCACCCGTTCATCGCCGGCCTCGTGCTGGCTGCGGTACTGGCCGCCATCATGAGCACCATCTCTTCACAGCTGATCGTGTCATCCTCGGCACTGGTCGAGGACCTGTATCGTATCGTCGGCAAGGATGCCTCCCCGAAGCAGTTGGTCATGTTGGGACGCCTCGGTGTGCTGCTCGTAGCGGTCGTTGCGGGACTCATCGCGCTGCAGCAGAATTCGACCATTCTCGACCTGGTCGGCTTCGCCTGGGCCGGTTTCGGTGCTGCCTTCGGACCGGTCGTCCTCCTCTCGCTGTACTGGAAGAAGCTGTCTACCGCGGGCACGCTGGCCTCCATGATCACCGGAGCCGTCGTCGTCTTCATCTGGGGCAACTCCGCGCTCGGTGACAGTCTGTACGAGATCGTGCCCGGCTTTGCTGCCAGTCTGATCGTTGCCGTCGTGGTTTCCCTCGCGACTTACAAGCCCAACGCCGGCATCGACGCCGAATTCGACGCCGCTGCCGAGCAGGCCCACCCGAACTACAGGGCTCCCGAGAAGGTTTCCGTCTAGACGAACTCGCACCGCGACGGCACCCGCCCTCGGCCTCACGGCTGGGGACAGGTGCCGCCTGTGCCTGCGCCTGTGTCTGTGCCTGTGCCTGTATTGCCGGCGCAGCATCCGGGCCACGGATGCTGACGGGGCGCGGCCGTCGAAGGGTTTAGAAAATCATCGGGCGATCGTCGTCATCGCCGCCCAGGTCGAGGTCGACGAGCACCGGCACGTGGTCGCTCGGGGCGTCGCCCTTGCGTTCGTTGCGGTGGATGCTGGCATCCGTCACAAGGTCGGCAAAGGCTGGCGAGCCGAGGATGAAGTCGATGCGCATGCCCTCGTTGCGCGGAAACCGCAGCTGCTTGTAGTCCCAGAAGGTAAAACCCTCCGGCACGATCGGCCGCACGACGTCGGTCAGGCCGGCCTGCTCAAAGGCGTCGAACGCTGCGCGTTCCTCCGGCGAGATGTGGGTCGAGGTGCCGGGCACGAAGCTCGGGTCACCCATGTCTTCGTCGCGGGGCGCGACGTTCCAGTCGCCCATCATCGCCAGGGCGAGCGCGGGGTGCCGGCTAAGTTCCTCGGCTGCGTGGGCCTCGAGGGCATTCAACCAGGCCAGTTTGTAGGAGAAGTGCGGGTCGCCGAGAGCGCGCCCGTTCGGCACGTACAGGCTCCACAGCCGCAGGTCATTCACGGTCACACCGAGCGCGCGCGCCTCGAGTGGTTGATTTGGACCGACGGCACCTTTTTGGAAGCCGGGCATATTCGGAAAAGCGGTGACGACATCCGTCATCGGTTCGCGGCTGGCAAACGCCACGCCATTCCACTGGCTCAGACCGTGAATGGCGAGGTCGTAGCCGGCGTCTTCGAACACCTGGAACGGAAACTGTTCGGGCTTGCACTTGATCTCCTGCATGGCGAGAACGTCGATGTCCTCACGTTCCAGCCAATCGACGATACGCCCGGAACGAGCACGAACGGAGTTGACGTTCCAGGTGGCAATGCGCATGCTTCCAGCCTATAAGGCGCCGAGCGGATGCCGCCCCCCGCGGTATCGAATGCAGTTCTCCTCAGGGTGCGATTGAATGGGGTGCGATTGAATGGATAGAAAATCTTTTGGCGCAGGAAGGGCACAATGACGCAGTTGCAGATTGGCTACGCGGCCATGTTGGAACAGTTCGCACCGGCTGAGGCGGTCGCGCTCTCGTCGTACGCCGAGGAGCATGGTTTCACCGGTGTCATGGCGGCCGATCACTTTCAACCGTGGGTACCGGCCCAGGGCCAGTCGAGTTTCGTCTGGAGCGTCCTCGCCGCGATCGCCGAGCGCACTAAGGGCGATTTCGGTCCCGGCGTGACCGCCCCGACTTTTCGCTGGCACCCGGCCATGGTGGCCCAGGCCTCCGCGACCCTCGCCTCGATGTATCCCGGCCGGCACTGGCTCGGTCTCGGCAGCGGCGAGGCCCTGAACGAGCACATCGTTGGTGGATACTGGCCGGAAGCCCCCGAGCGCATCAACCGCATGTTCGAGGCAATCGAAATCATCTCGAAGCTGTTCGCCGGGTCGATTGCGGGCAAGGATGTCAAGCACTCCGGCCAGTTCTTCAAGCTCGAGTCGACTCGGCTGTGGACCATGCCCGAGGTGGCCCCCGAGATTTTGGTCGCCACCGCCGGCCCGGTCACCGCCAAGCGTGCCGGTAGGCTCGCCGACGGCCTCATCACGGTCGGTGCCCCACTGGAGAAGATCTCGATGCTGTTCGGCAAGTTCGACGACGGTGCCCGCGAAGCCGGCAAGGACCCCTCGATCATGCCCAAGGTGCTGCAGCTGCACATGAGCTGGGCCGAGACCGACGAAGAGGCCATGGCCAGCGCGCTGCACGAGTGGCCCAACGGGGGCATGAAGTTTCCGAAGGGTGATATCCGTTCGCCGTTCGAGTTCGAGCAGATGGCCAAGCTGGTACGCCCGGAAGACTTCGAGGGTCGCATGATCATCTCAGCCGACCCCGACGAGCACCGCAAGTACATCCAAAAGTTCGTCGACCTCGGCTTCGATCGCATCTACCTGCACAACGTGGGCCGCAACCAGAAGCAGTGGATCGACGTTTTTGGGGCATCCGTTCTGCCGAAGCTCGTTCGGTAGATGGCGCACGATTCGCAGCCCGACGCTGCCGCCGCCGAAGTGGGCGCTATGGAGCTGTTCGGCCTCAAGGTGTTCACGCTCGGTGGATTCGGCGAGATCCAGGCCGGCGACGACCTTGCCGGCCTGATCGCGGACGCGGCGCAGTCGCGCCTGCTCGATGGCGACATTGTGGCAATCACCAGCAAAATCGTCTCGAAAGCCGAGGGTCGCGTCGTCGCGGCGGTGGACCGGGAGCAGGCAATCACCGACGAGACGGTGCGCGTCGTGGCGTCGCGGTCGTACCCCGGCGGGGTCACTCGCATCGTCGAAAACCGCCAGGGCCTGGTCATGGCCGCAGCGGGCGTCGACACCAGCAACGCGCCCGATGGCGTCGTGCTGCTACTGCCGGTTGATCCGGATTCATCCGCGCGCATCATCTGCGCGGCCCTTCGTGAACGCACCGGGCTGCGGCTCGGCGTGCTGGTGACCGATACCGCCGGGCGCCCCTGGCGGGAAGGCCAGACCGACCTGGCCATTGGCGCAGCCGGGTTCGCGGTACTCGACGACCTGCGCGGCACAGCGGATACCTCCGGCCGCCGCCTCGACGTCACCGTCGCGGCCGTCGCCGACGAGATCGCTGCCGCTGCCGACCTGGTCAAGGGCAAGACCAGTGGCAACCCGGTCGCCGTGGTACGCGGACTCGGCCGCCTGGTCGGTGACCTGGCGCTTCCCGGCGCTCGGGCGCTGCAGCGTCCGAGCGACAGCGACATGTTCCGTCTCGGCACGGCGGAGGCCTGTGCCGAGGGGTACGCCGAGGGGTACGCCGCCGGGTTCGCGGCCGGAAGGGCCTAGATCGAGATCGTGAGGGCCTCGATCAGGCCGCTCTCGACGTGCAGCGTGAAACGGTGGTTCAGGTCGACGCTGCGGCCCGGAAAGTTGCCCTCGACGCGGGGGACGGCGGTCGACGTATGGCTGCAGTCGACCCTTGAGGGTACCGCGCGCCGCGTGTGCACGACGCTGCTAGCGTTTTGCTATGGACCAGACCCGCGGCGCAGTCGACCGAACGCCGTCGCTGCTTACGGGCTCGGCGAGCTGGGTGGTCGTCGTTCCCATAAAGGGCAGCCCGGAGGCGAAGAGCCGACTCGGGGCGGGGCCCCAACGGGCAGCGCTCGCCGATGCGTTCGCGCTCGACACTGTGGCGGCTCTGGTGGCAGCATCCGCTGTGGAGCGCGTATTCGTGGTGACCCCGAATGCGCGTGTGGGCGCGCTGCTCGCCGGGCTCGGCGCGGTCATCGTGCTCGAGGCGCCGGGAGCTGAAACGGGGCATGCCCGGTTGAATACTGCGATCATGCAGGGCATCGCTGCCGCCCGACTCAGCCAGCCCGACGCGCACCTGGCCGTACTGACCGGGGACCTGCCCGCCCTGCGCCCGGCCGACCTCGACGACGCTTTCACGCTCGCCGCCCAGCACCCCCGGTCGGTCGTGCCGGACGCCGCAGGCGTAGGAACGACGAGTCTGTTCGCCCGTGCTGGAATCTCGTTCACGCCGCAGTTCGGTGTCGGGTCACGCGCCGCGCACCAGGCTGCCGGGCACGTTGTGCTCGACCTGTCGTCCACCTCGACGCTGCGCCACGATGTCGATACGGTTGTCGACCTCGATGTGGCCCGGGCGTTCGGGTTCGGCCCGCACACGAGAGCGCTGCTCGCCGGGCTCTAGTTCGCCGGGCTCTAGTTCACCGGGCTCTAGTTCACAGGGCGAGCACGGCGGCGGCCATCGCGGTCGTGGCGTTCAGGTCCCTCATCCACAGTGGCGCAGCAGTAGAACGGATGCCGGCGGCCGCCAGCGCGGGCAGCGCCGCGGCATCCGTTTCATCGATGAGCCAGGCGTCGATCAGTCCACCTCGATTGCGGGAGCCGTAGTGCAGTCCGACGGCGAGGGCGCTCGTTTCGACTCCGATCGTGCGTAGGCAGGCATCGGCCATACCGCGCACGGCCGCGCCGCCGATGATCGGGGATACCCCGACCACCCGGGCGGTCGTGGAACGCAGGGCGTCGCGAACGCCGGGTACGGCCAGAATTGTGCCGATCGACACGACCGGGTTTGAGGGCGGAAGCACGATGAGGTCGGCCGTTCGAATGGCTCCAAGCACGCCGGGGGCTGCGACCGCGTCGGCTAGCCCGCGCTGTTCGAAACCGGTTACGGCCACCCGTGCCCGGTAACGCACCCACCATTCCTCAAAATGAATATAGTCACCGGCTGCATGCTCATCCACATTCTCAGCGAGGCATACGTAAGTCTCGACGGGTTGGTCGCTCATCGGCAGCAACTGCACTCCCGGCTGCCAGCGTTGGCAGAGAAACGCGGTCGCTTCGCTGAGAGTCGACCCGTTTCGCAGCAGATCGGTACGCACGATGTGCGTGGCGAGGTCGAGATCGCCGAGCGTGAACCACGACCAGCCCCGGCCATAGGCGGCGATCTCCGATGAGGTCCGTCGGGTTTCCTCGGGACGGCCCCATCCCTGATCCTCGTTGATGCCGCCGCCGAGGGTGTACATGACGGTATCGAGGTCGGGGCAGATGCGCAGCCCGTCGAGCCACATGTCGTCGCCGGTGTTCACGATCACCGTCACGGCTGCGTCGGGGGCGGCCGCGGCGAGGTGGGCCAGCAGTCCGCGGGTGAATCGGGCACCGCCGACGCCGCCGGCCAACACGGTCACATTCCTCATGAGTTGCCCTTCGACGTGGCGGCAGAGTACACGATGACCGGGTGCCCGCCGCGCGGGTGTTGCAAAATGAAGCAGTCCACGCCGTAGACCTCGCCGATGATCTCGGGGGTGAGCACCTCGTCGGGGGTGCCCGTGGCTACGAGCCGGCCGCCATCGAGCAGCAGAAGCTGGTCGCAGTACGCCGCCGCGAGGTTGAGGTCGTGCAGGGCCATGATCGCTGTCACTTTGAGCTCACGCACCTGCCCCAGCAGAGCGAGTTGGGCGCTGACGTCGAGGTGGTTGGTCGGTTCGTCGAGCAGCAGCAGACTCGGCTGCTGCGCCATGGCCCGGGCAATCTGCACGCGCTGCTGCTGCCCGCCACTCAGGGTCTGCCAATACCGGCCGGCCAACGTTGCTGCGCCGACGGCCTCGAGTGCGCTGAAGGCGACGGCGCGGTCGTCGTCACCGCCGAACGACCCCATCAGCTTGGTGCGGTGCGGGATGCGGCCCAGCAGCACGACGTCGAGCACGGTCAGTTCCACGCTCGGCGCCGCATTCTGTTCGAGCAGCGCGATACGGCGGGCCGCTTCGCGCCGGGACAACGACCCGACCAAGGTGCCGTCGAGGGAAACAACGCCGGTATCCGCTTTGTCGATGCCGGCGATGAGCCGCAGCAGGGTGGATTTGCCGGCACCGTTCGGCCCGAGCAGACCGGTGACGCTGCCGGTGGGCAGTGACGCCGAGATATCCCGCAGAATTCTGGTGTCGTCGATGGCGAACGACAGCTGGTCGAGGTCTACGCCCACAGGTGCGACTTCTTTCTCTTGATCAGCAGAATAAAGACCGGCACGCCAATGAATGCGGTGATGATGCCCACCGGCAGCTCGCGCGGATCGAACACCGTGCGCGCGAGCGTATCGGCGATAACCAGAAATAGCGCGCCGCAGACCGCTACCAGCGGCAGGAGCCGGCGGTGCCCCGGGCCGCTGACGCCGCGCACGAGGTGGGGCAGAATAAGCCCGACGAATCCGATCGACCCGCTGACGGCCACCATCGCGCCGGTCAGCAGCGCGACCGATCCGAGCAGCGCCCAGCGGGTGCGGTTCACGTTGATTCCGAGGCTTGCCGCCGAGGTATCACCGAAGGCGAAGGCGTCCAGCCGGGTCGCCGACAGCAGGATGCCCATGCCCACGACGGCCACGGCCGTCGCGGCGATCGCAACGCTCTGCCAGGTGGCGCCAGCCACCGAGCCGAGCAACCAGTTGAGGATCTCGCGGTAGGAGTCGCCCTTGGCGGCCCAAAAGATGATGAATGACGTCAGGGCGCCGGCGAGCTGCGCGATGGCGAGCCCCGCCAATACGGCTCGCACCGGGGTGATAGTGCCGCCGACCTTGGCGATGCTCAGCGTCACTACGAGGGCGAGTAGAGCGCCGGCAAAAGCCGCCGCCGGCAGAAAAAAGCCGATTCCGAGAATCACAACGCAGACCGCGCCGACGGATGCCCCGCTCGAAAGCCCGAGCAGGTACGGGTCGGCGAGAGGGTTGCGCGTCACGCTCTGCATCACGGCGCCGCTCAGCGCAAGGCCGGCGCCGACCAGCGCAGCCGTGAGCACGCGCGGCAGTCGCAGCTGCCAGACGATGGAGTCGATGAGGATCGGAACCGGTTCCGTCGCGAAGCCGAGGTGGGCGCCGATGCTGCCCATGACCTGCGCAGGGGACACGGCGGCCGGCCCAATGGTCACCGCCACCCCGCACCCCAGAATCAAAGTGATGGTGGCCGCGAGGAGCCACCCGAGGTATCTGCTCCGGGTCACCGCAGTTCCCGACTGGACAAGATCACTCGTTCAGGTCGGCTAGCTGGGTGATCACGGAGGACGCCGCTTCTACATTGCGGATACCGGCCTCGGTCGAGGCAAACGGCAGGATGATAAAGCGCTGGTTCTTCACGGCATCGAGCACTTGGGTGGCCGGGTCCGATTCGAGGTGGGTGATCTTCGAGGCGGCCGTGTTCCACGTGGCGTCGACCAGCACAATGACGCTCGGGTTGGCCTCTATGACCGATTCCCAGCCCACCGAGGTCCAGGTGTCGCTCACGTCAGCGAAGATATTGCTCAGGCCGGCGGCCTGCATGATCATTTCCGGCGAGCCGATGCCGGCGCCGACGTAGGGCGTGGTGGTGCCGCTGGAGTACCAGAGGGCGGTGGTGTCCGTGGAAGTCGGTTCGAGCGCGGCCAATTCATCCTGCAGGGTGCTGACCAGGTCGGCAGCGACGGGCGCTGCCCCAAAGATTGCGCCGGCCTCCTCAATTTCAGTGAACACGGTGTCGAAGGTGAGTGGGTTCGGCATTCGCTCGCCCTTGCAGGCCGCGGGGGAGACATAGGTGCTTACGCCGAGCGCCGTGAGGGCGTCACGTTCTCCCGCACCGTCCGCAGTGAAGTTGGATTCCCAGCCCCCGTAGATGAAGTCGGGGTTGAGCGCGAGCACGGCCTCCTGACCCGGCAGGAAGTCGCTGATCACGTTGAGGTCGGCGCCTATCGTTTCGAGCGACTCTGGCAGCGGGCCGTCGAGAAAGGCTGAACCCACGATGCGGTCACCGACGCCGAGGGCCAGTAGTAGTTCGGTCGCCGACGATTTGATCGACACGATGCGTTCGGGGGCGGTCGTGACGGTGACGCTCGTGCCGCAATTGTCGACGGTGATCGGGTAGTTCGCGCTGGCCGCCGGCGCGTCAGTGCTGGTGGCGGCGGGGGCGACCGTGGCAGCGCATCCGCTGAGCAACAGTGATACGGCGGTCAGCGCGGCGAGGCGCGCGACAATTCGTGGCATGGGGTTTCTTTCGACTCTGTGCGGCCCCATGCTCCAGGCAAATAAGGCGCAAACTGGCACGCTGTTGGTGACACAGCAGTGGTGGACCTCAGCCCAAATCCAGGCCAGCAGAACCGGTCAAAGCAAACCGGTGGTCTGCCTCAACCCTAGGCCCCCGGCAGGGCTCCTAGGCCCCCGGCAGGGCTACGACCAGCGTGCAGCGACCGGGTGCACAGCGCCATCACGCGGATGCGCCGCGGCGAAGAGGGCCTCGGCTACAGGTCGTATGTCGTCGGGCAGGGCGCCGGCGGTCACTCGAATGAACTCGGGGCCACCGGTGTTTGCCAGGAACGGCGAGCCACCGGCCACGCGAATGCCCGAGGCGGCGAGACACACCATGGCGTCACGTTCGCTTGGCACCGGCAGCCAGGTGTTGATACCGTCGGCCTGCACCACGTCGAGCCCGAACTCGGCCAGGGCGTTGGCGAGGGCACGCTGGCGGGCGAAGTAGATGCGGCGGGCCTCGCTGACCTGCGCCATGCTCTCGCCGTTGGTGAGCAGGTCGTGCAAAATAGTCTGCAGCATGCGGCTGGTCCAGCCGGGGCCGAGCATGCGCCGTGACACGATCGGGTCGATGAGCGCGGCCGGTCCGCCGAGGGCAGCAATGCGCAGGTCGGGCCCGTGCGATTTGGAAAAGCTGCGCACGTGCAGCGTGCGCTCCGGCAGCCAGACTCCAAGACTCACGTCGGGTGCGATGCTGATCTCGGCGGAATGGTCGTCTTCGATCACGATGGTGTCAGCGCTCGCCGCAGTCATGCGCAGCAGCCGGGCCAGTTCTTCAGCCCGATGCGCCGTCATCGACGCTCCGGTGGGGTTTTGCGCGCGCGGCTGCAACAGCACGACGACCGGGCCGAGCTGCAGTGCTGCAGCGAAGCCGGCCGGAACGATACCGTGCTCGTCTACGGCGACCGGCAGCCGCTCGAGCCCGAGCTGGTCGAGCAGGTCGAAGAACGGCGGAAACGACGGGTTTTCCACGATGACCCGGTCACCGAAGTGGGTCACCGCGTCGAGGCTGCGCGAGATGGCGTCGAGGGCGCCGTCGACGATGGTGATGGTCTCGACCGGGTAGGGCCACGAAACCCGCAGCACATCGAGCAGCTCGGGAATAATCGGCAGATCCTGATAGCTCGGCGTCACCGCCCGCTGGGAAACCCGGGAGAGCGCCGGCCCCAGCTTCGGCAACAACTGCGGGTCGGGCGTGCCGCGCGAGAGATCGAGGCGAACCGCGCCAACCGCGCCAATCATGGACTGGCTGCGGGCCGGCAGCCACTTGGGCGCGGTGTCCTGTACGAAGGTGCCGCCGCGCCCGCGTGACGTGACCAGGCCGACCGCGGAAAGCGCCCTCCAGGCGTGGCTGACCGTGGCGGGGCTCACGCCGAGCTCGCCGGCCAGCACTCGAACGGTGGGCAAGCGGTCGCCCGGTGCGAGCCGACCGGAGGCAATCAGCCGGCCGATGGCCGCGGCAATCCCTGCGGGGGAGCGCTGCTCGATCTCGTCGATAAAGTTCTGCATTGCCCTTGCCTCCGGGTGCGCTGGCCGACAGGATAACTAATGCGTGCACTACACAGAAAAACACATTTGAAATGTTTACGTCAATGAATAACAACACGAACAGCGCGGTTCGTCTTGCTCCTTGACTAACGAAAGCAAGTGGAAGGCACAGCATGAGTGTTGACAGTGGAAACATCGTTCGAACAGCGATCACCCAGGCCACGTGGACCGGCGACGAAGAATCCATGATCCAAAAGCACGAGGGTTTCGTGCGTACCGCGGCTGCTCAGGGCGTACAGGTCATCTGCTTTCAGGAACTCTTTCATGGCCCCTATTTCGGCATCGTGCAGGACGCCAAATACTACGACTACGCTCAGGCCGTGCCGGGCCCTATCGTCGAGCGCTTTCAAAAGCTCGCCGCCGAATTCACGATGGTCATCGTCGTGCCGATATACGAAGAAGAACAGCCCGGCGTGCTCTACAACACCGCAGCGGTCATCGACGCCGACGGAACCTACCTCGGCAAATACCGCAAGCACCACATCCCCCACCTGCCGCAGTTCTGGGAAAAGTTCTACTTTCGCCCCGGCAACACCGACTACCCGGTCTTCGACACGAAGTACGGCAAGATCGGCGTTTACATCTGCTACGACCGCCACTTTCCCGAGGGCTGGCGCGCACTCGGCTTGAACGGCGCCGAGATCGTATTCAACCCTTCGGCCACCAAGCCCGGCCTGTCCAACCGCCTGTGGGAGCTCGAGCAGCCGGCCGCCGCCGTGGCCAACCAGTACTTCATCGGCGCCAACAACCGCATCGGCAACGAACAGGCCGAGTTCGGCGCTGAGGCCGTGACGTTCTACGGCAGCTCCTACTTCGTCGACCCCACGGGCAACTACGTGGGCGCGATCGCGTCCACTGACACCGAGGAGATCGTCGTGCGCGACCTCGATCTCGGCGTGATCCGTGAGGTGCGCAACTCCTGGCAGTTCTACCGCGATCGCCGCCCCGACTCCTACGAGCCCCTCGTCGCGCCCTAGCTGCTACTGATTAGAGCGGATGCCATGAAGACTTTGATCAAGAACGGCACCGTGGTCAACGCCACGGGCCGAGGGCTCGCCGATGTGCTGATCGACGGTGAGAAAATCGCCGCGGTGCTCGCGCCCGGCGCGAACCTGCTCGGCTTCGATGTGGCGGGCAATGTCGACCTCGTCATCGACGCCGGCGGCAAGTACGTCATTCCCGGGGGCATCGACGCCCACACCCACATGGAGATGCCGTTCGGCGGCACCCAGGCCAGCGACACCTTTGAAACCGGCACACGCGCCGCCGCCTGGGGTGGCACCACGAGCATCGTCGATTTCGTCGTGCAGTATGCCGGCGAGAGTGTGCTCGAGCGCTACGCCGCCTGGCAGGAGAAGGCCTCCGGCGAGTGTGCCATCGACTATGGTTTTCACCAGATTCTCTCCGACGTGCAGGACAGCTCCCTCACCGCTATGGACGAACTCGTGAACGAGGGCGTCTCGAGCTTCAAACTGTTCATGGCCTACAAGGGCGTGTTCCTCAGCGACGATGGCCAGATCGTCAAGGCCATGCAGCGGGCCGCCCAGAACGGCAGCATGATCATGATGCACGCCGAGAACGGCAGCGTCATCGACCTGCTCGTGCAGCAGGCGGTCGCTGCCGGCCAGACGGGTCCGCTTTACCACGGGCTCACTCGACCCTGGCAGGCCGAGGAAGAAGCCACGCACCGGGCGATCATGCTCGCCGACCTCACCGGAGCACCCCTTTATATAGTGCACGTCTCAGCCAAGCAGGCCGTGGTCCAAATCGCGTCGGCCAGGGACAACGGTCAGAACGTGTTCGGCGAGACCTGCCCGCAGTACCTCTACCTCTCGCTCGAGGACAACCTGGGTGCCGAGAGCGACGAGTGGGGCCGTTTCGAGGGGGCCAAGTGGGTCTGCTCCACACCGCTGCGCGCCAAGGCCGAGGGGCACCAGCACCACATGTGGCAGAGCCTGCGCACCAACGATATCCAGATGGTCTCCACCGACCACTGCCCGTTTTGCATGAAGGGTCAGAAAGACCTGGGACTGACCGACTTCTCCAAGATTCCCAATGGCATCGGCTCGGTCGAACACCGCATGGACCTCCTGTACCAAGGCGTCGTCGATGGCAAGATCTCGCTCGAACGCTGGGTCGAGGTGTGCTCAACCACCCCGGCGCGCATGTTCGGCATGTACGGCCGGAAGGGAGTCATCGCGCCCGGCGCCGACGGCGACGTGGTGATCTACGACCCGAACGGGCACACGTCCATCGGTGTGGAAAAGACACACCACATGAACATGGACTATTCGGCCTGGGAGGGCTACGAGATCGACGGCCACGTCGACACCGTGATCTCCCGAGGCAAGGTCATCATCAACGATTCCGCCTACCTCGGCACCAAGAGCGACGGTCGTTTCATCAAGCGCGGCCTGAGCCAGTATTTGATCTAGTGACAGTCTGATCTGAGGCGATGACATGGATTTTGGAGCAGTGTTACAGACCAACCCGCCGTCGGCGCGCACCGTGCAACTGGCCAAACTGGCCGAGGCACACGGCTTCAGCCACGTCTGGACCTTCGACTCGCACCTGCTCTGGCAGGAACCCTATGTGATCTACAGCCGTATCCTGGCCGAGACCAGCAGGATCATCGTCGGTCCCATGGTCACCAACCCGGCCACGCGCGACTGGACGGTTACGGCGTCGACCTATGCAACCCTCAACGAGATGTACGGAAACCGCACCATCTGCGGCATCGGCCGCGGAGACTCGGCCGTGCGCACCACCAATGGCACCCCGACCACACTGAAGACCCTGCGCGAGTCGATCCACGTCATTCGGGAGCTCGCCAACTCCCGCCCGGTCGAATACAACGGCGCCACGGTGCAGTTTCCGTGGAGCCGTGGCTCCAGCCTCGACGTGTGGGTCGCCGCTTACGGTCCGCTCGCGCTCAAGCTCGCCGGAGAGGTCGGCGACGGCTTCATCCTACAGATGGCCGACCTCGATGTCGCCGAGTGGATGATAGCGAGCGTGCGCACCGCCGCCTCCAATGCCGGCCGGGACCCCCTGTCGATCAAGTTCTGCGTCGCCGCCCCCGCCTACATCGGAGAGGACTGGGAGCACATGCGCAACCAGTGCCGCTGGTTCGGCGGCATGGTCGGCAACCATGTGGCCGACATCGTGGCCAAGTACGGCGCCGATTCGACCGTGCCGAAGGCGCTCACTGACTACATCAAGGACCGTGAGGGCTACGACTACAACGAGCATGGCAAGGCCGGCAATGAGCACGCCGCTTTCGTGCCGGACGAGATCGTCGACCGGTTCTGCCTGCTCGGCACCGCAAAAAACCACATCGAGAAGCTCGAGGCGCTCAAAGAACTCGGTGTCGACCAGTTTGCCGGGTACCTGCAGCACGACAATAAAGAAGAAACGATGCGCGTCTACGGCGAAACCGTGATTCCGGGCCTGACCGACACCATTACGGCCAGAAAATAGCATTCTTCATCTCCACCACCAATACAGAAAGCCAGCGATATACGTGACTGACACCAGCACCAAAAGCCTGAATGCGCACACCAGCGAACTCGACCGCGCGCACGTTTTCCACTCCTGGTCGGCGCAGGCGGCGCTGAAGCCGCTCGTCATCGCCGGTGGGCTCGGCTGCCGCGTCTGGGATCACGACGGACGTACGTATCTCGATTTCTCCAGTCAGCTGGTGAACGTGAATATCGGCCACCAGCATCCGGCTGTCGTGAAAGCCATCACCGAGCAGGCCGCCCTGCTGACGACCATCGCGCCGTCCACCGCCAACCTCACCCGCGGTGAAGCGGCCAGGCGCATCACCGACCGTGCCCCGGCCGGGTTCAACAAGGTCTTCTTCACCAGCGGCGGAGCGGATGCCAATGAGAACGCCATACGCATGGCCCGCCTCTACACCGGCCGCGACAAGGTACTCTCGCTCTACAGGTCGTACCACGGCAACACCGGAGCGGCCATCGTCGCCACCGGCGACTGGCGCCGCATGCGCAACGAGTATTCGCGCGGCCACGTGCACTTCTTCGGCCCGTTCCTGTATCGCAGCGAATTCTGGGCGGCCAGCGAGGCCGAGGAATGCGCGCGTGCCCTGCACCACCTCGAACGCGTCATCCAGAGCGAGGGCGTCGCCTCGATCGCCGCCATTCTGCTCGAGTCCATTCCCGGCACCGCCGGCATCATGATGCCGCCGGCCGGTTACCTGCCCGGTGTGCGCGCGCTCTGCGACAAGTACGGCATCATGCTCATCCTCGACGAGGTCATGTGCGGCTTTGGCCGTACCGGCCACTGGTTCGCGTTTCAAGCGTACGACGTCGTGCCCGACCTGATCACCTTCGCGAAGGGTGTCAACTCCGGTTACGTACCCACCGGTGGGGTGATCATCTCCGATGCCATCGCGGCCACCTTCGACGAGACGGTCTTTCCCGGCGGACTCACCTACAGTGGGCATCCGCTCGCCATGGCGTCGATCGTCGGCGCCCTCGACGCGATGGAGGCCGAGGGCATCGTCGAAAATGCCGCCCGCATCGGTCGCGACGTTCTCGAGCCGGGCCTGAAGGCGCTGCAGGCGAGACACCCGATTATCGGCGAAGTGCGCGGTGTCGGCGTCTTCTGGGCGCTCGAACTTGTGGCTGACCCGGCGACCCGAGAGCCGGTGAGTGCCGCCGTCATGACCCGGGTGAAGGGCGAACTGCTCGGCCGCGGCCTGCTGTCGTTCCTCGTGGAGAACCGCATCCACGTTGTGCCGCCCTGCGTCGTCACCGATGCCGAGGTGGCTGAAGCGCTCGCCATCTATGACGAGGTTCTCAGCCTCGCCCTGCTTTCCTAACCGATCCACGGAAAGGCTCAACCATGACCGACGTCCCCACCATTTCGCACTACATCAACGGCGCAGCAGCCGTCGGTACCTCTTCGCGCACCGCGCCGGTGTTCAACCCGGCCACCGGCACAGTCGCCAAGAACGTGTTGCTCGCGAGCACTCGCGACCTCGATACCGCCGTCGAGGTCGCCCAGGCGGCCTACCCGGCCTGGCGCGATACGAGCCAGGCCCGTCGACAGAGCATCATGTACAACTTTCGCGAGCTGCTCAATGCGCGCAAGGGTGACCTGGCCGACATCCTCACCGCCGAACACGGCAAGGTGACCTCCGACGCGCTCGGTGAGATCATTCGCGGGCTCGAGGTCGTCGAATTCGCGCTCGGCATGCCGCACCTGTCCAAGGGCGAGTATTCCGAGAACGTCTCGACCGGCGTCGACGTCTACACGTTGCGCCAGCCGCTCGGCGTCGTGGGCATCATCAGCCCGTTCAACTTTCCGGCGATGGTGCCGCTCTGGTATTTTCCGATCGCCATCGCGGCCGGTAACACCGTCGTGCTCAAGCCGAGCGAGAAAGACCCATCCGCGTCGAACTGGCTCGCCGCACTGTTCACCGAAGCCGGGTTGCCCGCGGGAGTGCTCAACGTCGTGCACGGTGACAAAGAAGCGGTCGACGCTCTGCTCGTGCACCCCGACGTGCAGGCGATCTCCTTCGTCGGCTCGACGCCCATCGCCCGCTACATCTACGAGACGGCGGCCAAGCACGGCAAACGTGTGCAGTCCCTCGGCGGCGCGAAGAACCACATGCTCGTGCTGCCAGACGCCGACCTCGACCTCACAGCGGATGCCGCCGTCAACGCCGGTTTCGGATCCGCCGGTGAGCGCTGCATGGCCATCAGCGTGATCGTGGCCGTCGAGCCAGTCGCCGACGACCTCATCGCGAAGATCGCCGAACGGGTCAAGGGCCTCACGGTCGGAGACGGCACCCGCGGCTGCGACATGGGTCCGCTGATCACGAAGGTGCACCGCGACAAAGTTGCCGGGTACATCGACATCGCCCAGAAAGACGGAGCTGACATCGTCATCGACGGTCGGGATGTCACAGTTGACGGTGACCCCAACGGTTTCTGGCTCGGCCCGACCCTGTTCGACAAGGTCAGCGTCGACTCGGCCGTCTACCTCGACGAGATCTTCGGACCCGTGCTGTCGATCGTGCGCGTGGCGACATACCAGGAGGGCCTCGACCTCATCAACGCCAGCCAGTACGGAAACGGCACCGCGATCTTCACCAACGACGGCGGCGCCGCTCGCCGGTTTCAGAACGAGGTGCAGGTGGGCATGATCGGCATCAACGTTCCCATTCCCGTGCCGGTCGCGTACCACTCCTTCGGAGGCTGGAAGAACTCGCTGTTCGGTGACGCCAAGGCTTACGGCCCTGCCGGGGTCAACTTCTTCACGCGCGAGAAGGCCGTGACGAGCCGTTGGCTCGACCCAAGCCACGGTGGTATCAACCTGGGCTTCCCTCAGAACCAGTAACGCCGAGGTAGCCGACCTATTTCACCGTGTGAGACTGTTGCACCTGCAACGCTTGGGCTCGAAGGGCGTCAAGTACGGTGCGCACCGCTAAGCGCTCCGCTCGGTCGGGGCGCATGAGCGCCACGATCTGGCGCTGGGATTCGACGCCCCGCAAGGGCTTCAACACGAGTCGACCGGGCTGGCCCCCGCTGGAGGTGTAGCGCGGCACGAGGGCGATGCCGAGCCCGGCAATCACAAACGACTCGATCAAGGCGAGGTCGGCAAAGCGCTGCGCCATTGACAAGTGAGCGCCAGCTTTCTGCTCGATCGCGTGCAGAATACGCTCGAACGGGTAACCGTCGCTCACCCCGATCCAGGTCTCCCCGATGAGGTCGCTCGGGCGCACCCAGGCGCGATCAGCAAGCGGATGCCCCACCGGCAGTCCCACATCCAGCGGCTCAGTCATCAGCGGAACGACCGTGAGGCCCCGGCCGGCCCAGGACAGCTGCCCGCTCATCGAGTGGGCCAGCACAATGTCATACTCGGCGGTGAGGGCGGGAAAGTCGCTCAGTTCGGGGTCTTCGTCGGCGCAGTTGAGTACAAGCCCGGGGCCCAGGTCTTTAATGACACCGGGCAACAGCATCTGACCGGCCGTTGGAAAGGTGACGAGGCTCACCTCGCCGGTGGCATTATTGCGAAATTCGTCCCAGAGCGCGGTTGCCTTCGCGAGCGACACCGCGACATCCGTCGCACTGCGAGCCAGGGCGCGGCCAGCATCGGTGAGTACGAGGCCACGCCCGTGCCGCTGGGTCAGCGGCAGGCCGGCCTCGCGCTCGAGCACCTTGAGTTGCTGGGAGACGGCCGAGGGTGTGCGGTGCAGGGCGACGGCGACGGCCGTGATGCTGCCGCGGTCGGCGAGTTCACGGAGCAGTTCGAGTCGCTGCACGTCCATGTAGCTAATCTAAATAATTGATGCAGAAAAAAGCGATTGTGCTGCACGGTCAGGGGTGGTCGAATAAGAGAGTCTCACACGAGCAGCGTCGCCTCCGTGCCGGGCTAGTCCACTTCTTGTGAAAGGCACCTCGTGTTCATCCTCATCGCCATCGTGCTCGTTGCCGTTGTTTCAATCATTGCCCTCGTCGTCGAGGTGTATCGCGATGGCTACCGCCAAGTCGAGCGTCGCAACCTCGTTCGCATCTTCTAGCAGAAGCCTCCGGCATCAAGACCTGGCCTCTCGGCTACAGTCCGTCACGGGGCGGGGGCGTTACCCGCGCACGGCCGAGTCGTAGCCCAAGCGGCGGCTCGCCTCGACCGACGCCCGGGCCACCAGAGGGCCGAGTCGGTCGACGTCGTCGGGCGTGACCCGCTGGGTGGGAAAGCCCAGGCCGATAGCACCGGCTAGTTCGCCCATGTGTGTGAAGACGGGTGCGCTGATCGAGCCCACGCCGGGGTTGCGCTCGCCGAAGGCGGCGTAGTAGCCCTGCGCGCGGGCGCTCGCGGCCTGGGCATCGAGGGTTGCTAAATCGGTTGGCGTGGAACCCGTGAATGCCTCGAGGTCAGACTTCTCGATGGCGGCGCGGGCGTCCGGATCGAAGGCGAGAAAAATCTTTCCGGGAGCGCCGGCGTGCAGCGGCATGACCATGCCGACCATGAACGGCCGGATCACCACGTGCCGCGTCTCGGCTACGGCCACGATCGTGCGGAAGGCGCCGTCGCGAACGTAGAAGCAAGCCGTCTCGCCGGTCTCGTCGCGCAGGTCCTGCAGCACCGGCTTCACGAGCTGCACTGCGTCGAGCCCGAGCGTGCCGGGCGCAGCCCAGCGCACCACTGCGATTCCAATGCGGTACCGATCCTGATCGCGATCAAGTAGACCCTCATGCACCATGTCCTGGACGAGGCGCTGGCAGGTGCTCGATGGCAGGCCGGTTTTCCTGATCACCTGCTGCAGGGTGAGTTCGGGCGCATCCACCCGGAAACAGTTGAGAATCTCGGTGATTTTGTGCAGCACCAGCGTGGGTGACCGGCGATTGACCTGCTCCGTTGACACGATCGTTGCTCCTACTTCGCTGCTGTGGGCATCAACTCCAGAATAGAGCCGTGCCGGCTCCGACGAGTTGCAGCGTCTTGACAGAATCCAACGTAACCCACATGATGGGAATGCAACCTATCTGATGGGTTGTAAGTTCAGCTCGCTCAGCTCAGCCCAGCACACAACGACGTGGAGACAGCAATGACACCGTCCAACCTCACACCGGACCCCATGGTGACTGCGAGCCGGCTCGGCTCCTCGCGAATCGGCCTGATCGTCCCGAGTTCCAACACGACCATGGAGACCGAACTGCCGGAGCTCTTTCGCCGTCAGACCGCGGCAACCGGACACAACTACACCTTTCACTCCGCCCGCGCCGCGCTGAAAAACGTGACGACGGAGGAATTGCTCGCTATGGCCGCGAAGGCTGCCGACTGCGCCACGGCCGTCTCCGACGCCGACGTGGACGTGATCGCGTATGCCTGCCTCGTGGCCGTCATGGCGCAGGGCCCCGGCGCGCACGAGCCCGCCGAGAACGTCATCCGCCAGGCGGCCCTGGACAACGGTCACCCGGCCGAGGTGACGAGTAGTGCCGGCGCTCTCGTGCGCACCCTGCAGCAACTCGGCGCCCGCCGCGTGGTGATGGTCGCCCCGTATATGGAACCGCTCACCCAAATGGTGAGCGACTACATCGAGGGGGCGGGTATCGAGGTGCTCGACACTGTGAGCCTGGGCGTAGACGACAACCTGGCCGTGGGTTGTCTCGATCCGCTCAATCTGCCCGAGTTCGCGCGCAACTTGAAGCATGAGGGAGCCGACGTCATCGTGCTCTCAGCCTGTGTACAGATGCCCTCGCTACCCGCCGTGCAGGCCGTCGAAGACGAGCTGGGTCTGCCCGTGATCACTGCGGCGACCGCGACCACCTGGGAAATCCTCCAGCTGCTCGGCCATACCCCGGCGATCCCGAACGCCGGTGGGCTGCTGGCCGGCACCCTGGCATCTCTGGTTCCGCGCATTCGCACCGACGCGTAGGGCAGGGTCATGTCCATCCCACTCCTCGCCTTCCTCGTGTTGATCGCGGCCTTCGCCATCGGCTCGTTCACCAAGATCAACGCCGGACTCATCGCGCTCGTGGCGGCCTTCGGCGTTGGCACGCTCGTGGCTGGCCTGCCCATCACAGAGGTGATTAGCGAGTTCCCGTCTGGCTTGTTCTTCGTTCTCGTGGGAGCGACGCTGCTCTTTGCCATCGTGCGTATCAACGGCACGATCGACCTACTCGCCTACTGGGCCGAACGCCTCGCGGGCCACCGCAAGCTACTGGTGCCGGTGCTCATGTTCCTGCTCACGGCCGTGCTCGCCACGGCGGGCGCCTTCACCCCGGCCGCGATCGCTATCGTGGCCCCGGTCGCGCTTGCCCTCGGTAGCCGCTTTGGAATCAGCACCCTGGCCATGGGCCTCGTGGTGGTGCAGGGCGCAAATGCCGGCGCGTTCTCGCCGGTCAACCCGTTCGGGGTGCTCGCGAACGTGATGCTGGACGATGCCGGTGCCAGCGCCGACTCACTCAAGCTCTTCATATATTGCTTCGTGTTCAATGCGCTTCTCGCCCTCGTCGCTTATGCGGCAGCGCAGAAGATCATGGGCGGGCGTCTTCGCCGCGCGGCCGCGCTGTCGGGCGAAGGTACCCGCGAGATCGTGACGGGCGCCGGCGTCAGCGGCCCCACCCCCGCGAAACAGGCGGGGACATCCGTTCTCACCCGACCGGTGAAGGTGGCACCCCCGAAGACAGCACCGGTGAAGGTTGCCGCAACGCCGATTCGCGTGTTCACGCTCATCGGCCTCGGGGCGCTGCTCGTACTCACTACCGTGCTCGGCATCGATGTGGGGGTGGCGTCGTTCGTGATCGCCCTCGCGCTCATCGTGGTGAATTCGAGCGTGCAGAAGGCGGCCGTGGAGAGCATGCCGTGGTCGGCCATTCTGCTGGTCACCGGCATCGTCACCTATGTCGGCATGCTCGAAGCCATCGGTGCGCTCGAGGAACTGCAGAACGGTATCGCCGGGCTCGGTAACAGCTCGCTCGCGGCCCTCGTGACGAGCTACGTCGTAGCGATTGTCTCGGCGTTCGCGTCGACCACCGGCACCCTGAGCGTGATCAGTCCACTCGTCACGCCCATCGCCGTCGACCCGCTGCTCAGCCCCATCGGCGTCATCACGGCAATCGCTATCAGCGCGTCCGTGGTGGATGTCAGCCCCATGTCCACGAGTGGGGCACTGCTCATGGCCAGCGCCCCGCCCAAGGACGAGCGGCTGTTCTTCCGCGCGCTGCTGGTCTGGGCTATCGTCATGATCGCCGTCGTGCCCGTGCTCGTGTGGCTCTGCTTCGTGCAGCTCGGCATCGGCTAATCAGCACTCCTCTCTCGAAAGGTTTTCTCATCACTGAATCCGCTGTTCTCGCGCCCACCACCCTCGCGTGGATCACCCGCCTGATCGCTTTCGACACCACCAGCCGCAACTCCAACCGGGAATTGATCGACGTGATCGACGCGGAGTTGCGGGTGCATGGGCTGGAGCCGGTGCTCGTGCCGAACTCCGATGGTACGAAGGCCAACCTCGTGGTCACGATCCCGGCTCACGATGGGTCCACGACGGGCGGCGTGATGCTCGCTGGCCACACCGATGTGGTTCCCGTGGACGGGCAGGCGTGGAGCAGCGACCCGTTCACCGCCGAGGTGCGCGACAACCGGCTGTATGGCCGGGGCGCCGCCGACATGAAGGCGTTCAGCGGTGTCATCCTGGCGTTGTTGCCCGAGCTTGTGTCACGGCCGCTTGCCACACCGCTGCACCTCGCGTGGACCTATGACGAAGAGGTGGGATGTCACGGGGCCATCACCCTGCTGGCCGACCTGGCCGCGCGGGGCATCCGACCGGAGATCTGCATAGTGGGGGAGCCGACCAGCATGCGGGCGGTCTCGGCGCATAAGAGCAGCCACCTGTATCGGGTGAGTTTCACCGGGCTCGCCTCGCACTCCTCCAACACACCCAATGGCGTCAACGCTATCGAGTACGCGGCCCGGGCCATAGCGTTCATACGCTCGATCGCCGACGAGCACCGAGTGAACGGGCCCTTCGATACAAGCTTCGAGGTACCGTACACAACCATTAACGTGGGCACGATTTCGGGCGGGGCGGCCGTGAACACGGTCGCCGAGCGATGCGATTTCGAATTCGAATTTCGCGCGATCCCGGGAGTGTCCTCCTCCGCGATCTTCTCCCGCATCGAAGACTTCGTACTCGGGGAACTACGCCCCGCGATGCGGGCCGAACATGCAACCGCCGACGTGTCGTTCGCCCCGATCGGCGCCGTTCCCGCCCTGAGCGCGGCCGGAACCGGCGCCGCGCTGCAGCTGGTGCACGAGCTCACCGGAACAAGCTCTGAAGGGACTGTCGGCTACGGCACCGAGGGTGGCCTGTTTCAGCTGGCCGGCATTGACACCGTGGTCTGTGGTCCGGGCAGTATCCGCCAGGGTCACACCGCGAACGAGTACATCGACCTGGCGCAAGTCAGTGCCTGTGAAGATTTCATGCGCGCACTCGCTGGGCATCTCGCGCACCAGCATTGACCTGATCGCACCCCTCCTCGCACAGAAAGAAACCCATGAGCAACGCGTCAGCAGTCCCCGCCGTTACCGGCACGTCCCAAACGGATGGCCCTGCCCTCGCCGAGAAGCGGCGACAGGCCCGCAAGGCGGTCGTGGCCGCATCCATTGGCAACGGGCTGGAATGGTTCGACGTGATCGTCTACGGCACCTTCGCCGTGACCATCGCGAAGCTGTTCTTTCCGACGGCCGACGAGACGGCGTCGCTGCTGCTCGCCTTCGCGTCGTTCGGCGTTTCCTTCATCATGCGGCCGCTCGGCGGAATCCTGATTGGACGCTACGCCGACCGCGCCGGGCGCAAGGCGGGCATGCTCGTGTCCATCTCAGTGATGTTCGTCGGCACGCTCTTGATCGTGCTGGCACCCACGGCCGCAATGATCGGGGTGACCGCGGCCGCGATCATTCTCGTGGCCCGGTTGCTGACCGGCTTCGCCGCCGGCGGGGAATTCGGCACCGCCACCGCGTTCCTCATCGAGTACGCACCGCACCGCAAGGCGTTCTATGGAAGCTGGCAGGTGGCCACGCAGGGCGCCGCGATACTGCTGGCCGGGCTGTTCGGTTTCGTTCTGAACAACTACCTGAGCCAGCAGAGCCTCGAAAGCTGGGGCTGGCGGGTGCCGTTCATCTTCGCGCTCCTGATCGGGCCGGTGGGTTGGTACATCCGCTCAAAGATGCAGGACACCCCGGAATTTCTGACCATGACGCCGTCGACGTCACCGCTGAAGGAGACCTTCATCGCGAACGCCGGACGCCTCTGGACGATGGTGGGTGTCGTAGCGCTCGGGTCGGTGGGTGTGTACACCGCACTGTTCATGCCCACCTACGCCATCGTGAATCTGGGCATGCCCACCGCGGCGGCATTCGTCTCCACGCTGGTGTTCGGCGTGATCATGAGCGTCGGCTCGCCATTCATCGGTAAGCTTGCCGACCGGGTAGGGCCGGCCAGAGTGATGACCTGGGCCGCCGCCGGAACCCTCATGCTCGGCGTTCCGCTGTTCATACTGCTGAACCTATCGCCCAACCTTCTAACCATGATCGGCATCGAGCTGGTGCTCGGCGTGCTGGCCACGGCGTACTTCGCGCCGCTGCCGGCGATCATGTCGGCAATGTTCCCCGTGCAGATCCGCACCACGGGGTTGTCTCTCGGTTACAACATCGGCGTGACCGTGTTCGGTGGGTTCGCACCGTTCATTCTCACGTTCCTGATCAGCACCACCGGTTCACTGCTCGTTCCGGGGTACTACCTCGTGGCGATCGCGGCACTGTCGCTCGGGAGCATCGTAATCTCGCGACGAGTGTTTCAGCAGCGGTAGTCGGAGGCTGGCCCGGTTGTGCCCGAAAACTCGGACACCACGTGAAAAAACCCTCTCCCGTCGCGACTGTTGGCGACCACGCTCGGCCTGCGGGGCATGCCCTAAACTGAGATTTGTGACTGATACACGGCAGAAACTCATCGACTTCATCTCGGCCGAGGCCGTTTTTCACGGAGATTTCGTTCTCACCAGCGGTAAGAAGGCCACGTACTACGTGGACCTGCGCCGGGTGAGCCTCGACCACCGGGTTGCCCCGTTGATTGGGCAGGTCATGCTCGACCTCATCAAGGATGTTCCGGATGTGGTTGCCGTTGGAGGCATGACCATGGGCGCCGACCCGATCGCCGCTGCGGTGATGCACCAGGGTGCTGCCCGCGGCGCGACCTATGACGCGTTCGTCGTGCGCAAGGAGCCCAAGGACCACGGTCGCGGCCGCCAGGTTGAGGGCCCCGAGCTCGCCGGCAAGCGTGTGATCGTGCTCGAAGACACCTCGACAACCGGTGGCTCTCCCCTCGCCGCCATCGCAGCCCTTCTCAAGGTCGGTGCCGAGATTGCTGGCGTCGCCGTCGTGGTTGACCGCAACACCGGTGCCCGCGAAGTGATCGAGGCTGCCGGCTACCCTTACTTCGCCGCGATCTCCCTTGAGGATCTGGGGCTCAGCTAGTGGCAGCAGACGACGACGAGCGCGGAATTGACTGGCTCGCGTCGCAATTGGAGCAAAGCTCCGATGACTCAGCTGACGATGACTCAGCTGACGAAGATTCAGCTGACGAGATGTCGGTTAATGACGCAGTGGATGCCGACCCGCTGGTGACCCGGTTCGGCCGCCGCTCCCGTCGGGCCAAGCCGGTGCCGGCGCAACCGGAGGTCATCGAGCTCCCGGAACCATCCATTCCGGCAGCGCTGGCTGGACCGGCTTTGGCTGGACCGGCTTTGGCTGGACCGGCTCTGGCTGGACCAGCTCCGTGGTGGACGACACCACTGCCGCAACCGGCCGACGCCGCAGTCCCTGAGGCTCTGCCCTCTGCGCGCTCGGAGTCATCAGATTCTGTCGTGTCGGTCGCTGGCGTCGGGCACAAAGTCGTCCCGTCCGACGTTGTTGAGCCAGGACTTGCCGCGACGCCCGGTGCCGAGGTCGCGCCCGCCCCGGCGTCGAGTGACCGTTTCGCAAAGGCAAAGGCAAAGGCAGAGGCAGAGGCAGAGGCAGAGGCAGAGGCAGAGGCAGAGGCAGAGGCAGAGGCAGCAGCAGCCGAAGCCGACCGGCCGACGGAGCTTGTGCCGGTAGCAGGAGTGCTCGCCTCAACAGACGGCACCGAGGCAACCACTGCCGAGGTAGCCAGCACGGACGATGCCAGCACGGACGTAACCAGCACGGACGTAACCAGCACCGAGGTAACCAGCGCGGAGGTAATCGGCGCCGAGCCGCCGAGCCGCCACCGGTCCCGGAGCCGTGCTCCCGGAAGCACGCAGGCCGCTTTGGTCTGGACCGTCGTCGGATTACTCGCACTCATCGTGCTCGCGGGATTGTTCTATCTCGGCCAGCGGCTGGTCGCGAGCCCGGTGGCGGCGCCGGCACCGACCCAATCCGCGACGCCGACGGCAACTCCCACACCAACACCCACACCAACGCCGACCCCGGAGATCACGGCGGCGCAGCCTGCCGGGGTAAACGAGTGGAACACCCTGTTCGGTGGCGAGTGCCTCGAACCGTACGAGTCCCCGTGGGCGGAGGACTTCACGGTCTTCGATTGTGCAGCCGCACACACGGCCCAGCTGGTATATCGCGGCAATTTTGGCGGCGACGCGACCACAGCCTTTCCGGGGGAGGCCGCGCTGGCCGCCCAGATCAACCTGCTCTGCACGGCGCCCGGCATCCTCGACTTGAACGCGGCCGGCGCCTACCCGAATCTGCAGATGCAGGGGAGCTATCCGATCAGCGAAGAACAGTGGACCGACGAGCCGCGCTACTACTACTGCTTCGCGAGCCGAACAGCAGCCGAGCCGCTCACGGCGAGCATCATGGGCGCCGGTCCGACCGTCTGAAGCCGGCGCGGGCTTGGCGCAGAGACGGATCGCTCGACAACCGGCTGGAAGGAGTCAGCTAGATCTCGTCACTTTCGATCGGGTCAGTCGAGAGCAGCTCGTGCACGCCGGCCACGATCTCGTCGGGACGAAACGGGTACCGGTTGATCTCGGCCTCGTCGCTGATGCCGGTCATCACGAGAATCGTGTGCAGCCCGGCCTCGATGCCAGCAACGATGTCGGTGTCCATGCGGTCACCGATCATGCCTGTGTTCTCCGAGTGCGCACCGATCTTGTTCATCGCCGAGCGGAACATCATCGGGTTGGGCTTGCCGACGACATAGGGCTCCATGCCGGTGGCCTTGGTGATCAGCGCCGAAATAGCGCCGGTCGCCGGCATCGGGCCGTCCTTGCTCGGTCCGGTCGCATCCGGATTGGTCGAGATGAACCGCGCTCCGCCGAGGATCAGCCGAATCGCCTTGGTGATCGCCTCGAACGAATAGTTGCGGGTCTCGCCGACCACCACATAGTCGGGGTCGGTCTCGGTCATGATGAACCCGGCCTCGTGCAGCGCTGTCGTGATGCCGACCTCCCCGATCACGAACGCCGTGCCGCTGGAGACCTGAGACTTCAGAAAGTCTGCCGTTGCGAGAGCGGAGGTCCAGATACGGTCCTCGGGCACGTTCAGCCCGCTTGCGCGCAGCCGGGCGCTCAGATCGCGGGGCGTGAAAATAGAGTTATTGGTAAGCACCAGAAACGGCGTGCCCGCGTCGTTCCACTGTTGCAGCAGCTCGGCCGCCCCCGGGAGGGCCTGGTTCTCGTGCACGAGCACACCGTCCATGTCGGTGAGCCAGCATTCGATTTCGTCGCGTCGTGCCATCAGGCGCTCCTTTTCGTCGTGTTCAGCCTAGCCTCGCCAAGTTTCGCCACGGTAACCGGCAGCACACAAATAAGCGGATGCCGCACTCAATCAGGCGGTCACCCAGATCGACGCTGCCGCAGCCGTCGTCAGTAGCCGGTTCTGGCCATCCGCTAGAACGATGGTCAGCGCCGCCGCCAGGGTGAACTCGGTGCCGGGTCCGATCAGGTCGGCGGCGAGTTCGCGCAGCACGGCCGGGTCGCGGTCGCTGATGCGCAGTACGGTGCCCGTATACCCGACCGTGACCCCCGCCAGCAGCACGGCCGGCGGTCGAAGTACGGTGCCATCGGCGAACGGAATCGGATCGCCGTGCGGATCGTGCGCCGGAAACCCGAGCCGCGCATTGATGGCCTCGAGCAACCGGTCTGAGATGGAGTGCTCGAGAATCTCGGCCTCGTCGTGCACCTGGTCCCAGTCGTAGCCCATCTCGCCGACCAGCCAGGTCTCGATCAGGCGATGCCGCCGCACGACGGCGGTCGCGCGCAACCGGCCGGCATCCGTCAGCGCCAACGGACCGTAGGGAACGTGGGTGATGAGCCCGCTTGCGGCGAGCTTCTTCACCATTTCCGTGACGGATGACGGTGCCAACCCCAGCCGTAGGGCGAGCGCCGAGGGAGTGATCAGGTCGGGCTGCCACTCGGTGTGGGCATAGATGGTCTTGAGGTAGTCCTCGGCCGCGCCGGTCGTTTGCGTCATGTCTATTTCAGGCTACCGGTCAAGCCCCGGTGAAAACGAGTACGAGCAGCACGACGTTCAGACTGACGAGGGCGAGGGCACAGACGACCCCGGCGGCGGTCGTGAACCAGCGGTTGGTGAAGGTGCCGAGGAGGCCATGCTGCGCGGTGAGCCAGACCAGCGGAATCAGGGCGAACGGAATACCAAAGGACAAAACCACCTGGCTGAGCACGAGCGCCTGGGTCGGGTCGAACCCCACACCGAGAATGAACAGCGCCGGAATCAGCGTGACCAATCGGCGCAACAGTAGAGGGATGCGCACGTGCAGCAGGCCGTGCATGATCTCGGCTCCGGCGTAGGCACCGACCGAGGTCGAGGCTAGACCCGAGGCGAGCAGCCCGATAGCGAACGTTGTCGCAATCGCCGGCCCGAGCGTGTCCTTGAGGGCGGCGTAGGCCCCCTGCAGGGTGTCGGTTCCGTCCACACCCTGCAAAGCGGATGCCGCCAACAGCAAGATCGCCAGGTTCACCGTTCCGGCGATCGCCATGGCAATCGTGACGTCCCACTTCGTGGCCCAGAGCAGGCGGCGAGTAGCGACGACGCCTTGCCACTCTGGAAACCGGTCGCGGGCGAGCGACGAATGCGCGTAGATGGCGTGCGGCATGATCGTGGCGCCCAAAATCGATGCGGCGAGCAGCACCGAGTTGGAGCCCTCGAACCGCGGTACCAGTCCGGAGAGCACCCCGCCGGCCTCGGGCGGCGAGAAGAATACACCAGCGGTGAAACCCACGGTGATAATGAGCATGAGTGCGATGATGACGCGTTCAAAAATGCGGGGGCCGCGACGGGTGTGCACCATGAGCACGATCATCGAGACCGTACCGGTGATCACGCCGCCCCAGATCAGCGGCAGGTTGAACAGGAGGTTGAGCGCAACGGCACCGCCGATGATCTCGGCGAGGTCGGTGGCCATGGCGACCAGTTCGGCCTGGATCCAGTACAGGCGCCGCGCCGTGGGCCGCTTCATGCGCACCCCGAGAATCTCGGGCAGGCTCGCCCCGGTGACAATGCCGAGTTTGGCGGACAGATATTGGATGAGCCAGGCCATGACGTTGCCGGCCACGACCACCCAGACCAGCAGATAGCCGTAGCGGGCACCGGCGGTCATATTGCTCGCGACGTTTCCCGGGTCGAGGTAGGCGACCCCGGCAACGAGAGCCGGGCCCAGAAGCCAGAGCAGCCGGCTGGAGGCGACCGTGGTGGGAGCTCGGGAGAGCAGGCGATCGGTAGCGGCAGCATCCGTTTTAGTCATGCCGAAACCATAGCTAGACTTTCGGCGAACCGAAAGCCCAAATGTGAGGGCTGTGGGCGGGTTACGGTTATGTAGTGACCGAGCCAGCCGCCCCAACCTTCGCCGCCGACAACTCCACGCCCGAGCGATCCACTTACGGCGTCGGCCCGTGGCCGGGGGAGTGGCCGAGCGAGGAGCGCTACGACGCCGACCTGCTCGAGCACGGTGATACCCGCAACGTGATCGATCGTTACCGTTACTGGAACATGGCGGCGATCGTGGCTGACCTGGACGAGCACCGGCATCCGTTTCACGTAGCCATTGAAAACTGGCAGCACGACATGAACATCGGCTCCATCGTGCGCAGCGCCAACGCGTTCGGCGCCGACACCGTGCACATCATCGGGCGTAAACGGTGGAATAAACGCGGCGCCATGGTCACCGACCGCTACCAACACGTTTTGCACCACAGTGATGTCGCTGCCTTCGTCGGATGGTGTGCCACTGAATCGCTGCCGGTGATCGCTATCGACAACGTGCCCGGCAGTGTCATCATCGAGACCTTCACCTTTCCCGAACGCTGCGTTCTGTTGTTCGGCCAGGAAGGTCCCGGACTGTCGGAGGAGGCTATCGCCGCCGCTGATTCCATCGTCGAAATAAGCCAGTTCGGGTCGACCCGGTCGATCAACGCTTCGGCCGCCGCGGCCGTCACCATGCATTCCTGGGTGGTTCAGAACCGGTTCTGACCTTTTCTGCATTCGGTGACGGTTTGGGGCTAGCGTGACGGTATGACTGCGATCACTGATGATCTTCCCGCCCGGCTCCTTCACGAAGAAAACGCCGGCTGGCAGGCCATCCTGGGTGGGCAGGGCGGCGCGTACTATCAGCGCGAAATGACCGACGACGCCCTGATGATCGTGCCCGGCGCCGTCATCACTCGCGACCAGGTCACCGCATACTTCGACCAGGCGGCTCCGTGGGAGAGCTACGGCATTCACGAACCCGCCATCATCCGCCTCGGCGAGCACGCCGGTGTCGTCGTCTACAAGGCGATCGCCCGCCGGGGCGAGGTGGTCGCCGAGTTGAACATGTCGACGACCTACCTGTTCGTGAACGGCGGCTGGCGCGTCGCAGCCCGGCAGCAAAGCCCGGCCTAGCGTTTTCGGCCCACCGGGCCCGTCGCCGGGGTGAGGGCACCTGGGCCTTGGTAGGATTCAGTGTGACTGGCGACAATTTGATTTCTGAGCCCGAGACCCTTCTTCCCGCAGAACCGGAGGTGCTCGAGGCCCTGCGCCGAACCGCGAGGAGCGAGATCGCTGCGGTAGCGCAGGTGCACCCGACCTCTCCGCTGGCCTGGGCTGAACTCGCCGATGCCACCCACGCTGAGGGTCGACTCCTGGAGTCGTACGCCTACGCCCGGGTCGGCTACCACCGCGGACTCGATGCCCTGCGCAAGGCCGGCTGGCGCGGCCACGGTCCTATTCCGTGGCGCCATGAACCTAACCGCGGCGTGCTGCGCGCCCTGTTCGCGTTGCGCCGGGGCGCCGAAGAAATCGGTGAGTCCGACGAGGTCTCCCGCCTGACGGCTTTTCTGACGGATGCCGATGCGAGCGCTATTTCCATCATCGCTACCCTGTACACCGGCAGCCCGGGCTTCGACCCGGCGCCGCCCACCGAAGCTTTCGTTATTCGAGGAGAAGACTAGATGCCCGCGATCGTACTCATCGGAGCCCAATGGGGCGACGAGGGCAAGGGTAAGGCCACCGACCTGCTCGGCAGCCGGGTCGACTATGTCGTCAAGTTCAACGGCGGCAACAACGCCGGCCACACCGTCGTCGTCGGCGACGAGAAGTACGCGCTGCACCTACTGCCGTCGGGCATCCTGAGCCCCGGAGTCACCCCGGTCATCGCCAACGGCGTCGTCGTCGACGTTGAGGTGTTGTTTGAAGAGCTCGATGCATTGTCGGAGCGCGGCGTCGATGTCTCGCGGCTCAAGGTCAGCCTCAACGCGCATGTCATCACCGCATACCACCGCACCCTCGACAAGGTCACCGAGCGTTTTCTCGGCAAGCGCCAGATCGGTACCACCGGGCGCGGTATCGGCCCCGCCTACGCTGACAAGATCAACCGTGTCGGCATCCGCGTACAAGACCTGTTCGACGAGAACATTCTGCGCCAAAAAGTGGACGGTGCCCTCGACCAGAAGAATCACATGCTGGTCAAGGTCTACAACCGTCGCGCCATCGAGGTCGAGGAGATCGTCACCGAACTGCTCAGCTACGCTGAACGCCTGCGCCCCATGGTCATCGACACCGCCCTGCTCCTGCACCAGGCCCTGAATGCCGGCAAGACCGTATTGTTCGAAGGTGGCCAGGCCACCATGCTCGACGTCGACCATGGCACGTACCCTTTCGTCACGTCGTCGAACGCTACCTCGGGCGGTGCGGTCACCGGTTCGGGTATCGCTCCGAACCGCATCGACCGGGTCATCGCCGTCGTCAAGGCCTACACGACCCGCGTGGGCAGCGGTCCGTTCCCCACCGAACTGTTCGACGAGTCGGGCGATTACCTGCGCGCCAACGGGTTCGAGTTCGGCACCACCACCGGGCGCCCGCGCCGTTGTGGCTGGTACGACGCTCCGATCGCCCGCTACACCGCGCGCATCAATGGCGTCACCGACTTCGTGCTGACCAAGCTCGATGTGCTCACCGGTCTGGCCGAGATCCCAGTCTGCGTGGCCTACTCGGTTGATGGTGTGCGCGTCGACGAAGTGCCGGTCTCGCAGAGCGACTTTCACCACGCCGTTCCGATTTACGAGAACTTCCCCGGCTGGACCGAGGACATCACCGGCGTGCGCACGTTTGACAAGCTGCCGCAGGCCGCGCAGAACTATGTGCTCGCGCTCGAGAGCATGAGCGGATCGCGCATTTCGGCGATCGGCGTCGGCCCCGACCGTGAAGCCATCGTGGTGCGTCACGACCTGATCGACTAGATCTGAATCGTCAACCGGGCCCGTAATGTGCCCGGTTGGCGCGGTGAGTGAAAGTTCCTCACTTTGACCTGTCACACTGGTCGTGTGAACGCCGTGAGACCCCATTCCCTGACCCTGACCGGTCGTTTTGTGCAGCTTCAACCGCTCGGCAGTGCGGTGTTGCCCGACCTGGCGCGCGCTATCGCGCACCCCGAAGTGTTCGCGGCCGGTTACGGTGGCGGCCCGGCCGCCTTGCAGCGGGATGTTGACGGCTTCATCAAGTGGGCGCACGATTACTTTCAGTGGGAGGCCCTGCCCTACGTGGTCAGACTGCTCGGCGGCCCGAACGACGGTGACGTCGTTGGAACGACCACCCTCGGCGACATCGACGTCGTCAAAGAAGCCATCCACCTCGGCTGGACCGCCTACGACCCGCGCGTCTGGGGCACCCCTGTCAATGCCGAAACCAAACTGCTCGTGCTCGGTGCCGCCTTCGACAACGGCTTCGGCCGGGTCAAGATTCAGGCGGATGCCCGCAACGAGCGTTCCCGCACCGCCATCCTGGGCATCGGCGCCACGTTCGAGGGCATCGTGCGCCGTGATTGCCCGCGGGCCGACGGCACCTGGCGGGACAGCGCCGTCTACTCGATCCTCGCTGACGAATGGCCGGCCGTGCGCGCCGGGCTGCAAGCTCGCCTCGACGGCTTCGCGGGCCGATTCGTGACCTATCGCGACCTGCGTCCCACCGGGCCGAGCGGCACAATCCTGGGCGGCGGGCCAAGCGGCGGCTTTGGTCAGGCCACCGGGAATGCGCCGGGTGCGCCGGATGTGCCTGATACGCCGGATGCCGAGAGCAACGCCGGAGCCGACGCGTCTTCGTAGGAGAGCGGCATCCGCTCCTATCAGTGGACGATGATTCTGGTGGCGAAGTCAGGAAAACCTGGTGGTCAGGCGCCTGCGTCCCCAAACCCAGCGACTTTCCCGCGGCCCGCCGGTTGGATTTTTCTGAATCGGCCACGGCCAGGGCGCGCCCGTGTGAGCATCCGCTGCCATTGTTCGCCGCTTTTGAGACGTTGAGCCCCGCCGGGCCCGGGCTGGTCCGTGGCCGCTATAGGCTCGGGGAGTGCCCTCGACGACTGCCGCCAGTAAAAGCCTCATCGTGCTGCAGTTTCTTGGCATGGGAGTGATTTGGGGCTCGAGCTTTCTCTTCATGAAGGTTGCGCTCGATGGCGTCAGCTTCGGGCAGATCGCATGGTCGCGACTCGTGCTCGGCGGGCTGACCCTCGGACTGATCGTGTTCGTGACCCGTCCGCGCATCAGGAGCGGGCCGGTGCTGCCGCGGGAGGGCGTGGTCTGGCTACATTTTCTGGTCATCGCGATCAGCGGATGCGTGATTCCGCACCTGCTCTTCGCCTGGGCCGAACAATACGTCTCATCGAGCCTGGCGAGCATCTACAACGCGGTCACCCCGATCATGACGGCGTTGATGGCGACGCTTGCCTTTCGAGTGGAGAAACTCGTGCGCGCGCAGGTTGCGGGCGTCGTGGTCGGCATCGTCGGTGTTGTAGTGATCATCGGTCCGTGACAGTATTCCTCGCTCACGGGCGATCTCTGGGGCCAGCTTGCCTGCCTTGGCGCGGCCGTCTGCTACGGCTTCACCTTCGGCTACACCCGCCGCTTTCTGAGTGGGCGGCCGATCGCAGCATCGACGTTCGCTTTTCTGAACATCGGCATTGCCGGTGGCATCATGCTGCTTCTGACGCCGGCGCTGGCCTGGAGCCCGGTGGCGCTGACCGTGCCGATCGTGCTGTGCCTGTTCGCGCTCGGTGCGCTCGGCACCGGCCTGGCCTACATCTGGAACATCAACGTGTTGCGCGCCTGGGGTCCGACCAATGCGTCCACGGTGACCTATGTGACGCCCGTGGTCGGCGTGGCGCTGGGGGTACTCGTGCTCGCGGAAACATTCTCCTGGCACGAGCCGACCGGGGCGCTGTTGGTGCTGCTTGGCATACTCCTGACGCAGAAACGATTGCGGCTGCGGTCGTTCGGGGCGCGCAGCCGGGCGGCGGCGGCATCCGCTTGACCGCGGGGGCATGCATTATCGTAAAAGGATGGCCGTACACGAGGAATTACCCGCCGACGCCGACGCCGACGCCGACGCGGCTGCGACCCTGCAGCTGCACAGCATTCGCGAGAGCATCGACAACATTGACGCCGCGCTTATTCACCTGCTGGCCGAGCGGTTCAAGTTCACCCAGCAGGTCGGGCGGCTCAAGGCGGCCCATGGGCTGCCGGCCGCCGACCCGGCGCGTGAACTCATGCAGATCGACCGCCTGCGCGGCCTCGCCGAGGAAGCCCATCTCGACCCGGCCTTCGCCGAGAAGTTTCTCAACTTCATCATCGCCGAGGTGATCCACCACCACGTTCGAATCGCTGGCGGCGAGCCGGTGGAGCCGGGGCGCTCTGCCGGGGCGGAACCAGCATCGTCGCCGATTTCAGCGTCGTAGCCGGGTGAGCTGGAACCCGCGTTCGCTGCCAGACCAGTCCGGCAAAACCTTCGTCGTGACCGGCGCCAACGCCGGACTCGGTTACTTCACGAGCGAGCAGCTCGCCGGCACGGGTGCTCACGTTGTGCTTGCCTGCCGCAACCTCGCCAAAGCGGATGCCGCGGCGGCGGCCATCCGCGCCCGCGTCCCGGGAGCATCCGTTTCTGTGTTGCAGCTCGACGTGGCCGACCTACAGTCCGTTCGAAGCGTGAGCGAGACCTTGCGCGCGCTGCCGCGCCTCGACGGTCTGATTCTCAACGCCGGAATCGTGCATCCGTCCAGGGATCGCCAGGTGAGCCTCGATGGCAACGAGTTGATCTTCGCGACGAATTTTCTCGGGCACTTCGCGCTCACCGCCGGCAGCCTCATGGCGCTCCGCCGCACGCCCGGTAGTCGGGTGGTGTCGCTCGGGTCGTTGATCTCCCGGCTGATGGACTCCTCGCTCGACGACCTGCAGCTGGCGACCACGTACAACGGGTGGAAAGCCTACGCGCAGTCCAAGATTGCCATGCAGGTGTTCGGGTTTGAGCTCGACCGGCGCCTGCGGGCTAACGGTGCCGGAATGGTGCAGTCGTTGGTGGCGCATCCGGGATATTCCATCTCGGGGCTGACCCCTGGCATCCGTTCGATCAATGAGGTGTCGCGCGGCAAACGGGTGATCGACGGCCTGCAAACCGTGATCGGAGCCCAGGGCAAGCACCACGGCGCCTGGTCGACCGTGCGCGCGGCTATCGACCCAAATGCCCAGGGCGGCGACTACTTCGGCCCGCGCCTGCTCACCCGCGGCGCCCCGACTCGCCAGTCGGCCACCCGAACCTCCCGCGACCGCGCGGTGGCCGCCCGCCTCTGGGAGCGAGCCGAGACCCTGATCGCCGAACCGTTCCTCTAACCATTTCCATCTGCTCCACCTGCCTCTTGGCGCATAACTCCTGCAATTTGCGCGCCGACGGTGACAGTGCCGCATGTTTCCGGGACCGAACTTGGTGCGCTGCAGAAATTGCAGGAGTTATGCCCGGGTCGACGCCTCGAAAACCGGGGAGGGTTAGGCGAAGGCGGCGGGGAGAGTGGTGCGGTGTCGATTGTGCATCTCCGGCAGCGAGGCCGAGAAGACGTCCTGAATCTCGAGGGCGTGCAGCGTGGCGTCGGTCACGCCGATGCGCAGCACCGGAATGTAGCGACCGGCACACAGGCCGAGAAACTTCACGTCGTCTTCGCGCGGCACGCTTACGATGACGCGACCGGCCGACTCCGAGAACAGGGCAGTGGATGCATCCACCCCGTCCCGATCCAGAATGTCGCCGAGCCAGACCCGAGCGCCCACACCGAAACGCATCACGGCTTCGGCGAGGGCCTGGGCGAGCCCACCCTCGCTGAGGTCATGGGCGCTGTCGATGAGGGCTTCCTTCGACGCGGCGTGCAGCAGTCCGGCGAGGGCCTTCTCCCGGCCGAGATCCACGACCGGCGGACGACCACCGAGGTGGTTGTGCACGACACCGGCCCAGGCCGAGCCGTCGAGTTCGAGGCGGGTGTCACCGAGCAAGTAGATGTTGTGCCCGTCGTCCTGCCAGCCGCTCGGGATGCGGCGTGCGACGTTGTCGATCACGCCGAGCACGGCCACGACCGGGGTGGGGTGAATCGGCTGGTCGCCGGTCTGGTTGTAGAACGAGACGTTGCCGCCGGTGACGGGAATCTCGAGCTCCAGGCATCCGTCGGCGAGGGCCGTGACGGCCTCACGGAACTGCCACATGACCTCGGGGTTCTCGGGGGAGCCAAAATTGAGGCAGTCGCTGACGCCGGCCGGGATCGCGCCGGTCGTGGCGACGTTGCGATAGGCCTCGGCAAGGGCGAGTTGCGCGCCGCGGTACGGGTCGAGCTGGCAGTAACGGCCGTTCGCGTCGGTGGCGATCGCGAAACCGAGTCCGCTTTCTTCGTCGACGCGGATCATGCCGCCGTCGTCGGGAAAAGCCAGCGCCGTGTTGCCCTGCACGTAGTGGTCGTACTGGTCGGTGATCCAGCTCGGGTCGGCGAGGTTGGGCGAGCCGAGCAGATCGAGAAACTGCTCGCGCAGGGTCTCGCCGTCGAGCGCGCGCGGCAGCACGGAGGCAGTGTCGGCCTGCAGGGCGTCGATCCAGGTCGGGTAGGCGAGCGGACGCTCGTAGACCGGGCCGTCCACGGCAACGGTGCGCGGCAGAACGTTGACGATTTCTTCGCCGTGCCAGTTGATGATCAACCGGCCGGTATCGGTGACCTCGCCGAGAACGCTGGTCTCGACGTCCCACTTCTTGGTGACGGCGAGAAAGCCCTCGAGCTTTTCGGGCGTGACGATCGCCATCATGCGCTCCTGGCTCTCGCTCATGAGAATCTCTTCGGCGGTGAGCGTGGGGTCGCGCAGCAGCACCTTCTCGAGTTCGATGAACATGCCACCGTCGCCGTTCGAGGCGAGTTCGCTGGTCGCGCACGAGATGCCCGCCGCCCCGAGGTCCTGGATTCCCTCGACGAGCTTGCCCGCAAACAGTTCGAGGCAGCACTCGATGAGCACCTTCTCGGCGAACGGGTCGCCGACCTGCACCGCGGGGCGCTTGGTGGGCCCGCCGGCGCTGAACGTGTCCGAGGCAAGAATGGATGCCCCGCCGATGCCGTCGCCGCCGGTGCGGGCTCCAAACAACACGACCTGGTTGCCAACGCCGCGAGCGTTGGCGAGGTGCAGGTCTTCGTGGCGCAGCACGCCAACCGAGAGAGCGTTGACGAGCGGGTTGCCCTGGTAGACCCGGTCGAACACGGTTTCGCCGCCGATGTTCGGCAGGCCGAGGCAGTTGCCGTAGAAGCTGATGCCCGAGACCACGCCGTGTACGACGCGGGCGGTATCGGGGTCGTTGATGTCGCCGAAGCGCAGGGCATCCATCACGGCAACCGGGCGGGCGCCCATCGAGATGATGTCGCGCACAATGCCGCCGACGCCGGTCGCGGCGCCCTGGAACGGTTCGATGTATGAAGGGTGGTTGTGCGATTCGATCTTGAACGTGACCGCCCAGCCTTCGCCGACGTCGAGAACACCGGCATTTTCGCCCATGCCGACCATGAGGTTTTTCTTCATGGCGGGGGTGACTTTATCGCCGAACTGGCGCAGGTACATCTTGGAGCTTTTATAGGAGCAGTGCTCGCTCCACATCACCGAGTACATTGCCAGCTCGCCCGACGTTGGGCGGCGGCCCAAAATTTCGCGGATCTTCGCGTACTCGTCGGCTTTGAGTCCGAGCGCCCCGTAGGGCTGCTCCTTTTCGGGCGTCGCAATAGCGTTGGAAACGGTGTCAGCGACGCCGCGGGAAGAGGTTTTGGAAACAGCGGTCACGTGTGGAATTCTCCCCGAGATAGCGGATGCTTGACCCGGCAAGTCTACCGGTCGCCCCGACCCCGCCTGCAGGCAGTGAATTGGCGTGTGTATTTGAGTGAATGAGGTCGTGGTGTCGCCGACACACTGGCTGCCGCGGTAACCCGTGAACTCGGCGGCGCGGAAAAGTTCAGTGATTCGGAAGCGTTTTTTGGGCGGTGAGGTCGCGGTTGTGTGCAATACGCGTGCGTAGCCCTCTGTTGTGACTGTTAGCGCTTCTTGGCGGTGTTCTGTGATCGCTTCGTGTCGCTAGTTGCCGATGACGAGGATGCTGGCTGCGGCTTCGACGACGTCGTCGGTGATGGTGTCGAGCTGGTTGATCTTGAGTACCCGGTTGATTTGGGGGAAGAGTCTTTCGAGGAGGCGGAAGTTGCCGCGGGTGATGCGTTCGATGGCGGCGATTGCTTGCGCGTCGGTGAAGTCGTCAGGGTCGAGAGTCCTGCCCAGTCGCTTCCAATGGCGGTCGAGAACGAAGAGGAGCTCGTCGCGTCCGAGGGTGCGGTAATGGTGTGAGAACCCGAGCCGGCTGTAGAGCTGGGGGTAGTGACGAAATCGTTCGTCGATGCCGGGCATGCCGATCAAGATCATCGCAAGGTGGGTGCGGTCGTGTTTGTCGCGGAGCGGTTCCAGGGCGGTGGGAGTGAGCCGTTCGGCTTCGTCGATGATCAGCAGCTCCACAAAACGAGTGACGTCTTTCTGCTTTGCAGCCGCGGCCCCGGGGCTCAGGGAGCGGAGGCGCTCATCGGCGCAGATCCCGACTTTGATCTGCCAGTGCATGATCTCGTTCATCAGCGATTTAGGACTGCAGAGCACTTCGGGTGTGTAGAAGACGGTTCGGGATCGGTTCGCCAGAGCGTAGTGCGGAGCGTCTTGGTCGCCGCGCGGTCCCCAATCATTGATGTAGGCCTCGAGGGCGTCCCAGTTCGCGTAGCGGCGGGCGGAGTTGGTTTTACCGACGCCAGCGGCCCCGTGGCAAATCCCGATGGTCTTCTCCTTCCGGACGGCGTTGGCGAATTCGGTGAAGCGCCGGTGTTCCTTGGTGACGATGAATGCTTGGTTCATCACTCGTCCTCTTCGTAGGTGCGCAGCCGCGGCCGCCGCTTCGCCGGTCCGGGGGTGCGCGGTTCCTCGCGGGTAGCAATGGTTGGGATGCGATCGTTGATGGCGCGACGCAGCTGCTTGCGGCGGGCGCGGCGGGCCGTTTCGATGTCGCGAAGGCTGAGTCGGAGGTTGGGGTGGGCTTCGTCGATGGCGGTGCAGATGAACGTGTCACGGTCGTAAACGCGGATCTCGGAGATGTCGCGTGGATCGTACCGGATCGTGATGGTGTGCCCAACGAAAGGAGCAAGAGTCGGGGCGAGGTAACGCTGGCCTTGGAAGTGGATGCCATCACGTTGCACCACCCGGCTCTTCGGAACAGTAAGGAGCAGCCCGTCGAGTTCTTCGAGACTCTCTGGCATTCGGGGTAGCCAACCGTCGCCAACCCAGGCGTCCCGCGGCGGGATCCCCAACTCGCTATGGACTCTGTCGTTGTAGGTGCCGATAAATTCACCGATCGCGCGATCGAGCCCTGCCAGGTCGAGAACTGGTTGTGGTGTCCGGCTGCCGGGTCCGAGATGTCCGGGGAGGGTGCTGAGGAGTTCGGTGTTGATAGTGCCGAAAAACCGTTCGATCTTGCCCCGCCCCTGGGGTCGTCCGACGGTCGAGTGGATGATCCTGACGTGCAGGGCAATGGCGGTCCGCTCGAGGTGGTGGCTGATGAAGTCGGAGCCGTGGTCGACGTGCAGGATGTCCGGGATACCGCACATCGCCCACGCCGGGTCAGTTTTTCGCCAGATCGCCTGCCGAAGGGCCAGAGCAGTGTTGATTGCTGAGGGGGCACCGGTGAAGACCATGTACCCGCAGATCGCGCGGGAGTAGTCGTCCATCACTGTGGTCAGCCACGGCCGGTCGGGTTTCCCATCGGCGCCAGCGTTGCAGTGTCCGAGCGGAGATCCCGATCTCTCGGGCGAGGACAGCGAGCGGGATCTGGTCTTCGACATGCAGCCGAAGAACATGCCACCGCTCGGCTGCGTCCACGAGTCACCTACACGGTCGCGCTCTCGCGAGCCGCGAAGGCCTGCTGGTGGCGGTACAAAGTGGCCCGGCTCCACCCGACGAGTTTCGCCGCGTCCTCAGCGGTCCGTCCCTTCGCTCGAGCTTCGGAAACAAGCTTGAGCTTGTCGGCGACTACGACGGGGTCCGACAGGGGCCGCCCGAACCTGGTGCCGCCTTTCCGCGCTGCCGTGATCCCGGCGTTCACGCGTTCCGTGATCAGCTCACGTTCGTACTCGGCCAATGTGGCGAGCATGTTCAGCATCAGCCGGCCCGAGGTCGTCGACGGGTCGATGCCGTCCGAGATGCTCTTGGGACGGCGCATAGCCTGAGAGAAAGCTGAGTGTCGCTCGCTCAACATATACAGTTTTTCAGAGGCGCAGTATCTATCGCGTACACACAAAATGGGGGTATGAAATGAAAACTTATGGTCGTTCAACGTCTTTTTGATCGACGGCACTTTGCGTGGCAGGCGCAGTAGCTTTCGCCACGCTGGCAGCACCCGCGAGTGCTTTCGCAAGCACCACCGACCAGTCTGACGCATCGTCCACTGTGATTGCTGAATCACTAGCGAACGTCGGAAACACTAACCCCGCCCTGCTTCACGATTCCGTAGCAACTGGCACTGGCACCACTCAGCTGGGCAGCGGCGAAGTATCTGTGCCGTCCGCCCTTTCCGATGGCGTCACGATGACCGGCGAGGACGGCGATCTCTTCACGATCCAGCTACCCAATGCGTCCGCGGCAGGGGCACCGGTCACACTTCCAGACGGCACTGTGACGTATCCCGGGGAGTCGAGTGCGAATTCGATTGTGGTTAGCGACCTCGGTGTGCAGATGCTCACCACCATTGTCGGTGCGGACGCACCTACCGATTACTCGTACGAGGTAACGCTCGACGAGGGCCAAACGCTCGCGCTGGTGGATGACGGAGCAGCAATCCTCAATCCTGACGGCAGCACGGCAGTGATTGTGGGCGACGCATGGGCCGTGGATGCCGACGGCGCCAACGTTTCGACAAGCTACGCCGTAGAGGGATCGACACTGACACAGAGTGTCGACCACACCGCGGCAGAAAACGTCGCGTAGCCGGTCGTTGCCGACCCGGTGTGGTTTGCACCGGCAGTAATCAGGTGCCTTCGTGGCATTGGGCTGAATGCACCGCAGATTTCCAACATCATTGCATCGGGCTCAACAGGGTCCCTCGGCGGGGCTTTTGCGAAAGCCGCTCTCGCCTGCATCAAGGGAAAGTAAGGAGCTGACCTATGTTCAATCGTGAATCTACGGAAGAGCTACAAGCGAAGCTCGCCTCGGCGAACGCTGCCGTGGCAGCCCACCCGCTCGCGTCGGATCGGGTCACTCGCGCCCATGCCATCATCGAGTCCACTGACAGCGACGACAAGGAGTTGGTGAACAAGAAGTTGGCCGAGGAGGATCTTCCTGACCTGGCTGAGATCGGTTTGCTCACCATGCGCCATTCAGTCAGTTGGTGGAAGGTGAATCGGGAACGAAACAAGATCGTCGAGAAGCTTGAAAAGCTCGAGGCCTGATTCCTATGTAAGAGTTCGCCGGTCCTGAGCAGCGCGCTCGGGGCGGAAAAAGCGATAGCCCCGTAATGCGGCGGCTCTCAGGAGTTGTAACACCACGAGGGATGGCCAGCCGAAAAGCGGCAGGTCCTGAAACGCCCGGTTGAGTGACCTCAGCCGGGTGTTTTTGTGACCGCCCTGCCGCCAAGCTGTAACCATCACGCGCGCAAGACGCTGACTGCGTTCTGAGCCAGCGCCGGCAACCGGGTTGGTGCGCCAAAGAGCGATCACAGAACGCCGCCACATAACGCCGAAAGTCACAGCCCTCTGTATCCGGCCGTGCTTCTGAAGTGCACCGTATGTCCCCCCTTCACCGGGCATTTTCTCGGGCGGGGCATACGGGAATGGAGCGGCCTCGATACGCTGCGGATCATCGTTGGCGTTCCGTGCGTGTTCGATTGTCCCGCTCAGCGTCCGGCTTACGGGCATCAGACCGCGTGGATGATCACGGCCGACGCAGAGTTCGTACCGAAGACAGCTACACCTCATGGGTGCGTTGCTTCCTTCCCTCCGCCCGGTCAGTGCAGCGGCGATGTCGAACCGCTGACGGAGATGGTGTTGCCCCCGCGCTCGCCCCTGAATCGGTACTCGCCCCAGCGGATCGATTGCGACTGCTCGTGCTCGACTGCGGCCCAATCCCATCCGGTAATAGCAGGCGAGTCGGCGCCGCATTGGGGCGGGTAGGACTCCATGATCGTCGTGCAGAACACCGGTCCGTCTCCGTCATCGAGCACCATGCCGGCGAACGATTCCTCGGCGGGGCCGCTCAACGCGATCAGCAGCGCGAGGATCGCGAGCGCGAGGGCGACCGGTGTCATCGCATACCGCTCCGGTTTGGACCGGGAGATCGCATTCATCATCACGCCGAGGGTGAGGTATCCAAAGACCACCCAGATCCCCACTTGCGAGAACTCGTTCGGAAACACGTCAGCGACACCCGCCCGGTCGAGGGCGAGCAGGGCGATGAACCCGTAGATCAGGATGGAGACGCCGGCGGCGATCCGATACCCGAGCGGCAGCACGCCGGGATGCTGCCCGCCCCACGCGAATCGTCCCCACGGCGCACCGAAGGCGAGGGAAAGCTGGAAGAGAACCAGCAGTCCAATCAGAGTGACGAAGGCGATGGCGGCGATCACGGATGCAAGCATACGGGGCGCGCAGGTCAACCCACCCTCGCCGGCAGGGAGCACCTCTGCCGCGCTGTGCTTGGGTGCGCTGCCAATATGCACGCAACTGATCAACCGAAGGGACCCCAGCAGAGCCGAGATCGATCAGCTAACTAATGCGTGGCGAGAAGAGGGCGCCCACTCTATGGCGGTGCGATTGAGCACTACGCTGACGCGATCATCGTCCCACAGTTGTCACCAGCGTTCGTCCCGGTGAGCGTTCCCTCATCGGGAACGGACCCAGAGCCAGCGATCGCAGGGAGCTAAGAGGCCCACTCTTCGGAGACGATCTGCATCGATGCTGTCGCACGGTATGCCTCGATGTCATCGGCGGCGAGAATATCAGTGATCAGCTCTTCGGTTCCTGAGATATAGACGCTCGCGCCGTAGAGGTCGTTCCCGACTGCCCACACACCGTCTGCGGGCATCCACCACTGAGCACTTCTGCCGTTGGCCATCCCATCGAAGGGCTCCGCGCCATCGGCGAGGTCGCCGGCGAGAATGAGCACTTCACGATCGGGCAGGATCGTGATGCTTGCCGTGTCTCGTAAGTCATCGCGCATGCCGGTGTACCCTTCCCAGACGAGGAAGAAACACTCGGTGGGTGCGGAGGTGTGTGCTCGGAGAAGCCGGGCGAGCGTTGCGGCCACGGTGGGTTCGATGGTCCCGATTGTGGGATTTACTTCCCGCTCGCCGTCGTTGAGGTCGGTCCACTTTGTAGTTGCGTCCACCTCGGACTGCTCCGCAGCAAAGGTCCACCAGGCGAGGGGTTGATTGTCATCGTCGTGCATGGGATTCATCACACGCGCATATGAAACGTGCCCACGAGGCAGGTAGCCACCCACGGTCATCGATCCACCCTGGAGAGAGGGCAGCTCAGCGATGACGAGCGGGACGAGGCCAATCGGATGCAATGCCATCTCCGCACCCTATCGAGTAATCGAGGTCAGCCCGATGACGATCTGTCGGGATAGAAGTCTACCTTGCGGGTCGCTCCAAGCCATCGCGGCTGGGCTATCCCCGACGGCTTAGGGAAATGCAAAGGAACAGACTCGGTGCAACCTCTCCTCCGTCCCTTTGGTCACGAACTGCCGCGTTGCCCATAGCGAGACTCGTCAGTCCACCAAAGGTGCGAAGACGGAAGTCGTCTCGTCCCGTTGGGGGTTCCCCATGCGGGCAGAGGACGACCGGCGCCGAGATCGCGGCCAGGTACTCACCTTGGAACCGAAGTTCGGCTAGGCGGTTGGATCAGCGGGCGCACCGTCTGCTTCAATGGGCTTTCCCGTGGGACGAGCGTAGTAGGCCCATGGAAACCACATTGTTCCTATTCGACGCCATCCTTCACCCTCTAATCGGTGTCGGCTGGATTCGAATGCCGCGACTCGGAGGTGTTCCCATTGCTCATTAGATTGGATGACGTCGTGGAAGTACATTCCGTAGCTAATTGAATGCCACCCCGCGCGTCCAGCTTCGGCTAGCGCGTCCATCTCGTCAAACGCCGTCAAGGGATAGAGTCGACGTTTCTCGTCAGAAGAATGAACGTCGGTACTGTCGAGAACCCGCCCGAATCTCTGCTGGGCTGCTTGCCGACTCATGCCAAGTTGCTGCCCGATGCGCTCCCAGCTCACGCTCGCCTGACGAGCGGATGCGACTGCAAACTGCAAAAGCTGAGCTATTTCCTCAGCGCTCCGGGATGTCAGATCAATGAGGTCAAGATAGGAGTCGGGCTCGTGTTCAAGGCGCCCCGCCAGAGTTGGGTCGACTGACGCAATTGCGTCTGACAGGGCGCGGCGCAGGCCGTCGTCGGTCTGCTCGGGTTCTTCACTCACTGGTCGCGGGGTGGCTTGGCGCGTGCGATCACTACTGCAAGGGAAGCCCCCACTGCGCCGAGCAGCAACGCGGCGACGAAGAGCAATATGACCTTGATCACAATGGAAGCAACGAGAAGCGTGGAAAGGGCGATGCCAACGGAAGCAAGCGCGATAAATGTAGCGGTGAATGCTGCCCGAGATTTTAGGGCCGGATTGTCGTGAACCATGTGTCAATCATAGATTGACTGGCGCATTTGTCAACCTTGGATTGACATGCGGCGCGCATCGGTTGCAATCCGCGTGCTTTCCGACGCCATCGTAAATTGCCTTGACCCGCTGTCCCGCAAGGGGTTCCCCATTCGGGAACGGAGCACTTCCCTCACCGCATCCTTCAGTGGTACGCTATCAAGTACTACTCAGGGAGGCAATCATGTCGGCGATCACCGCGACGGAAGCACGCAAGAGCCTGTTCGGGCTCATTCAGCAGGTCAACGACGACCACATCGCAGTCGAGGTCGTATCCCGGCACGGAAACGCTGTCATCCTCTCAAAGGAGGACTATGACGCGATGACCGAGACGGCGTACCTGCTGCGGAGCCCCGCCAATGCCGAGCGGTTGCTCACGGCGATTGAGCGGGCCCGGCGTGGCGAGTTCGAGCAGCACGATCTCTTCGACGCTTGAGTCGAACGATCGCCTTCGACCCGAATGGGTGGGAGGACTACGTCTACTGGCAGACTCAGGACCGTAAGACTCTCAAGCGAATCAACCAGCTGATTACCGACGCACTGCGCGATCCGTTCGCTGGCATCGGCAAACCCGAGGCCCTCAAGCACATCCTCTCCGGCGCGTGGTCCCGCCGCATCGACGACACGAACCGCTTGGTCTATTACGTCACGGACGACCACATCGTCATCCTGCAAGCCCGCGAACATTACAAACCCGAGGTCTAGCTCAGTTCCCATAGGGGTTCGGCTTACGGGCATCTCAGCTCAGGCGTCGACTCGGTTGCCTTCACGCGATTCGGTGCCCGGTCGAGGTCCCCCTTACAGGAATGTGTCCTACAGTTATTCAACGTCGACGGGCTTGAGGTCGTCGAGGTCGTTGCCGGCCTCGAGTGATGGAAAGCCTCGCGACATCTGACGTTGCTGCCGCCGCAGCTGGTCCACCGCGGACCGACTGCCGGAAGCGAGACTTATAGTCTTGACGCAGCGGCAGGCACCGGTCTCACCTCCCAACTTGGTTGTGGCTGAGCAACCGAGCGAGTTGGGGACCGTTCTAAAGAAGAGCGTCGTAAAAAATATATATATGAAAGTGTTCGTGGCATCAGGAGCTGAGCACGGGGCGAAATGGAAGTCTTATGCGCCACGGTCAGCTTGCGAGTTGGGGTCCCCTTGGTAGGAATGTGACATGAAGGATGCTCCCTAAGACGAAAAGGGCAGTGGCAACGAGCCACGATGTTGGCTCAGGGGAACCTGAATAGGCAAATCCCCAAACCTCGAACCCGGTAACTTGAATCGGGTTGAGGGTCATGGGGGCAGCTATGGCAAGGACAGCGGACAGGCCCGCTAGCCGCCTATCGATAAATTGAGCGGCGACTAATCCGAGCCCGAGCATTCCAAGGAAAGCTCGAACGGGTGCGGCCCACCCAATAGTTCCAGAATCGCCCATCACCGCGCAGGCCAGGACGAGCACGCCAAGCGGTGGGGTTGTGACGATTAGGAGGGACAACAGGCGCATTGGAAATAGCGGACGTGCGGCCATCCGTTCGAGGGGGTGGAACGCTGAGTCGGTGCTGTAGAGAATCGCTGCAACAGCCGCGAACTGAGCTGGTACGCCAAGAGGTACGGCTTCGAAGAAGCCGGGATAAGTGATCTTGAACGCCCTCGCACCCCAAAGCGGTAATGACGCTTCGAGGGCGGTGGCGAATAGGACGCAAGCCAGAAGAGCGCGGCTCCTGAGGAACAGCCGCATCTAGAACTCGAAGTCTGCGTAGCCCCACGAACAGGTTCGGATGTTCTGTGGGTGCTCTTTGACCCATGCGCGTGCTTCGTCGGGAGACAGCGAGAACAAAGCCGACAGCGCTTCGCCTACGCGCGGGTCGCTGTCAACGGAGACATTCGAGCCAAAAGCGCGCCTATCCATGAACCACGACTGGACGATCAGATGGCCCTGCAGCCAGAAGTCTCCGGACTGATCATTAGGAGTGCATGCGGAAACATCGTTAAACCCTGCCTCGATGGAGCTTGAAACGATGTCGGCCGCTCTCGGGTTCAGGTCGAGACGGAAGAACGTTTTGCTGGGTGCTTCGGGGTCGTAGGCGGGATCGAGGTCCTGTTGAAGTGAGGTGAAGGCGAGGTCGCTTGTCGAGGTGAGGTCCGAAATTCGCGCCCAGGTGCTGGTGAGCTGATCGAGGACAGGCGTGTACGTGCTCAAAACAGTGACCGATACCCCGTTCTTCTTTTCCGTTGTCCATTCCAGCTCAGCGTCGGCCTGCGCCCTCCACTCCTGGCCGTTGCTCGAAGCAACCAGAGCGCCACCGGTGACGAGCGGAACTATGGCGAGGATCCCGATCAACCCGATCGTCACCGCGCTTCGTGTCCTGTCGCGACTCATTGCGACCGCGATTAGCAGTAGGACGCTGGCCAGTGCGACAAGGCATTGGCCAGCAAACGCAGATGAATCAGGGAGCTGACCATTGGCCGCAATGTAGCCATGCAGGGGGTTGAGCGCCAACAACCAACGCGTTCCATTTCCAAAGAGCTCAATTGCATATAGGGCTAGTGGAATGAGCACAGCGAAAGGAATGGACCACCACTGCCGCGTGATCTCAGCGACTACGAAACCGACCGTGATGAACAAAACGTTCGCTGCAACGGCCAAAGTGAGACTAAATATCTCAGCCGACCCGTCTAGATGACCTATGATTCCCGCTCGTATAAGGAGCGACAGGAAGATCACGATCGTGAGGGCAATCACCCACAGCACCATGGCGATGAACTGTGGTGCGCGTATGGAGGCGAGGCTGAGAGATGCCGTACTTTCTGACACCGTCAGGTTTCTACGTGCGGATCTGAACGACTCCCACGCCCCAAATCCGGCAAGGAATGGAGCAAGGAAATGTGTTGTCTGCAGGAGCGCTTCGGAGATGTTCTGCCAACTCGCTACCTGAGTCCATGAACTCGTGACACCGACCCCTATGGCGAGGATGGCCAGGGCCGGAGCTACGAATCGAAACGATGAATGTCGAAGCTCAAGCTTGAGTTGCCTCATTGGTCTGCCGCCCGATTCCCAGCGATCACGCTTGTGTAGCCCCGCTCAAGCGCTGAATCGCCGGGGGCATTTGGCAGTTCCTGACCCTCGAGCTCTGGAACAGTTCCGTCGAACAAGTTCTTACCTGCGTCAAGGACGAGCACTCGAGAGGCGAGTGCTCGCACGTCCTCGATAAGGTGGGAGCTGAGAATAACGCAACGTTCGGCTTGAATCGATCGAATAAGTTCGCGAAAGCTGATCCGCTGCTCGGGATCGAGGCCCGAGGTTGGTTCGTCGAGAATCAGCAGGTCGGGCGAATGAACGATTGCCTGAGCGATTCCGGCCCGCCGCCTCATTCCGCCAGATAACTTTCCAACTCTTGTGTTGCACGCCGAGCCGAGACCCACTTGCTCGATGGCGTCACGCGCGGCGATGGGGATATGTTTTCGCGGAAGTCGTTTGAGCCATGCGCCATACATGACGAATTCTTCGACAGTGAAGCTCGGTACATAGCCAAAGTCCTGGGGCAGAAACCCAATTCGGCTGAGCAAGTCGTACTTCGGCCCAGCCGAGCGAAGGTCGGTGCCAAGAACTTCCAGAGTCCCGGCACCGACCTTCTGAATCCCCACGAGAGTCCTCAGCAGCGTGGACTTTCCTGCACCGTTGCGACCAACGATGGCGACAACGCCCCCGTCCAGTTCCAGGTTAAAGTTCTGGATTTGCGGGGAGGAGGTACCGTTGTATTGGACCGTCAAGTCCTTAGCGCTGAGGACGACAACCACTAGAGGGGGCAGTCCGTGGAGAGAGTTCTGGAATTGCCGCTATTTATCTCGGCGCCACCTGACATCGACACCTCGTCAAAATAGACATGCCCCGAGTTGTCGTCGCAGCCCTGGGCACTGATGGAATAGATAGTGCTAGCGCGTGAGTCGCTGTTCGTGGCGATTACCGGATGCCACCACCCCTCGCTCCGGTGGACTTCGATAAAGACCGTCCGATTCGGAGATCCGGAACAGGACACGTACCCACGTCCGTAAATTTGCCCTGATCCGGCCTTGTAGGGCGTGTAAGAGGTGGCTGTACATCCATAGCTGGATGTACCACTCGCATCAGCGAACGCCGCGGTCGCGCCTACAACGCTGCCACCGATGGACAGCGTCGCTGCCACTGCTAATGTCACTAAAGTTTTTACGCGCATTTATTTACCCCGATCATATTAATTGCCGTTGGCGAATTCTCACTCGAATGTGCATTCGCTATTTGGAGGGTAACTTGCGATTGAAGCGACGTCAAAATTCCTAAATCAAACAAGTTATGCGAGGGTATTCGCGTCTCAAACAAATGAGGGTCATTGCCCGGGCTTCCAGCGTTAAAGAACATTGTTTGCGTATTACGACTCGGGTGAGTGAACAGATTTCGTCGTCAACGCAAATCGAACGCCCCTCTGACTTCGCGAGTCTGAGCTACGTGGAATATCCCGGTACGAATTGGAAGGACGCTGTGCGCTTGGAACTCAAGGCGGCAGGGCTCACCTTCTAGGTTGTCGCTCTGAAATCCGTGCAAATTGCATCCCGCTACCTCACGTAGCTTGCGTTTCCATCCCATTCACCTTCGACCGCTCCCAAAGCCAGGCCTTCCCGCGTCCCGTGCAGGATGTAGAGAGCGCAGCCGCGCAGCCGCCATATAGCGGTGACGATTTCGAGTATCAGGGCAACCATGTCGTCAAACGACACCGCTGCACCATGAATAGACCCCTGTCGATATTGGTTGACTTTGCGATATCCGTGAATCGCGCTATCAGCTAGCCAGCGCAAGACCTGGTCCTCCTGTTGCCCGCCTCCCTCAAGAGGCCCCGAAACAGACGCCCGAAAATTCCATTCGGCATCGCCCGCATCGCGCAAGAGCGCCCAGTGCTGGTTCACGAACTGACGCCCGCCATATACCGCTGTCAGAACAACGCCATTTCACAGACCAGGTACTCGGCACACACAATGACGAAGCCGTCCCGCAGAGGGTTCCCCTTACGGAACTATTGCAAAGGACTTCTCGCATCGTGACCCCAAGCTTCTTTCGCTCAAGGATGCCAATTCACGTCGCTCCGAAGATTTCGGGTCATGCAATTTGGCGTTCCTCTAAGGATTTTGAGGTGGGACCGGTGTGGTGAGCGGTAGCGCGGCTCGTGTGGCAATCCGTTCGAACGCGTCATGAATTGCGGAGAGCGCGGCTTTACGATTATCGGCGTCGAGATGAGCTGGCCCGTACGTGACGATCGGTTCCAGAACGTCGTAGCCGACGAAGCGAAGCATCCCGAAATGTATGTGGAATAGGTGCGTGTCGAGGACGCCAAATCGGCTGCCCTCACCGAACGAGTCTGGCGAACCTCCGGTAGTTATGAGCAAGACTGCTTTGTGACCTGCAAGGGCAGCCTGGTCGAAGAGTCCGTGATCGCCTCCGAAAACGGCTCCCATGACAAACACTCGGTCAATCCACCCCTTGAGAATCGCGGGGAGGGAGAACCACCAGAGGGGGAACGACAGTACGAGGAGATCGGCATCTAGTAGCGCGTCGAGGTCTGCACGAACTTCAGGCGCGAGAGTTCCAGCGTTTGCTGCGGCCATTTGTTCGGCCTGCGGTTTGAAATATGTCGAGGCCGACGGGAACTCTGAGTGATCAAGCACGGGTGACCAGCCGTTCTCGTACAAATATATTGTTTTGACGTCGTAGCCCTGGTCCTGCAGGGATGACCTGGCAGACCGCATCTGCGCATTACTAAACGAATTAGGTTCGGGATGAGCGTGCACTATCAAAGCTGTTGGTTTCGCCGTGTGCTCGGCTGCGTCCGGAGGTAAGTTCATCTGCACATCGTATCGTCATATCGAATAATACCGATATGATGAGTGTCACAAGTAAGAGGTAATCAACTTTCCCGGGCGTTAAAGGTCTCGTCCCAAGGAATTCACGAGCTTTTCAATGTGCGATTCATCCCGACGGTAGTGCGTCCACTTGCCGATCCGGGTTGACGTGACGAGACCGGCTCGTTCGAGTACCGCCATGTAGGCCGAGATGGTGGACTGTGCCAGCCCGGCTTTCGCCTGAATATGACTCACGCACACGCCAACCTCAACGCGGTCAGCGATCGGCTCGTAGTCAGCGAAATTGACCTCAGGATTCTTCAGCCATTGAAGTATTCGGAGTCGAATCGGATTGCCCAGGGCCTTGAAAACCTCAACTAAGTTTTCATCTGGAGTGGTACCCGGATCCGACTGCATATACTTCCGTCCAACGTGTCGACATTCCTCGATATCTCGCTCTGAGCATACATATTCATCATGAGATTTCTCCGGCAAATACCGAACGGTTTTATCGCAATGAAAATGCCATCGCAGTCGAAAAGAATCGCCTCCGTCGTTGCAGCTCTAAAAAGCTTCCAATGGCTCTGGCAAAGAGCACCAAAACATCACACTGACCACTTTTCGCCGACGCGCCATTTGTCCCGCAAGGGGTTCCCTTTGCGGGCATCGTCTGGCGGTGTTGGCGGTGTCGGCGCTGAAGGGGCAGCATACCGCCGTGGATAAGTAGAAGTCCTGCTGGCATTTGGCGAGCTATCGAACGGATAAACACGGAACGTGTGCGAGGTTCGCTGGCTCGGGCCGTGCCGTTGACAGTAGCGCTCGTAGCTGCGCCTTGGCTTTTGTCATCCTCGATCTGACGGTTGAGGGGTTGATGCCGAGGATGGCTGCTGCCTCGTGTGATTTAAAGCCGTCCCAGTAGATCAGTCGGACTAATCCACTTTCACCGGCGGAAAGTGATGCGATCGCGTCTCGGAGCTCAACGACCTTGTCTTCGGGCTGGGGTGCCGGAGTGGTTCGCAGTTCGTCGGCGAATCTCTGCACCGCGGCCGAGTGGCGTGCAGAGTTGCGTCGGGTGCTTCGCAACACATTGTGAGCGATGCCGAATAGCCACATGCGTGCTTCTGTCGCGTCTGTCGGCATTTTGCGATGGAGTTTCCATGCCGTGATGAGTAGCTCACCATATGCTTCGGCGGCGTCAGCCGGGTTCGAGATCCTGCGCAAGAAGTAGCGGAATAGGTCGCCTTCGCTGTCTTTTATAGCAATCTTAAAGCGAGCTTGACAGTCCGCAGTGCTCACAAGCCGCACCCTTCCGCAGCCATGTTGAAGCCGACGAGATTGGGGTCGTAACCCTTTGCCTCCAGGTGCTCCCACGTCAAGTTCGAGGCCACCCGCCACACAGCCATCTGCTTGGCCTGCGCATCGCTCATGGTGATCGGATTTACATCGCCACTCTCATCGTGGGCGTTGAGATACGACTGGCGGTTTTCGGCTTCCATCTGCGCGGTGTCCAACGTTTCAAGATCGAGAGCGCCCACGAACGTTCGTGTTTCACGCGCGATGTCTGAGTCCTCGTCTACGCCATCCAAGAAGCTGACGGTGAATCCTGCGAAGCAGATCTCGGCACCATTGGAGACTGAGAAGACATTGTCCGCGACCCAACCCCAGGGCGTTTCCATGCCGCCGGCAGCCATCGCTGCTGACCCTCCACCGAGAAGCAACACCGAAGCTGCGACGCCGGCGGTCCACGCCTGCAAACGACGTGCACGGCGCGGCTTTGCTTCAGCGAGGATCCGCTCACGATGCCCGGTCAAGCCTGTGGGCAGCAGCGGCTGGGGTGCCGTCTCTCGGAGCAAGAGTTCGAGTTCAGTGTTGTCCATGGTGCGCCCTCCGATAAGTACATTCACTCAGTACATGACCGCTGGCACCCGTTTTGTCCACGTGTCCTCAAGAATAGGTCAGGAGACAGTAACGCCAGTCATAGATACCGCGAGGTCTTTTCCAGGACTCGGAACCGCTTTGCGGGCTGAGGATCCGAGCCCTTCGGCTTTGGACTGCTTTAGCCGAAGAACGCCCGTAAGGGGTTCCCCATACGGATCGACTGTTCGCGTGTCCTGGTCGCCGTCCCCCTTGCGGGCGGGGGCCGCGGTACCGTCGATGACATGATTACCACCGCTTGACTTCGCCTTCGGCGTGCACGCCGTGCTGATGTGGGCCATCCCCCACGCAACAACATCCGGCCGACTTGTGGTTTGATCAACAACGTGCGCCATTCCGTTTCGAACCGACACCGTCCGAGCACCGTCGTATGGTTGTCCCTCGCGGTGTGCGGCACGCTCACTGGTTGCGCGGGAGCAGTCCCGGCGTTGGACGCGGTGTCACAAGTGTCGGCGCGCAAGGCAGTCGCTGACGTCTCTCGGGGTCTCTACCGTGAGGGGACGGACGTGATCGATGACTATGCCCGCTGGGCTGACACCGACACCGAGAAATCGTCCGTGGTCGAGTTGATCGGCTACGAACCATATCCCGGCGCGATCCACGGCGAACCAGTTGGAGCGCTGCAGTTTCGTGCGACGATGCAGCCCACCCCGAACGAAGGGCCGCACGTCGCTTGCTTTGAGTCGCAGTTTGATTTCTGGGGCGTCGCGACCGAGGAGCCCGGCGAATGGAGCGACGACACAGCGGTCGCCCACGACATCGCTTGCCCGCCGGACGCAAAGCGCATCCCCCCTCCGGTCGACACCCGCTTGGTTGACGTTGTTCCCGACGGAGCGGAGGCTCTCGTCGTCGAGGTGCTGACAAACGCGCCGTCCGCGGCATCCGCTGATGACATAGTCGCCGAGATCGTCAAGCGGATGCCGCAGCCGACCGGTGAGCGTGAGGTCGCGTTCGATCCCGAGGCGACGGTAGTCGACGGCGACATCGGCTTCGCGATGGGCGATGGGGACGACTGCCTGCTCGTGAAACGAGACGTCGTCGGCGTGCAGGTGTTGCAGGTGCCCAAGATTCTGCTTCAGCCCGGAGAGCTCGGGTGCGCAGCCGGCACGGCGCTCCAGCCGGGCGACCAGCTACGGTCCCCCCACTGACCCAGAATCTGGGCGCTCGGCAATCGGCCCGATTGGCCGCGGATCCGTCGCGCAGGGGGTCCGGCTTGCGGGCGGTCGCATGAGCGACACGCAAATTTCTCCGAGCGTATGCTTGGCTGCATGGATTCGATACCCCCGATCAGCAAGACGCGAAGCACCGTCATCATCCTGGCGGCCGCGGTCCTCGCTGTCGCTGGCCTGGCGCAAGTTTTACTTCGGATCGCTGAGGGGGAGGGCGAGCCGGGTGACATATTCGTGTTGGTACTCGGTGTTATTCAGTTCATCTGCGGGCTAGCGGCGTTCATCTATTACGGTCGTCCCCGCTATCTGCAAAAATTTGCGCTCGACAAGTCTCAGGATGACTCGCATGAAAGCTAGCGCGCGATCCGCCAAAAGCAACCCGTGAGGGTCCGGCTTACGGCACCCTTCGTCAAGCTACATTCGGAGTCATGTGGAGGACTTTTGTGCGACAGGCGACGGCCGACGACCTGGAGTTTCTTGAAGCGATCGAGAATGAAGCAGATGCGCTGTTCGCGACCGTGTTCTCGATAGTCGACTGGCGGCCTGCTCCTTCCTATACGACGCCCTCACTGCAGAGTGGCTTCATCCTCTTAGCCAGCGAAAATCCGGAATCGGACCCGATCGGGTTTGCCCATGTCCTCGAAGTCCCTGGCAGCAGTCATCTCGAGCAGCTGTCGGTCATGCCGTCGGCGGCACACCGCGGGTATGGGCGCGCGCTCGTCGAGGCAGTCAAGAGCGAATCACGACTGCGCGGATGCAAACGGGTTACCTTGCGAACGTTCACGGACGTTCCATGGAATGCGCCCTTCTACTTGAGCTGTGGTTTCATCGAGCGTGATCCCGATTCTGATTTTCTTCGTGATCTGTCAGCGGCAGAGCAACAGCGAGGACTTGGGTACGGCCGGCGTATTCAAATGAACTTCGACCTGACTGATGAGCTGCCCCGATAACCGTCCCCCCTAGGAGCCTCTGGCGGGGGTGCTCCCAGGTCACCGCGAGCGGAACACGCTTCGCGGAAATCAAGCTCTCGACAGCCCCCCTCCTCCGGCGTCGGTTTCACCGGGCTTCGCACCGCCCGCACCGCAGCAATCGGCGCAGGGCTTTATTTGGTGTGGCCGTCGTGCGCTCGGCCACCGCACCACCGCCGTCTAGAAGTCAGTCACTTTCTTGGCAGGCCACGCGCACCTTGCGGGAATACGATCTCTCTATCGGGCTTCCCGTCACGTCGGCAGCCCGCGACGCACCGCCTCACAGCAGCGTCGAAGCATCGCTGCACCACAGATTGACGCCGCTGCGATGCGGCGGCTAATCGTTAAATTGTGACCCCGACGACACCGTTTCTCATCCAGCCAAAGCACACAGGGAGCATCAATGGGCACTGACGACCAGACCAACACATGCAGTTTCCACATGAGCGGTGCGCTGCCAGCAGGTGGCGACCACCTCGGTGGCACCTTCGGTCAGTCGCCGACCCTGGACAGTTGGTACCCGCAGCGTCTCCGGGTTGAGCTTCTCCACCGGAACGGCGTAGACGCCGACCCGCTCGGCGCGGACTTCGACTACGCGGCGGCTTTCGCCACGATCGACCTCACGACGCTCAAGTCGGACATCAAGCGGCTGCTCACCACATCGGTCGACTGGTGGCCGGCGGACTACGGCAACTACGGTCCACAGATGATCCGAATGGCGTGGCATGCCGCCGGCACGTACCGAATTGCCGACGGCCGTGGCGGAGCGGGCACCGCGATGCAGCGGTTCGCACCAATCGGAAGCTGGTGGGACAACGGCAACACCGACAAATCACGACGACTCCTACAGCCGATCAAGCACCAGTACGGCAACGCTCTGTCGTGGGCCGACCTGATGGTCTTGACCGGCAACTGCTCCCTCGAGTTGATGGGCCTGCCGACGTACGGCTTCGGTGGTGGACGACTCGATGCGTGGGAACCGGACGACGGCACCTGGTGGGGCCCGGAGGTCTGGAACCCGCACGCGGTCGCGAGCCCTGACGAGATGGTGAGCCGCGACGAACGCTGGCATGGTCAGAACGGCGACGCGGGCTACGACTTGCAGAGCCCCCTGGCCGCGTCGCACCAGGCGCTCATCTACGTCAACCCTGAGGGGCCCTATTCGAACGGCGACCCGCTGGGCTCAGCACGCGACATTCGCATCACGTTCACGCGGATGGCGATGAACGACGAGGAAACGGTGGCATTGATCGCCGGTGGCCACGCGTTCGGTAAGAGCCACGGCCAGGTACCCGCATCCGACATCGGACCATCACCCGAGAAAGCCCCGATCGAGTCGATGGGGCTCGGTTGGCACAACCCGGTGGGTACCGGCAGTGCCGAGCACACTTCGACCAACGGCATCGAGGGCAGCTGGTCTCCGAACCCTACACAGTGGGACAACACCTACCTCGAAAACCTGTTCGCGTACGACTACGAGCAGACGAAAAGCCCGGCCGGCGCGCTGCAGTGGACACCGACTGACTCGGAGGCGCCGAAGACTCCGGACGCCCACGTACCCGGTCAGATGAACCCGCTCATGATGATGACCTCGGACCTCGCACTCAAGGTCGACCCGGAGTATCGGGCCATATGCGAGCGTTTCCTGGCCGACTTCGATCTGTTCACCCTCGCGTTCTCGAAGGCCTGGTACAAGCTCACGCACCGCGACATGGGGCCGAAGCACCGGTACCTCGGCCCGGAGGTCACCATCGCCGACGACCTGCTCTGGCAGGACCCGCTCCCGGACGCAGCAGGATCCTCACTCGACGAGGCCGACGTGGCAGCGCTCAAGGAAGCCGTCCTCGCGACCGGGCTGTCCGTGTCCGACCTCGTCTACACGGCGTTCTCCGCCGCCTCGACCTACCGCGACAGCGACAAGCGCGGAGGGGCGAACGGTGCCCGCCTGGCCTTGTCGCCGCAGAAAGACTGGGCGGTCAACCGACGCACCGTCCCAGTCATCGACGCGCTCCGGAACGTGCAGGCGGCTTTCACGGCGACGTCGGGCGGACGGACGGTGTCTCTCGCCGACCTCATCGTCCTCGCCGGCAGCGCCGCCGTGGAGCAGGCGGCACGGGCGGCAGGATCTGACGCCAGCGTGCCGTTTACGCCAGGCCGTGTCGACACGACGCAGGAGTTGACCGACATCGAGATGTTCGAGTGGCTGCGACCCATTGCGGACGGGTTCCGCAACTTCGTGTCCGAGCGCTTCGAAGAGTTTGCTCCGGGCGTCGCGCCCGAGGCGGCATTCCTCGACAAGGCGAACCTGTTCACTCTCACCGCACCGGAGTGGACCGTCCTGCACGCCGGGCTCCGCGTGCTCGGCAGCAACTGGGACGAGTCCGACGTGGGTGTGCTCACGGATCACGTCGGAGCCCTGACGACCGACTTCCTCGTGAATCTGACCGACACTGACCTCATCTGGACGAAGGACGACGAGACCGCGATGACCTTCACTGGTCGGGTTCAGGCGACCGGCGAGGCTCGCTGGAGGGCCTCCCGGAATGACCTGGTATTCGGCTCGAATGCGCAACTGCGGTCGATCGCCGACGCCTACGCGGGCAGCGACGGGCAAGAGCGGTTCGTCCGCGAATTCATCCGCGTCTGGTCGAAGGTCATGATGCTCGACCGCTACGACGTCAAAGGCCACAAGCGTTACGGGGCGATGGCCGCCTGACCCTCCAAGCCGTCGAGGCCTTGACCGAACGACGCTTGAGGCCGCGAGCCGAACGTTGCACGGATTGATCAGGCTGGGGACGGCCAAGGAACCTCCGCGGGCAGCACGTGGTCGACCACACTCGCACCTCGACGGCCTGCGAGGGTGGACGGGCCGCTATGCCCTGGAAGCCGTTGCCCCCACTCGTAGAGACGCCGGCCGGATTTGCTTTGGCCTCGGGTCGCGAGAGGGTGCCGCTGATGTTCTCTGTGGCGGCTCGTAAGGCCTGAGCCTTCCGGAATCATGTCCCGCTGAGGAATGCGCGTGACCGGTAGAGGTTCGGTTTGCGGGCGTTCGTGAGCAAGCCAGCCGCGCGTTGGCTCTCCAATACAGTGAGGGCATGTCCCAAAATGTTGTCTTGATCCGTTCTGCTGAGCTTTCCAATGTGGCACAGTATGCCTACGCGGCAACAGCTCCGGCTGAGGCGCGCCTCATTTTTCTGGCCGGCGCCTGCCCGCTCAATCTCGATGGCAGCACCGCAGGAGTCGGAGACTACTCGGCGCAGGCCAGCAAGGCGATGGAAAACCTCGTTATTGCCCTGCACGCAGCGGGCGCCCGACTTGATGATGTCCTGAGCACACGAGTTCTCGTCGCCTCCTCTAATCAGAGCGACCTCGTCAAGACCTGGGCAGTCGTTCGCGAGGCCTTTGGAACGCATGACGTACCGAGCACGCTCATAGGCGTCACCGTCCTCGGGTGTACGGATCAGCTCGTCGAGATCGAAGCCGTCGCTGCTGTGATCGACTGACGAGGCCATCCCGTAGGGGGTTCCCCTAACGGGCTCCCGGGCTACCGGAGGTAGGCGCCGAAAACTCTGGGTCGTTGACGATGCGCGCCAAGGTGGTCTGCCCGAGGGTGCTCATCCCTGGGTTCGACTCCCGGTAGTACCACACCAGGCCCATCGCCTGTTGGAACGCCCACGCGGCTCCGCGCCACCATTCGAGGTCATCGCAAGGCAGCTCGCTACGGACGAGCGCTCGTCTCTCGTCATCGAGCAGGTGCCACGCGGCGACAAGATCGAGTGACGGGTCGGCCGGAGCGAACCCACCGCCATCCAGGACGCCAACCAGTCGGTCGCCCTCGACGAGGAGATTGCTCGGAGTCAAATCGCCGTGAGTCATCACCTCGCGGCCAGAAGGCGGCAAACTCCGAAACTTCATCCAGAGAATGCGTAGCCGATCGACGGGAAGCAACCCGGCGCTTTCTCGGAAACAGAGTTCCATCCACTCGTCGGAGTCCTTCAGATCTCCACCGCGACCAGCGCCCGCGAAGTGGCGTCCTTTGGTTGCCGCGGCGCGAAGCGAATGCACGAGGCCGGTGAGGTCATGAGCGAACATGTTGGAGTGCGCTAAACCTTTGGGCGTTGCCACGGCCCCGTGTAGCCACGTCTGTACAGACCATGGCAGGGGGAAGCCGTAACCCGGATTGCCTACGACCACGGGCACCGGAGTCGGGACCGGACAACACGTCGCCAGCTCGCGCATTGCTGAGGCTTCTCGGTTGAGTTCGGAGGTCACATCAGCTGGCGCAGCGCAGCGCAGCGGGAATCGTGCCGTGAGGTCGGCACCGATTCGAAAGATGGCGTTCACCGTACCGTCCGTCACGATGCGACGGACGGGTTCAAGGCGCCATTCGGGAAACTGGTCCGATATCAGCCGGCGAGCTGCTTGCTCGTCAATATGCAACTCGTCGTCGTGCATAGCCATTCAAGCTACGCTAACGGATTTGAGCGATTGTCCCGCAGGGGGTTCCCCTGCGGAAGGGCGGAAACCAGGGGGTGGGTGGTACCCGCGGTCGGATGCGCGGGTGCCACCTGTGTCAGTTCGTCTCTTCTTCCTCCGGAGGAGCGACTGGTGATACGACGGGAGGCAGCTCGATATCTGCAAGGATCCGGCCGACGGCACGCCACTTTTCTGCCGAGGCGGCATCGAGCGGGTGCTCAGGAGTGTCTTCCAGGTCTTTCAATTCCGGGCCCAGGATCGCGCTGGCGATTTTTGTGATGAGTTCGCGCAACGATTCGGTACGCATGTAGGCACCGATGTACTCGCCGTTGGGTACGGGCGCGAGTTCCGTCGTATAGGCGCTCACAAAACAGTCCGCAGCTTCAGCACGCAGGTAGGGGCTCTCCAGAGTCTGGTACCAGCGGCGAAGGAAAACATCACAGGGCGCCTCGTCATGAAGGTGCCGTTCGTCGTCAAACAAAATACGCTTACGGATCTCATCTGGGTTGAGCTGGTTTGCGAGTTCGATCGCTTGATCCATATTTCCTTGGTAGATCAGGTCGGCAAGTTCAGGGCTCGTCTTTTGATCCATCCGTTGCTGAAGTTGCCTCCGAAATCGGCGCGGACGACAGAGGTCTGCCCATGCGGAGCCCAGGCGAAGTCGCCATTCCTCTCTGGCCTTGACGACGTCCGTAGTTGCCGAGACGACCAATGCGGTGACGGCGATCACGTCAAGTGCGGTGGTGATGGGCGATCGTTTCATCTATTGCTCCCTCTTCAGATATCGCAGCACAGCACTGCTGTGCTGGTCAGGCGCGACTCTCGTACCCGGAACCCTGCCGCAGGCCGCCGCGACAAGTGGCACCTGAGCAACTGACTCCCGCGTAGCTATGAGTATTTCTCTACGATGTGTCGGTTATCAGAATAGAGGGCTGCTGTTGGCGGCAGATTGCAATGCGGCAAGGGGGTTCCTAGTCTGGTGCCATGAAGGATCTTGGAAGCCAGCTAACGCCTGTTTCGAATAAAGAGAGCAAGCGCGATACCGGTGTTCGGGTTCGCTACGTCGGCACCTACGAGCCAATCGATCGGGTGGACGTGGAGGCTATCGAGCCGGAGGACATCGTCCCGAGCCAGGAACCCCGCGATACCGACGTGTGGTTCACAGAATGGCAGGTTGCTGAGGACAGTTTGGGCGTTGCACTTGACCAACACGTCGACTGGTCGCTGGTGCCCATGGACCAGAACTGGGTTTCCCGCCTGTTCGCCGGCCGCCGCACGATCCCCTTGCAGCTCGACACCTATGCCGACGCCGCCCGCGACCCTTCCGACCGGTCAGATCGGACGCAGCTGTCCGGTCGCGTTGCCCGAATTGATCAGATCTCGGTTCGCTACCACCCGTCGAAGGATCCAGAGGAACGCGGTGTTCTGGTGCCGGACACAAGGGGCGCCATGCAGCACAGTGTGCTGAGCTTTCGCCAGTTGCGCGGTCATCACGGAAAAATCGTCGGCTGGATAGTCCGCCTGCGTGAGTAGGCGTCACGGCGCCTTCTCGTGTCTCAGTTGGGGTTCCCCTACGGGCATTGGAACGCAGCCGGCCTCCCTATGGAGCTATTGCGGTGGCCTGCGACCAGACGACCATCCAATGGCGATCCTGATACTCGTAAACATCCGTGTTCCAAGCGCGGATTTCAAGCTCATCGGCGGTGCCGACGCTAAGAACTGTTCGTGCAATGTAGTTCAGAATCGTCAGGTTTCCTGACGATTCTGACGGAGATTTCTGATTCGGGCTCGAATACGTGGTACTCGAGTCGCTTCGATTCCACGTCGCTGAGATAGGCCGATTTTGTCCGTGTGGACCCGTTGGGCGTCACAAGTTGGTAATCGGGTGCGTGGAGGCGCTCCGCAACGACCATGTCGCGTTCGACGAGCGCGCGAAGTCTCTCTCGCTCGAGATTCACCACTGTCGCAGGATCGATGTTCATATGCCCTGTCTAACAGCAGCGGCCGCCGCCGGCCCGTACCGAGGGGACCAACCCGCAGGTGCTAGACATACTCGGCGTCGTTTAGCGTTTCTCTACGGGCGGTCTTCGAATCTCGCTTCGTTTGGGCTGCAAGCCATTCGGCGAAGCATGGTCCGAGCTGTTCGACGTCGGAGTTCGGCACCAATCGCCATCACGTATGGCGCGCCGCGTGGCGCCGGGAATCGGCAGGGCACCTGCACGATGCCGTTGCATATAAAGGGCTTACCAGCCGGGTCCCGGCTTGGAAGCGTAGCCGCTCAAGTCTCGCGTCGAAGGGTAATGATTCCCACATAGGCGAGCAGTGCCGTCCCGAACGTTCCGAGGAGACCAGCGAGGAATGCCGGATCAACGCTGAACCCTCCGCTGAAGCTGATAACGACGTACCCGACAACCGATAGCAGCACGAGGGCGACATAGGACAGTCGGACGAGCCAGCCCGCCGGTAAGCGAACGACCGACATGAGAATCACTGCCGCCAACGGTGCAAGCATCATCCCGCCGAAAAGCAGAGCGGGCGCCACCCGCACATCGCGGCCAGAGCAGGGACCCATGAGGTTACACGCCGTGGGGAATCCTTGCGCCATCCAGAATACGAGCCAAGTAACGACCACAATGGCCACCGCGGGAAGCACTAATCCGAGGCGACTTTTCAACCGAATATGGGAAGTCATGAAACGAGTGTGGCATTTCGGTGCGCAGCATGAAGCACTACAGAGCCGTATGATGACAACTCGTTACCGCTCAGGCCGGGTGGCCAACTCCACGGGTCCAAAGGCGCTTTTAAGTAAGGCGGACGAGCGCCAAGCTCCGGGACCTCCAGCGCCACGAGCGGAGCGGTCGTGGTGCGGCGGCTCAACATCGCTAGAAAACTCGGCGTCCCGCTCGGGGTTCGGCTTGTGGGACGCCAAAGTTCAGGACCGGGAGCACTCTTGAGGTGCAGGCCAGTCGTTGCTCAGAATTCGTAGATTGCGGCGAGCTCATCCGACAGCAGCACTGTGTGCGGAAGATCGCGCAGTGCCTCTGCGTCAACTGCGATTCCCCTCAGCTGTGCGGCCTCCGCATATGCTTCCCACGGAAAGGAATCGGGTTTCGAAGCGTCATCCCCCCGCACCAGGTTGAGAACTTCCTCGATCACGTCGGCTGCGGAGCGTTTCCAAGAGACAGCCCCATGACCGTACTTGGACGCGGACACTCCGCGATCCATATCGAGACGAATCATGGATTCGTCAGATAGGCGCAAATACTGGGTCATCGTCATGGTCATAGTTGGCCTGACGTTTTCTGGAACCGGATCACCGAGTTCGCAGATGATGACCAGACCAGTCACTGACAGGCTGGAAATGTCGAACGGCAGGCGCTGAGCGCGCTCGATACCGACCGATCCTCGTTGCATCGGTACGTATCGACCCCGCTCACTGCCATCCGTCATGCTGGCAGCTTAGGTCCTTCGCTGTTCCCCTGCGACGCAGCTGGCGAGCCACCCGGTGACCCGTCAAGGCGACGTTGACCTGTTCCGCTCACCGTTGAGAGCCCGTCTCATGAGCTCACCCGCACATGTGTGGTTCGATCAGGTATGAACCGAAGCTTCCAAATTGGACTGACCGTGGTCCTCCTCGCCGCCGCCTTGCTCTGCAGCGTGCCCGTTGCCGCTGCCGCCTATCAGGCGCGAGCCCCGGACTATCAGTGCGCCATTTCCCAACAGATACCGGATGGTGCCGTGCGCGAGCTCGGCGCTTCAGGTAGTTTTTCTGTCTGGCCTGTAGGACTGCAATGTCGCTATTTGGATGCAAACGGATTGGAGTTGATTATGTCTCCCGGCTGGTTCGCCACCGGTCTTGGTATCGGCAGCCTGACCGCGGTAGTTGCGCTGACCGCGCTCAGTACCGTCGCCTTGGTGCGATCGCTCCAATCACGCGGCCATGAACTCGACCCGCCTGGTGGACACGAACTGTTTCGGTGAGGGCTCGGCTGCGGGCACTGACTCTGTCAGGCTTGTGATTTCTTCAAACGCATACCCGGTGACTGGCAGCACGTACTCTGTCAGGAAGGGGGGTACACGAAATGCAATTGCAAAGACCGGCTTTTCCCGTGCTCCTCGCCGTGACAGCGCGGTCCTGGATCCTCGGCATTCCGTCGCTCGCCCTCATCACCCTGGCTGGGCTTCAGTTCGCGATCATCTCCCATGCGGGTCTCAGAGAATCCTGCTCTCAGAACCCCGAGCTAGGCAGTCTGCCTTTGCCCTCAGCAGGATGGACTACGGACGGCTTATTGTCGTTCTTCCCCATTGGGGTCCAATGCTCCTATTTCACAAGCGAGCATGAACTCCTCCTAGTACATACCCAGACCAGCGTGTGGGACTGGGGAATCACATTCGCCGCGATCCTCGGAGTCCTGGGCTTTGCGCTCTTCCTGACCGCCCGGCTTGCCACTCGGCGAACCTGGCACGCATCGCTCTGAAGAATTAGCCCCTGACCGTCCCGATGGGGGGGGTTCCGCTTACGGGCGTGCAGTCGTTTGGTGGGCGGATGACGCAGATCGTAGGCAGAAGATATGGGCGACAAGATAATGGCCAGGTTGGTGCTGTTCGTGGTCATGGTGGGCGTTGGCGTTCTGGTGCTCGGGATGGCGCAGGCTGCAGTCAGCGGACGTCTTGGACGCAATCCGGTTGCTGGCATACGTCTTCCTGTGACGATGGCGAGCGATAGTGCGTGGCTCACCGCACATCAAGCAGAGAAACGGCCGACGCAATGGGCGGGCTGGGGCGCAATCGCCTTTGCTTTGCTGTCCGTCCTTCCTTCCTGTTTCTTTGCCGATTGCGCTCACATCGATTTTCATCGGTGCCGCTGGGTTGGTCGTCTTCGTGCTTTCTGCCGCCGCCGTGGCAAGCCGTGCTGTACGCGCTCAAGCTGACGGGGATTAGAACGCGTTCAATCAACCACAGACGGTGATGCAGACTGCGCGCGCCGCAATCAGCGGCTCCGCTAGCCTCAGTGGTAAGGAGTGAACGGGGACGACATGGCTAACACCGTACTGGCCACGGCGGGCAAGCGTCTCGTCGGGCTTAGCGCTGTGTTCATCGCGAGTGCAGTACTGTCAGGCTGCTCGGGTCCGATTATGAATGCGTGTACGGCGATCGGGTGGGCAAACACGCTTACAGTGACGCTTGACGGCGGAACCGATGACGTCAGCCTCGTGCAGCTGTGCATCGATGATGAGTGTTCAACTCCCGCTCCAAGCCAGCCGTACTCCGACGAGCACGCTCCCGGAGAGATTCTGTGGCCGGAAGATCTTGAGACGTACACGCCCGATCCCCGTGCAGTGGAGCTCTCGTATTTTGCTTCCAAGATCAATGACCGCTCGTGGGAGATCGCCCTCAGCATGTCGTCCCCGGAAAATGTGACACTCCGCGCTTTCTCAGCGAGCGGAATTGTCCTCGCCGACGAGGACGTGACGCTCAACTGGGTCCGAGTCGGCGGTAGCGCGCGTTGTGGCGGCCCTGAAGAAGCGGCCCCGGTCACTCTCGAAATTGCGTCCTGAACCCATCAAGCGTTCTTGAGATGGGCTCGTCCCGCAGGGGCTCCCGTATGACACAGCGCTAGGCAGACTTACCCACCGTTGAAAGCCGTTGGTGCTCGATCAGTTGATGCGATTAGCGGTGCGGTCGCAAAGCGGTAACCATACTTCAGCGGGTTTCCACTCCCAAGCGATCTCTTGGCTGCGACCGTCTTCGCCAAATCGATACGTTGCTCGCTCGTGCTCGCCCGTCAGCGTCCAAGTATGACCGTCGACAGTCAGAGTGTAATCGCGTGCGAAGCCGTGATTCTCGACCGTTCGGGCGAAATAGCGGCCGGCTTCAGCGTCCCAGCCCATCAGACTAAGTGTGTTGAACGGACCGTTCGCGCGCTCATCTTGCACGATGAAGTAGTTGCCCGAATGCCACCGGGCGGAGTGGATGCTGTTCCACGGACTCGCTCCCGCATGCGGATTGTCCAGCGACTGCTCGTCACCACCATAAGAAGTGCCCTCGGCATGCCAGTCACCCAGAAAAACTGCCACCTCTTCATGCTCAGCCATGATTCAACCCTACGTTCGGGAGCCAAACCGGGCAATCATCTGAGGTGGCCGGTGACGGATCGCCCGACCGGATGTCGGCGGTTCAGGCGTCAGCGCACCCGTTGAGCCTTCCCCTTGCGAGACGGCCGCGGCGGTTCATGCGTGGAGTGGGGTTCAGGCTGAGGGTGGCGGGACCGAGGCGCCGCCGCGCAGCGCCACCTGAAGGTTTAGATCGTCTCCGGGCTGGAGCTGCCGGCTGGTAAGCGGGTTGAGGAAGCCGAGGTCGTCGAGCGTGATGCCGAAGCGGTCGGCGATGTCGTTGAGCGTGTCGCCGGCGACCGCACGGTAGGAGATGGGAGAATCACCGGCNATGGGAGAATCACCGGCTGTGGCTGTGGCTGTGGCTGTGGCTGTGGCTGTGGCTGTGGCTGTGGCTGTGGCTGTGGCTGTGGCTGTGGCTGTGGCTGTGGCTGTGGCGGTGGCGCCGCCAGCGCCGAACCGAGCGCCTGTATCGACGGCGAGTAACCCGGGGCGGGTGTCCGGCACCTCCCAGGTGATCGTGCCGACCGCCCGGGGAGTGAGCACGCAGCCGTCAGGATCGGTCGTGGCCGGGGTGCTCGCGGTGATGACGGCGGTCAGATAGTAACTGGGGTCGCCCCGGGAGAAGTCCCTGTCGCCCAGGCTCAGCCCGGGCTGATCGGCGTCCGTGGAGAGGTTACCGAACGAGAAGTTGTACATGTCGGCCAGGCAGGTCGTCGTCTTCGACCAGGGACTGAAGAACAGTTGCACGCCTCCGGGAACGTCCGAGTTGAAGTCCTTCAGCGCGACGTCGAACCCGCCGCCTTCCGCGGTGACCACGACGGTTCCGGAGATGGTGTTGTCGCCCGAGGCCGGTGTGAGCTCGGCCGTGCCGATGACACCGTCGGGGATGACGACGTCGGCCGTGTCGTCGGTCGGGGCCGGCGCATCCGTTTGGATCGCCGTTTCGACCGGCGGAGTCTCGATCGTCGGGGGTGAGCAGGCCACCAGTCCGAGCACCAGAGCGATGCTCCCCAGAAAAAATGTCGTCAGTCGTGGCATCAGGTCCCCTCCCCGCCGAGCCCAGTATGGCAGTCGGCCCCATCGCCGGTCCAGCCGAGGCCTCGACCGCGGGAATGGCGCGACGCTTCGATCGCTATGAACCGTCGCGTAAGGGGGGCCTCACGGGCATTGAGGTTCGTCGGTGGCTGGAGCGAGGTGTGAGCGCGAGTCCGACCACTTGTGCAGGCGACTTCGAAAAACGCCACCGGTCAGTTTCGTCATTTTTGCTCCCGGCGTGTCTCATAACTAATGGCAAGTACCACGCTTCAGGCATGCGGTTATGCGACGTAGTTATGAGAATCGGCGCGCCACACGATTTCGGGGTGTGACTTTCGGCGCTATGTGGCGGCGAAATGTGATCCGGATGCCGGCGTCTCGAAACCCTAAAGTTGTGATGCACCTAGCGCTCTCCACCGGCTCAGCCCGTTGAGCTGAAGTCTTGTCTCGTTGGTTCCGCTCTGACAAGCAGGTGACCGATGCTTGGCATAAAACCCGGTTGTCTACTCCTTCGTGGCATAGGCGTAATCAGTTGCTGCCCATGCCTTTAGATCAGAAGAGACTGGTCGCGCTGATCCACGACACCGTGTAGGTAGCGGGTGTGTTGCACACGGTGACGGGACTTTCCAGCGTTATGGTCCGCGACGAATCCCAGTTGGGTGGACTCACGTAGGCCACATCGGCGACGGCGGTGCCACAGTCGTACGCTCCGGCATTGCTGAAATGGATGGTGCTGTAAGCCGACGCCCCAGGAGCGAGTTGCACCACCTCCGGCATGCCGCTGTCTGCCGCGCGCTTCCCTGCGATTGCCCCCGTAGCGCTGTCCGCGAGGTTGAAGATGGAAGGCGGTCCCTCGACCCAACAGGCGTCGCCGCCGGTGTTAGTAAACGTGATCTCGGAGAAGAACGAACCGGCTCCGCTGGCCATCGGCTGTGCGGCGATGGAAATACCCAGGTTGTCTCCGTCACACTTAGCGGCTCCGGCGGGCATCGCAGTCACATCCGGATCGATTGCGGGGACCGAGGCGTCTCCGGTGGGCTCGGACTGCCCCCGATCAGGCGCCACGGGCGAAGCGGAAGCCGATGGGTAACCGGTACTAGTGGGCGACGGGGTTGAAGACGCTGCCTCACCACCCACCTGGCCAGCGCAGCCAGTCAAGAAGAAAATGACGGCTATTCCGGAGCAGAGTGTAGAAATTTTTTTCATGATTTTCCTCGGATTGTCGTTGTGTCCGTTGATGCATGCACCTGCGGTGTACGACTGCTGGGGCGGCGGCCCCTTCGTGTCAGGGTTGGGTCAAAAGGTACGAGTTCGTCTGTGCAGTGCATGGCGGCGACTTCGTTGGCAGCCTCCGTCAGATTCAAGCCTCCCATGAGGACTGTCATTCGACGGATGAGCTCATGAGAGCATCCATGGCAAGCCCGTAAACCGTTCGGCTTGCGGGACTGGAGCGAGAGTCGTCGATCCCTGCTCGGCTTTCCCGCTCGCCGTCCCGTTAACGGGTGTTGTGTTGCTTCGCTGGCTGCGCGGAGGTCGCGAGGGACCGGATGTAGGCGGCATTGCCGCGGATGGATGGCTTATACCGTTCAATATCTGGCGACTCAACACGTTCAGCGACCACTTCGAGCAACGCAGCGACAGCTTCATCGAAGCGGCTGGAAGCATGAAGGGAGATCGCTTGGAACACCGCCAGCGATGGTGAGTCCGGGAAGTCTTGTCGGGCACGCTCGAAGACTTCCACCGAGCGAGCGAAGTCGCCGAGATTTCGCAGCGTGGATCCGTACTGGACGTAGCATCGGCGCAGCAGATCACCCGCGAGGCCAGCCTGGAGGGCTTGCTCGTAGAACGATCGCGCGGTCTGCTCCTTACCGACAGTGTCGTAAGCGCCGCCGACTTCGTAGAGCACGCGAGCGTCAGCCGGGTGCTCCGCCAAAATTAATCGCAGCGCATCGATTGTGGGCTGCATGTCATTCCGATCGCGATCAGCGAAGATCCGGTCGAGCTCCTTATCAAGTGTCATCCACTTATTGTGCCGTTACCGCTATTGTCCGCTGAAGGTTCGGCTGCGGACACATGTGACTGTGACGGGTACGCTGACTACCTCATCCCACCGTCCGTAGGCCGATCACCGACCGCGACACCACATCCCGGGGGCTTGACCCCTGGTTTGGGCCCTTCTCGGCCAGGAGTACATCGCGTGCCTGTCCACCGAAAAGCCTACATAGGGTGCAGTTGACATTCGCTACGATCTAGACCAGAAAGCGATTTGCGCCGCAGTTTGGTTCTCGGCTCAATATCGCCCTGTGAGAATGCGGCTCGCAAGAAGGCGAAGCGTCTGTAAAAAGTCGAAAATCACGCAGAACGATTCTTCGGCGCCGGATAGACCATCAAAATGGCAGGAGCCAAATTGTGAGAGTTGCACGGGACGTAGCGAACCTAGCGATCGGCGGCGTGCTGGCAGCGGCTCTGGCAGTGTTCGGCGGGACCGCGGCGATGTCTGCGGAGCCGGCCGCGTCTGTGCCGAGCGTGACACAATCCATCGAAGTGGTGCCCGGTGAGGCTGTGACCATAACAATTGAGTTGGTCGAGGACCAGGCCGCGACCAACGATAACCTCGATGTCGCGGTCACCGAGGTGACAACTGACGTCACTAGGGCCGCTCTCAGGTGCGGTGAAAACGTCAGATACGGCGACGACAACTGCTTCACGCTGACCTAATGCAACTGCTCGTCCGTTTCCATAAAACTCAAGCCGGACTACTTCTTTGTCGACGGCACGCGCAAGTGTGTGACACCGTGCGGATCGACGAGTTGGATCATTTACGTGAACGTTGGCAACAGCTATATCAAGATGATCTCCTGTTGAAAGTCCCCGGACACGCTGCGATGTTTAGAGGGAACGAAAAGCTCAGCGCGCAAGCTCACCGCACACGCGCACAGCGCGCGGTAGGCCCCCGACTCCGCTTGATCAGGCTTGCCATGGCCATCGCAGCGATGGGCCTGATCGGCGTTTCGGTGACAGGGTGCACATCTAACGGTGGTCAATCCACAGGTGGTAGGTCCTGCCTTTTGGGAGCGTGGGACCTCGACTTTGTCGCGTCAGCGGAGGCAAACTCCACCGCGGATATGACGACCGGAAACTACACGATCATCTTTGATGACGACACTGTAATGGTCCAGGTAAATGTGACCAGTTCGATGAAGACTGTCGTGGAAGGTGTCGAGGCAACCGTTGACCAGATCATCAAAGGATCCGCGGAACAGCGATACAGCGTCCACGGCTCCGAACTGAATTACGGGGAGGTTGTCTGGACGAAGGGCTCCGGAACGACAACGGTCGCGAAAGGCGGCGAAACAACGACTGACGAGCAGGACTTCACTCCTACGCCGGACACCACCGCCGAGGTGGGATGCGAGAGTGACAAGCTCATCTTGACCCATACGCCAGAAAACGACGTTACCGCGGAAATAGCGACGGTCGAACAGATTTTCACCCGCCGGTGAGAATGCCCGGAACCGAGTCCATCGGGCCACCATGCTCGCCAAACAGACCAACAAATGGGCCGAAGGCCGCCGCTACCTCAATGCACGCAAGGCGTTCATCTCCATCCCAAAGAGATTTGGGAATTCCTCGGCTCAGTCTGCGCGGCCCACGGCTTCCGCCGCGTCTATGAAGGCGAACCATTGACCGCGCAGCGCTTCCCTCTGCGCATGACCGATCGCCGTGAGGTCATAGACCTTGCGAGCGGGACCAGACTCGCTTTGCTCCCGGCGTGCGACGATCGCTCCCTCGTCCTTGAGTCGTACCAGCGCGGGATACAGTTGGGCGCCCTTGATGGGTTGGAGCCCCGCCGACGCGAGGGACTGGGAGATGCCATATCCGTGCCGCGGCGCGACCGAAAGCACGTTCAGAATGAGCATCGGCAGGGAGGCCATTCGAACGAAACTCTAATGCTTGTTTCCCGTTCGGGGTTCCGCTGCTGCGTACTGATCACGCACTTTCATACCTTCAAAAGCATGGAAGCGCAGGAACCGGTACGACATTGCGTACCGATTCCTGCTGTCCGTTGAATTACCTGGCGTCCCGCCCCCGGGCAGCTGACTCGATGAGGTTGTCTCCTGCGACAGCGTTCTCGGATGTTACGGCTTCGGTCCAGGCGCTCGTCGTGGCGACCGCAGCCCAATTGGAGTTCAGGACGGCCATGATTGTCTCGTGCACCCGCTTTGCCGGCGCAGAACCGGCGGAATTCACGATGTCGATGGCTCCGGTTGCATCCGACAGCACCTCAACGGTGAATCCGAGGGGTTCGGCAGCGGCGGCGGAACCGATAACGCAGTTGTTCGTCATGTAGCCCACGATGGTGATTGTGTCGATCCCGCGCTCGCGCAACCATTCCTCGAGGCCAGTACCCGCGAAGATACTGGCGAATGACTTCGTGAAGCGATGGGCCACGTTGTCGGCGCGCTTCGCGATCTCGGGACGCAATTCGAAGGTCGACGACTCCGGCGCGAAGACCGGGAAACCCGCAGGGGATTGATGTTGCCCAACGACGACCGGAATGCCAGCCTGCTCAGCAACGTCCATCGCCTCGGTAATACGAATAAGTGACTCATCGCGTGCGGGGTATTGGATCGGCAGCAGTCCTTCGAAATACTCCTGTTGGGCGTCGATGACGATCAGGGCGCGGCGGGGTGAGGACATGGGATCTCCTTTGGTTGATGTGGTGAGATGGGACTTCCGGCGGATGCCCGGAGGTCTACCAATCAAAACATGGCACTCTCCTGACGACCTCAGATAAGGGCGCCTGACGCATAGTTGGGGTGCACCCCAGATTGATCTACGGCTGTTGACCACCTGTGGACTTTGCCGGTCTATGGTGGCGATCTGTGGTCCCGTTATGCCGTTAGTTCCCGATGAAAATGGTGGGTTGGTCCCGTCATTCCGGGATACACGACGGGGTCATTGGGGTCTCGCCGTCAATGCCGCCATCAAATTCAGAAGAAACACCGCCATACAAATCTAAAAGCCACACCCAGAAACCGTGCGGATCACCTTCGGTGCTCCGTGCGTGCCGGGGTGTCCCGGTGGACGTTCCTCTTCCGGAAAGCGAGCCGAGGGTCGCCTAGTAGTGCCTCCGCACCTGCTGCTGGTTAGCGACGACCTCGTGAGCGGTATCGTGAAAATCAACATATGAACACTCGAGCGTTGATATGTATCGGTCGCTGATGTATGTTGATCTTATGTCTTCCACTGCCCTCCATGAGCCCACATTTCTGATCCTTGCGGCTCTGGCGGAGGGACGGAAACATGGTTACGGCCTCATCGCTGAGGCTGAGACGCTTTCGGACGGTCGAGTGACTCTTCGCGTGGCGACGCTATACACAGCGTTGGATCGGTTGCGAAAGGAAGGGCTCATCTCTCCTGCGGGGGAGGAAGTCATTGATGGTCGACTGCGTCGATATTACGAACTGACCGATGACGGCGCTGCGACCCTCACTCAGGAGATCGCTCGGATGGAGCAGCTTGCTGCTCGGGCAACTATCCGCCTCCGGCACCGCCCTGGTTTCGCCTTCGGCTGGGGTGGCGGAGCCTGGGCATGAGTTACCCCGTTACGGTGAAGCCACTCGGCCCGACGACCCGGTTGGCGATCCGGCTTTTCCCCCAGTGGTGGCGGGAGCAGTACGGAGCTGAAGTCGTTGACACGCTCGTCGAGCTGCGCCAGCGACGGCATGGCGACCTGCTGGAGGATTTTCATCTCGCCAGCCGGGGCCTCTGGCTGCGAGCTCGAACGTCGCCCAGTTTCTGGGGTGGGCTGGTCCTGCTGATCGTGATGCTGTGGGCATCGGGGCAGGGGCCAAACGCGTTCTTGGTGGAGCGCTACTGGCCTGCGGTCCTGGCGGCGGGTGGATCGTCGGCACCGTTCGCCCTCCCGCTGGCGGCGGCAATCGCCGCCATGACAGGGCACCAGCACGGCCGGCGAGCCGCTTCAGGCGTTGGGCCGCGGAAGCGCGTAGCCAGGGCGGCATGGGCAATGACGCCGGTGCTGGCCAGTCTGCTGCTCGGTTACCTGGTGGTGGTTCTTCTGAGCCTTCTCTTTTCCGGCCTCCCCGCGACGGGATCGCCAAGCGCACTGATCGTTCCGCTGGCGTTTGCCGGGCTCGCACTTGGTGCGGTGGCCGTAGGTTTCGCTCTCGGTGCCGTGTTACCCCCGGTGCTGGCGGTTCCTGTCGCGGGCGTGCTGCTCTACGCGTGGTACTCAGTGCCCCTCGATGGTGTTGTGCTGGCGTGGCGCAATGTGACCGGCGCCGGCCTGACCCAGTGCTGCCTCTGGGTCGATGTCGTCCCGCATCCGCAGGCTCAGCTCATCGCCATCGCCAGTGGCGCAGCACTCGCCGCAATCACCCTGCTGCTGGTCGCCGTACGCCCCGGCGTGCGAAGGTCGGTGTCGTTCGCTGGCGTGGCAGTGACAATCGTGGCGATACTCGTGGCGTTCGCACCGTCCGTTCCTGCGCTGGGTCAAGCCAGTCAGGTCGCACGGGACCTCACCGAATTGCAGTGTGAGGGCACATCCCCGCAAGTGTGTCTCTGGCCTGAGCAGGATACCGAGTTCGGACCGGCGATCCGTCCCGTCGTGACTCAGGCATTTCACCGTGGAGTTGCCGCCGGCCTCCCGATGCGAGCGGCAGTCACCCCGTATGTCGGCGGCTTCAGCGATGGGCAGGAACACGGGTCCCCAATCAATGCGGTCTCCATGCGTTTAGGCGACTCGGACGCTGCGATCCTCGCCAGCTATGGACAAGCGGTGTACACCTCCGAAAGCTGCGCAGCCCCCAATGTGGTTGACGGCCCCGCGTTTGGGCGGGAGCAGGGCGTGCAATACGCCATCGCCCTCCTCCTGGGTGCGGAACCGGAAGCCGCGCTCCCGCGCATGGAGCACTCCGTCGAGCTGCGTCTCACCGCCATCGCCTATACGCCCGCCGAGGTTCGAGACCTCATCGGCGTCCACAGCCTTGCTGAAGCGCGCACCACAGTGAACAACTGGCTCGCCTCATGCGGCAGCTAAGACTTCTCGCGGCTGTTACCGTGGTCGTCGGGCACGGGTACGTCCTGAACGGTATAACGCCGGCACCACGCGTGGGCGGGATCCCTCTCCACACCCTCGGGCTGTATATCTTTTTCACGATTAGCGGGTACCTGATCACGTCGAGTTGGAACCGCTGGCCCAACCTTCTCTCCTTTTTGCGCAATCGAGCATTACGCATCCTGCCCGCCCTCGCGGCGGTCGTGCTCCTCACAGTCGTCGTCATCGGGCCGCTCGCAACCGACCTCACCCTGCGCGAATACCTGAGCACCTCGCAGACCTGGCTCTACCTATCCGGTGTGCTGCTCGTCCCCCAGTACGAACTCCCCGGTGTCTTCGACTCCCACGTCTCGCCAGCCGTGAACGGGTCCCTGTGGACGCTGGGCATCGAAGCCTGTTGCTACCTCGCGACCGCGCTTCTCGGCATCGCGCTGCGGAGATTCGCCTGGATCGGAACCCTCATCCTCGGCTCGGCAGCCATCGCTCTCGCGCTGCAGCCCGCTGGAGGCGCACTGGAATCGCTCCGCGCGGTCGGAGCGGTGTGCTCCTACTTCGCGATCGGTGCCCTCGCCTGCCACCTCCGCGTGGATCATCGGCATTTCCCAACCGTGCTCATCGTGAGCCTTGGCGTTGTATGGCTCCTGCTCGGCGAATTCAGCGCACCGGTCGCAACGACCGCTGCGTGGCTTGTCGTACCCGCGATCGTCCTTGCCATTGCACTGCGCTCTCGAGAATCGAGCTCTGGCGTCGACTTGTCCTACGGCGTCTACTTGTGGGGATATCCAATCCAGCAGCTGGTCATCCAAGTGAATCCAGATCTTCCGGTCGCGTTCTCGGTGGCATTGACGATCGTCTTCACTCTGGCGGTCGCGACTCTTTCCTGGCATCAGCTTGAAGCGCCGGCCCTCGGTTTGAAACGATCAGCGAGATCCACACCCATACAACGCCTTCAATCGAAATCTGCACTTCGTGCCACCACAGCCTGAACGCGGCCGCTCGTTGCCGCCGCATCCCCGCCAATCAAGTGTCGTCCTCAAACGCTACAGTTGCACGCGGCTGCGGGATGGGGCGGCCATCCCCTAGAGGGGTTCGGCTTGGAGGACCCCAGGGAGGACACGATATTGTTCGTGGCGGGCCGGACAAACCTGCGCCTATTTCGTCCGTTTCATAGCGCGGTGTGATCGCTGTCACCCGGTGGAAGCTTGGGCGCACGAGTCATCTTGCGCTGTTTGCCCGGTGAGTCCGTTCAACGCTGGAACGGTCGGCTGCGGGGCGGGGATGGCGGTTTCGGTCGTCGCCGGCGTTGACGTTTCGACCGGCACCGGTGCATCCGGTGTTGGTGTTGGTGTTGTTCCGGGGAGGGTGAAGGGCTCATCGATGGCGAGTTTGGCGAACATTTCGGCGGCCACCGCTTCCAGGGGAACGACCTTGCCGGGGAAGTTGGAGTCTCCGGTCGTGCCGGGATATTGCACGAACAGCAACCGATCCAGGTCGATGTCTTGGAGGGCCAGGGCCATGGACACCATGGTGTCGATATTGGCGAGGGACGTCGACAGCTTAATATTGGTGGCCGCGGCGTTGGCGAGGTTGATCAGGGTCGGAATGCTCGTGAGTGTTCCGTTGCCCTGCACCGTGCGCATGAGCGACGCCATGTAGATCTGTTGTGAGGAAATTCGTGCCAGGTCGCTTTGGTCGCCGACGCCGTGGCGGCTGCGCAGAAATGCCAGTGCGGTGTCCCCGGCGACGACGCTCGTGCCCGCGGGCAGATACAGGCCCGCAGAGTCATCGTTGATGGGTGCATCCAGGCAGATGGGCACTCCGCCAACAGCGTCGCTCATATGCACGACCCCGTTGAACGAGATAAGTCCGGCATACGGAATGGTGAGTCCCGTCAGCTCGGACACGGTCTTGACCACACACGGGAGTCCGCCCCGGGACATGGCCTCATTGATGGGGCGGGCGGCCATCGCCGAAAACTCGGCACCGCTCTCGGCATCCGTGCATGCGGGGTGCGGCACGATGAGGTCGCGGGGGATGCTCACGACGACAGCGTTGCTGTGGTCGGCGGACACGTGCACGAGAATGTTCACATCGTTGCGGGTGCCGTCACGTTTTCCGTAGGCCGCGCTTTGGGTTGCATCATTGTCGATGCCGACCATGAGAATGTTGAAGCCGTTTTCGTAGCTCTCGAGCTGTGGCACGGGCTCTGCCGTATCGCCAGCGGTGATGTCGATGGCGTTGTCGTCGACCGTCTTGCTGAAGCTCCACACCGCCACAGCGCCTACGGCTGAGGTGCTGACCACGGCAACGGTCAGCATGGCCGCCACCAGTTTGAGGGCGGTGGCGTACGGATTCGATCGCTTTAATCGACCATGCCGTGCGATCCCGACCATCCGTTTGCTTCGCCTGCTCGTGTCTGCCAAAAATCCCCGTTCATTGCGCCCGGTCTATGACCGAACGTCCTCTCACCATCGCGACCGATGATGTCCTCCTTGGTGGCATCCCCGTGGGAGCATCGTGACTACGTCGTCAGCGACGACTCGTCGCGCTGCCCGAGTTGCGTCAGCATTTCTGTCACGAACGGTGTGATGTCGACCGATTGGGTGCTCGGGGCATCGATTGTCTCAGGTCGGATCGGTGGAATGGGTGTTGCGCTGTCGGTCATGATTTCCTTCCGAGTGTCAAGGTCTCGTGTGCTTCTTCGCGTGGCATGGGTTGCCTATTGCCGGTGGGTCAAAGCGGCGGCCGCAGCGATAGCCGAGCCGTGCAAGTCGGCGACTCGTCAGTGCTTGTTGTCGTTGCCCATGTTATGGACGGCGTAGCCCCAGCATCCAGCGTCGTCCCAGTGGTAGTCGGCGCCGGCTCCGGTGTCACCGTTGAGGGCGAGTCGGGCGGCTGCCTGCTCGGAGGCGGGAAGCGTGTTCATCCACGTCACTGGACGCACGGCATTGTCGTTGTCCCTTTCCCAGAATGGTTCGAAGGTGTACGCGTATCCCTTGTCTCTCATGCAGGCCGCCGTGATCGTCTGCGTTTGCATCCACTCGCGCCCGTTGGCCTGTTCATCGGGGGTCATTGCTGTGAAGGCGTCGGATAGCAGCGGATCGACGATGTCGGAAGGTTCGATGGAGTCCGCGTCCGACGTTTCCGTCGTTGTTGGGGTCTCAGTTGGCGCGGGGATAATCGCATCGGCGGAGACGACTGCCGCGGCGGGGACGTCACTTTCTGCCGCGTGTGTGGTTGGCCGGTCCGGGTCGGCGTGGTTGAGCGTTGCCGCCGCGCCCATTCCGAAGACCGTCAGTGAAAGGGTGAGGAATGCTGCTCCGACCAAACCGATGCTGAGTGCAAGTTTCTTCTTCATCGAGCCATCTCTCCAATAGTTTTGAGTCGGGTGCTGGTATCTGCCGGGGTGGTCCGGCGTTCCGGCCACCACCAGATCGCTGCCGCTGTGAAGAACATGCCGAGTCCGACGATGAGGCTGTTGCTAGCAAGCTCCCACCCTGGCATCGTGAAGGTCAGGGCTCCCACCGTTGTGCTCAGGGAATAGAGCTGATAGAGCCCAAAGTGAACGAGTCCAAAACTCGGAAGCACCATGATGAGAGCGCCCCCGACACGAGTCCGCCGTTGAAGTAACAACACAAGCCCACAGGCAGCGAGGGCAGTGAACGACGCGATTGTTATGGCGGTCGCGGAGCCAGGTCGAATCTGCTCGCCGATCGTGCTGAGTACAATCCGGGTGAGAACAAACAGTCCCCAGCCCAGCACCGCGGAAGCCGCGACTAATACCAGCGACGATACGGCTTCCTCAATTCGAAGTCGGCGAAAGCGGGTCGGGTCTGCCAAGGCGACTTTTCTGCGCTGTGCGTGACGCCAGGTCAGGTCGGCCGGAGCGCCCCTCAACGCGCGGCTGAGAATCTCGCGAGCCGCCGCGCGTGGCGTAGTTCCCGATTCATCGGCCCAGATCGCGTGCTCATAGAGGTCCGAGGCCAGTTCGTCCCTCCGCGTGGCAGCGACCTCGATATCAACTTCGCGGGTGTACCACGAGCACCAGCGAGAGACACGGGAAACGGCGTGATGATAGAAAGTGGAGGTCAAGACACTCATGCGAAAGTCACCCCTGCCTGGGCGATGCGGGGCGCGCTTGCCTCGGTACGGTGCGTTTCCACCTGAGCTTTGACGAGGGCACGCGAACCTTCCGCAGTGACCGTGTAAAGCCGGCGACGGGGCCGACCTTCGGATTCGGCGCTGGCCGGTTCTTCCCAGCTGGCATCGAGGATGCCGGATTCAGCCATCCGAGACAGCGCCTTGTAGAGGGTGCCGTGCGACGTGAGCGCGGATCCATCGCGGGAGGAGAGATGCTTTGCCAAAGCGAAGCCATAAAAGCTGCCCTCGCTCGCTTGGAGCGCGAGCCCGCTCTCTAGAATGTCGACCTCGATCGGGAAAAGTGTGCCGGGTCGTCTACGTGCCATAAGTTCCACTATAGGAAGATAGCTTCCGATAATCAAAACCCATCCGCGTGGCCTGAGCCCGAACGTCCCGTAGGAGGTTCGGCTTGAGGGACGTGCGAGTTCTCGCCAAAGGATCGTATGGAATAGGCTCAGAAATCGATCAGGGGGGCCAACCGTGCACGCACTTCCAATTATGGTTTCGAGAGTCCACCTCGCGGGCGAAGTAAGCAATTATGCCCCCGGCAGGAGGAACCGAACAGCGGCGGTCGTTGGCCTGGTTGCCCTCGTCATCTCAATCGCTGGCTCCGGGGTTCCCGCTTTTTGGAGTGACGAGGTCGCGACACTTCGGGCGGTCCGGCTCAGTTGGCAGGAGCTCTTTGCGTTTATCGAACACAAGGATGCGGTGCACGCCGCGTACTACTCCCTACTAAAGCTATGGGTAGGTATGTTCGGCGCGTCCGAGTTGGCGACACGGTCGCTCTCAGCGCTTGCCGTTGGCGCTGCGGCTGCAGGGCTGGTCATCTTGGTCACGTCTATGACGAGCCTGAGAGTTGCCGTCATCGCAGGTGTGATCTTTGCTGTGCTCCCGCGCACGACCTCCATGGGTATCGAAGCTCGTTCGTTTGCGCTGAGTGCAGCGGTTGCAGTGTGGGTCACCATCGTCCTTCTGGTGGCCGCGCGCACCAGAGACTGGCGCTGGTGGGCTCTTTACGCAGTTATTGTCGCAGCCGGAACCTATATTTTCTTGTATACCGTGCTCATCCTCGCTGTTCACTTTGTTTTCTTGCTTCTGGACTATCGCGTGCGCCGCGTGCTCGCGGCCTGGTTGTTCGCCGCATCCGGCGCCGTGTTAACGCTGGGCCAAAACGGGGCCAATAGTGCCGTTTGAAAACAGGACCACTATCTGTGTTTTCTACTATGCCGTATCAGCGGCGGGCTGGTGGCTT